>JBIINB010000089.1:0-19054 GCA_044337705.1 Pirellulaceae bacterium | reverse complement strand
TTCTATCGGGGCGAATACCATCTCTTCTTCCAGCACAATCCGTATGGCTGGTCGTGGGGAAATATGCACTGGGGGCATGCCGTCAGCAAAGACTTAGTTCACTGGGAAGAGTTAGGGGATGTTCTTCCGCCCGATGCAATGGGCCCCATGTTCAGCGGTAGCGCGGTGGTCGACTGGAAAAACACTAGCGGACTTGGCAGCCAGGAGAATCCACCTCTGGTGTTGATCTACACGGCGGCCGGAAATCCAACGGTGCAGGGGATCGCCTACAGCACGGATGGTAGGAAATTCACAAAGTACCGAGGCAATCCTGTTCTTCCTCAGGTAACGGGCGGCAACCGGGACCCTAAAGTCTTCTGGCATGCATCATCGGATCAGTGGGTGATGGTGCTTTATGTCGAATGGCAGGGGCAGCACACGATTCACTTCTTCACCTCCCCCGATCTGAAGGAGTGGGAACTGGCCAGCATCACCCCAGGCGACCGACCAGGGGCCGGCTTTCTATTCGAATGCCCCGACTTTTTTGAGTTACCAGTAGAGGGCCGAGGGGATTCCAGGAAGTGGGTGCTGATGGCAGCCAACAGCGATTATGGGCTGGGAGATTTCGATGGCAAGCGATTCTGGCCGGACGCGATGCATTTGACCGGTCAGAGAGGAAAGGGATTCTATGCAGCGCAGTCGTTCAGCGATGTTCCCGACGGGCGACGCATTCTGATCGGATGGTGGAGAACCGAGACCAAGGGAATGCCGTTCAATCAGAGCATGACCGTACCTTTGGAGTTGGGGTTGTTGCAAACGGAGGTGGGACCGAGGCTGACCTACCGTCCAGTCCAGGAACTGAAGAAGCTTCGCCAGAAGACTCACACGTTCGATCTTGAGAGCCTTCAGCCGGGAGATCCCAATCCATTGGGGCCGATCGCTGCCGAATTGCTGGAGGTTGACGTATCCTTCCGACCCGGAGACGCCAAGGAGTTGGTCTTCAACATTCGGGATGTGATGATCGAGTACGATTTTGGGAAGCAGGAGTTGAGTGTAGCGGGGCATAAAGCACCGGCGCCACTTCGAGATGGCCGACAGCGTCTTGTTATTCTGGCGGACCGAACGGGGGTAGAGGTTTTCGCCAGCGATGGACTCTGTTACATGCCGATGCCTTACAACACGAATCTCGAAAATCGAAGACTTTTCCTAGAAGCGCGGGGTGGAAAGGTGGTGCTGGAAGCACTGGAGGTAAGTGAATTGAGCTCGGCATGGGGTTCAGGGCAGTAAAGCGGACTGACGCAATTGGAGTTCTCTTTTGCAATCGAATAAGACTCAATCTCGCAATGGATACATGGCGGACTCCATTCCACAAGGCTATTGAATCCAATGACTGATCGCCCGCATGAGGTGCTATCCGAAAAGCCGGTGCGACTTTGCGTGGTGATTCCAGCATACCAGGGTGGTGCTGCCTTGCACGCTTGTTTGAAATCTGTCGTGAGCCTATCGCTCTTGTCCCTGCAGACAATCGTCGTCGATAACGCATCGACCGACGGCTCGGTGGATTCCGCAGAAGAGTTGTTTCCCGAAATCACATTCCTGCGAAACAAGACAAATCGTGGATTTGGTAAGGCCTGCAACCAGGGAATTTCCTTAGCGATGAAACGAGGAGTGGAAATGGTCCTGTTGCTCAATCAGGATGCTCAACTGGATTGCCGGAGCCTTTGCTCCATGGTGGATCTCATCGACCGAACCCCCGAGGCAGGCGTAGTCGGATGCAGAACATTTTCGGGAGATCCAGAGCATCTGGAGAGCGCCCGACTGCTGTATGGCGGTGCTTGGAAAAGCTGGCTTCCGTTGTGGCAGCGCGTCCCTGGAATCGGGCAGTCCTACTCGGGAACCTCGGATCCCCCGATGCAGGTGGACTATGTTTGGGGCCATACGATGATGTTGCGTTGCGCTGCGTTGCGTGAGGCGGGAAGTTTTGACCCAGGTTTTTTTATGTATTACGAGGATCTTGAACTTTGTGAGAGGTTCAAAAAAAACGGTTGGCAGATTTGGTGCGACACGCAAGCGGTGTCATGGCATCAAATCGATGATCCGTCGCGTGCCGGAAAATCGGAATTGTGGCGATGGAAAATGAAGCAGGAAAGCTGCAGGCACTGCTATCGTTTGCAGTCCTACCGATTGCCCAGCGACCTCCTTTGGCTGTTGACCGCCGCACGCGAAGGAGCATCTCTGGTAAGGCATGGCTACCTACGAGCCGCATGGCATCTTCTGATTGCGGTCCTCGGGGCGATCGTTCGCTCTAGTCGCCACAGCTAACCGATTGGATTTTAATCATCCTGATCGTCCTTCTCTGGGGATGGCTTGATAAGTCGCTTTTCTGGTACCTCTTTTCCTTGGAAAAAATAGGGGTAGCCCCAGGTGACTTCCTGAGCCTTGGCTTTGGTTTTGACCGCGCGGATCTCTTTCGTCAGCTCCTTCAGATTTGCTGGATCCATCAGCGGATCGTGGCTATCGTGTCGCCATTGATCCAGCAGTGCTCGGAGAGTGCGAAGAGTTTCTGAATGGCTAGGATCGCCCGCGAGATTTCGAAACTCGTAGGGGTCATCAGATAGGTCGAAAAGCATGTAACGAGGCGGCTGGCGAGCCTCCTGGTAGGCTGAGCGGATTGGTTCGGGAGCCTGCTGGATCACCGCGGCGAGGTCGAGCCCACCGAGGGTACCTCGCTCTTTCGCATCCTTATTCAGCTTGCGGATCGTCAGATCAAAATCCGGATGAAGCTCGCCGGGCAATAGATTCTCAATCAATTTGTAGCGTCTGGTTCTGACGCCTCGTTGAGGAAAGTAGTTGTTGGCCGCACCGTGCGTGTGGTATTCAAAGAAAATCTGCTCGCGCCATCCAACTGGCTTGCCGGCAAGCAGCGGTTGCAGTGGCCGGCCGGGCAGTTGGGAAGGGATCGCCGCGCCGGCCGCGGTCAGAAAAGTAGGCATCAAATCCAGCGTAGAGACCAATTCGCTGCAAACGGTAGGCATGGTATGTCCCGGCCATCGGATCAGCAACGGCACACGTATGCCACCATCGAAACAGGTCCTTTTTCCGCGCAGCATGTCGGCGCCGTGGTCGCCCATGTAGACCACCAGGGTGTTGTCCGCTTTGCCGCTCTTTTGCAACTCATCCAGGAGCTGTCCGACACAAGCGTCCAGTCGAGCCAGTGAGTTGTAGTAATCCGCAATCATATCCCGCATGCCAGGGGGATCGATTCCCATATAGTCCATCGCCCGGACCTGCTCACCGTTCTGAGGCGACTGAGGTAACCCGTCGACCTGTCGGAACCACGGATCGTGGGCGTCTGGGAAATTGATGCTGAGGAAGAATGGGGCGTCGCCTTCGCGAAAAAACTCCCCAGCCGACTTTGCGTAGTCCGACAGGTTCTTCCGAGAAAAGTTGGATAGGGAGATCTTCCTGAAGTCGAAGGGGAATGGAGTTGCCGGCTCGATATGAAGTTTGCCGATAATCCCGGTTCGATATCCAGTGCTCTTCAAGAGTGAAGGAAGCGTTGGAAAGTCTTCGTGGTAAAGTCGAAAACCCCACGTCGCCAAGCCGATTTGTCCGTGTTGATGGGGGTAGAGGCCGGTGAGCAGACTGGCGCGGGATTGGCTGCACCCAGCCTGTGGAACGAATGCTCGGTCGAATCGCACGCCTTCACTGGCAAGCTGATCCAGGTTGGGTGTCCGTGCTGATGAGTCGCCGTAACAACCCAATTCCGGGCCGTTGTCTTCGGAAACGATCAGTAGGATGTTGGGTGGATTGCTTTGGACGGATCTCGCGGCGAGCATGAGGATCCATAGACACGCTACGAACCATGGAGAAACCAACCCGAAGCGAGCCCTATTCGAAGTCATGGTGTTTGAATCCATTCCAAGGTGAAGCGAGCGCAATCGATCGAATCGTTCCGCTCGTAAATGCACAGAAGGGAACCATCCGAAAGCTCAGCCATGTCCGAGTACGCCGATGGACCCGCTTCCAACGTTTTCCTTACAGGCCAGGTTGATCCATCATCCCGGCTGAGCTGAATTGTCAGGTTCTCTCGTTTGCCGCGGCTGTCAGGAAGCTCTTTTCCTGATGCATCCCGACCCACCGTGCGTGGATTGGAAAAGAGCAGAACTCCACTGGAGTGATTGAGAAGGCTTGCCATGCACCGCGGTTCCCAAAGTTCTTCATGGAACTCCGGACGGCTCCACTGAGTCGCCCCGTCTGGGCTGATGGCCACCAGTTTTCGATTGGATACCGATTCATTGCGAGTAATCATCAGGACCTTGCCGTCGGAGGTGCTTGCCAGAATCGACTCGTTCGGATCCCCATAGTCGCCTTCGTCAGGCATAGCGATCGTCCCCGCCTTCCAAGTCACACCATGATCATCGCTATAGATCGTCGCGGCCGCCGAAGGATGATGGGCTCCTGCAGGTCCATACGCCAGCCAGATCGGAACCAGCAGACGTCCGCTGGAAATCTGGATTCCATGCCCTGGGCCAGTCGCTATCACCTTCCAGTCGTAGCTGTCGCGAAACGGTTCGAAGATCGACGTAATCTCTTCGGGATCGCTCCACGTCGCCCCTTCATCCAAGCTGCGCATTTTGAAACATCGGGCGTAGTTGACACAGTACAGGAATTCGATCGCCCCAGTGAGTCGGTCCACGATCGCAACCGGATTGTTTACGGTTTGCTCTGTTTCGCCTCCACTTGGCTTGGTCGGGTTCCCTTCGATGCGATCGGATCGATGAGCGATTTTCTGGGATGGAAGCCAGGTCTTGCCGCCATCGATCGAACGACGCAAATGGACTTCGATTTCTCCCCAGTCACCGCTGCCGTTGCGCCGGGCTTCGCAGTAAGCGAGAATCGTCCCCCTCTTTGTTACCACGATACCCGGGATGCGATATCGCGCGATCCCAGCCATCCCCGGTGGGAACAGTTCTTGGCGATTCAAATCGGTCTGGAGAGATTGCGCCGAGCCGGACGGAGGTAGTTGAAACAAGATAGCTACCCAAAGAAATGGAATCAGCCAGGAATTGCGCCAGCAGGATTTCATGGGGTAATCATCTCTGTAGACCAGCGCATGGGGATCCTGGGATCCCTTGCTTCCGCTATGGTGCCATCGCGGGCGATCCAATGGGACAAGAGGCAAGTCTCGTAGGTGATCGACCGACGCCGCCATTTTAGCCGACGAGATGGTCTCTGCGGAACTGCTTCAAAAAGCGACGCAGGACTACGCCTATACCGCAGTTACGTTCCTCAATCGCATTTGGCGAGGACGCCGCAGGTCGAAGATGGATGAAACCATCTTCCGTATTGCGCGAAGGATGGTTTCCCATGAGAATGAAGAAAGTTCTCTGCCGAACCAGTGGAAGGAGACAAGGACTAGCCCTTCATCAGGCACGGCAAGATTAGCCCAACGATCGATCAGGTGCCATCGATCTTGTCGCTGACGTTGTTCATCTGAGTGTTAACGGTGGTTCCCAGAGTCGAAACAGCGGCGATCGCGACCACAGCAATCAACACTAACAGGAGGGTGTATTCCACCAGACTCGCGCCCTCTTCTCCCCGCACCAACCGATTCCAAACTTTAGTCATCCAACTGATCCTTTCAAAAGCCTGTACCTTGTCAACCATCGGGGATCCGTACCGCAGTCAGTCTCGATGAACTTTTCATCGGCCTGCAACATGCTGGTTCCCCCAGCGACTCCCGCTGAACGAAATACATACTGAGCAATGAACGTGCCAAATTGAGAGCGAAGGTCCGAAGAGGGACGTTTTTTTTCGAGCTAGCGTAAATTGCTGAGGAAATCACCTTCTAGCTTTCCAGATCATCTAGGAGAGCACCGCGTGCTGCCGCTGCGAGGTTTCCAGGTAATACGATCGATCGTCCATGCGCATCTAAAGATGAGATAGCAGAAACTTCTTTCGGTTAACAGTTGCTACATCGGCTCGCAATCAGCAGGAGTCCTTTTCGTTTGGATATTTGGAAAGGTGTATTCCGTGGCTTTCGGTGCTCGGGTTCATGCTTCCGGCTATGGAGCAAAGACCTGAATCTCGGCGATCTTCGGGCGTGCCTGATGATCTTTGACGGCTGGGTTGGGAAGGGTCGTCAATCGTATCCACCTCGCGGTCCCATCGACCGCATGCTGATAGGCAGATTCCGCTTTCTGATTTTCAGAAGCATCGGCGATGACCTGCCAGCTTTCGGAATCCATGGAGGATTCGATTCGATAGCGGTAGGCAATGTCCGCGTCGCGGTCTTCCTTGGCGGGGATCCATCGCACCGATCCAATCGATTCGGGATGTTGCAAATCGATGATGATCCACTGAGGCGACATCCCGTTGGGGAACCATTTGACATACCAGTCGTCGTCACCACCGAACAATCCATCTACCGCTTTCGAGGAACGCATGAAACATTCCAGGTTGGTTCCTTCTGGTTCGGGGGTCGAGCAGATAGTAGGTTTCCCAAGAGCTAAGTTGAGTTTGTCGTTTTGGGGAGGCTGTGCCTCAACAAGGTTCCAAGTCGCGGTGAAGAACTGATTGGCCCCGATGAGGAAGTAAGGCTTGAGTTGGACCGATCGGCCCCCTTGGTCGGTTGCTTGGAACACCAGATCGGAGGAGCTGGGGTTCGGGTTGGAGGTAGAAGGGGAAATCGACGCGAAGAGAGAGTCGAGAGAGGGAGCTACCCATCGGCCCAATTTGGGGTCGGTGCCGATTCCAGCCATCACTAAGGGACCGCGAAGGATCGAGAACTGTCGATCGTCATCGGGTGTTGGTTCGGTTGTGAACGTCTGGGGGAAGTGGAAGCTGATGCGATCGCCGTCTTGCCAAGTACGCCGAAGTGAGACGAACCGGCCTGCCACTTCGACGGCTTCCCCATTTAACGATACAGATGCTGCCTCGGTCGTCCAGTTGGGAATGCGTAGTTCAATCGTGAACGATTTTGGGATTTTGGTATGCACGGTAATGGTGCCGGTGTCGCTAAATGGGAAGCTGGTTTCCTGTGTGATGCGAGTCTGCATCTCGGGCCAATCCAGTTGCGATGCAATCGCTAGGTTGATCCTGAGTCGATCTACCTGGTGGGTGTAGATCAGCGAGGCGGATCGCGCCGGGTTCTCCAGGCCGGTACCATTGCAGCAAAAGCACCCTGTTTCATTCGATCGGAAGTCTTTGACCGAATGGACACCGATCGGCTGGTAGTAGGTTTTCCATCCGGTCTCAGGATCCTGGCTTCCTAGAATTGCATTCCACAGGGATCGTTCGTAAAAGTCGACATACTTTGGCTCGCCAGTCGTCAGATAGAGGGTTTGAGCGATCTTCATTAAGTTGTAGGACACGCAGGTTTCCTGCGGCATTCGGTTTTGGGTATTGGCCAGCTTGCCTTTGGCGGGCATTCCTTCGTGGATGCTGGTTCCACCTGTGGGGTAGGTTTTTTTCCCTTCGCCACAGGTGTTCTCCCAGAATTGTTCGACTGCTTTGCGGTGAAGCGAACTAGAAGGGGATGCCTGCATGATTTTGGCGGCGCCAACGATTTTTGCTGCCAGGGTATTGGCATGCTCCAGGTAGTCGCCGCCATCGGCCAGCTTCCTCAGAACCTTCTCGGGTTGCTCCCATTGAAGAGCCAGATCATGGAGGTCAGGACGGCCGCTGAGCTGCGCGAGGTTCTCCATGGCTTCCGTCATCCCGCCGTACTCGACCTCCTTCACCTTCTGGAATTCGTCTCCATAAAGCTGAACTCGTCGCTTGATCCAATTGGCCATCTGCAACGCGATGGGCAGCGCTTCCTTGTTCCCCGCATGAACATGCGCAGCGATCAGACCTTCCAGAAGCTTGTGGACCCGATACCAGACGACTCCATCCAGGCGATTGGCCGCGAATTCTTCCTCGGGAGAGGCGAAAAGATACTCGCCTCCCATTTTCTTTTGGCATTCACCAAGTCCTTGGACCATCTGGTCGACCATCGGTTGAAAACGCTCATCGGTTGCGGCATGGAGCGAGATTGCCGAGAGATAATGCCCTTCAAAGAACCCCGGAAAAGCACCAGACGGCTCTGGTGTCGCCCAACCTCGCAAGGGCCTCGCCCCTTGCGTTGGCAAACCTGCCTGGAATCGAAAAGCGTAGAGCGCGCGATCCACTCCGATGGCCAGCAGGGTTTTCGCGTTCACTTCCAACTGGGATCGAAACGGACTGGCTTTCAGGAATTGAATCTGAGCGGCTGGAAATGCTTTCCAGGGTTCCTCTACCAGTTCGATCGATTGGGCTTGGATCCAAGCCCTTGGGGCCAAGAGGAATAGAAGCATGCCAGCGATGGCGATCGATCGGAAAACCATGCCGGTCGTTTTCAACTCCTTGATAGAAGGAATCAGATCCCTGACCATGACGCGTGTTTCTTCCATACGACCGGCTTGGCGCTTGTCGATTGTCATTTCGCAAATCATTCGTCTTCTTCCGAACAGGTAGAGTCAGAGTCCGAAAAAGCTGTTGCAGAGACCCTGAAGTGTTTGCAGTTTAGCGGTTCCATAACCGGTACGACAATGGTCGCTGTTTCCCACCTGTGGGGCCAGGCGGAGCGATGGATCGGCCTGAGTCCGAGTGGCCTGGAGTTCGCTGGAATGCTTCTGAATTTCCAGTGGCTGGGAGGAGGGCGAGTGTGAAGCAGCGTCGAACCCAATGGCGACCGGAGGCGTAATAAAGTTACCGGGTGAACCCAAGTTGCTTCATTCACTTTCGAAATGAATTCCGATGGAATCGCTGCTGTCAGAGAGCCGATCGAGCCGTCCGTGGTGGTGGATGGCTGGGGCGGGTTTGCTCCTCTCCTTGGTGCTGGCTTTGGGGTGGCTTTCGCTCGCAGGAGTCCCAAGGCACTGGGACGTCTTGATTTGGGCTTTCTTAGCAGTTTGGCTGCCGGTCCTTCTGCTTTCCCTCGTTTTAGCGCCCAAGGCCCTCCGCAAATGGGGGCTCATCACTGGGCTGCTCAGTCTAGCATGCCTTTTATTTCTTCCTATGGAAGCTATCAGCCGTTCCAAGGAACGAAGTCGGTTGCGGTCCCTCATGAAAACGGCAGGGGAGACGTCGGCAATCTCTGTTTCGGACCTTCCAATTAAGATGGGCTGGATCAAGCTTCCTGATGGGACTTGCTTGCCGTCCCTGCGGCAACGGCAGTTGGATCCCTCCGGCCTGACAATCGACACCGATTGGACGCAGGATCTATCCGACCTTCCTTCAGATCCTCTCCCGCCATGGTGGCTTGAAGAGAAGAAGCGAGTCATACTGAAAGGTTCCGCACCTAAGGACGCAGCTGCCAGCAGGCTGGATGGGTTGCGGCCGATCGAATTTACCTTTGAAGGAAACTTGGATCGAAAGAATCCGGTCGATCCGATGCCGCTATGGAGTTCGATTGACTTTTCAAAATGTGAGCGGATGGATCTTATGCATCTGGATCTGCCTGAGTCAATTTGGCCCAGAGTATTTGCCAGCGGAAATCTGACGCACCTCAAGTTGATCGACTGCAATAACGACGATGCGTGCTGGTCGCAGAGTCCAGGGAGGCGGGAGCTATTGGAATTGACTGTGGAGGCTCCCCGCAGCATGACTCAGGGGGGGCTTGCGACGCTGGTTCGAGACACCCCGAACCTGAAGCAACTGCAAACGCCATTGGCGATGCTGAGCCCAGACAACCTTTGGGAGATTGAGACCCAACATTTGAAAATGGTTTCTTGGCGAATTGATGGGCAGCAGATGGAGAATGAAATCCAACATTTCATGAGGCTTGCGGATCCGGGGCCATGCCCCTCAACCTTTGTTGGATTTGATTCCTTGTCTCTTGCATCAGAAAAGGTCAAAAGACTTTGTCGTGATCTTCGTCGCCTGCACTTCGATCGGTGTCGGTGGACACTGGTCGATTGGAAAGAACTGCGGCAGTGGACCACCTGGGAGGCACTGAAAGTGGAATGCGGCAGGATGAGCCGACAGGAGCTGGAAGCTTTGGAGAGTTGGCTGGGCGAGCAGATGCCGGATGACGCGGACGGTGATGGGTCGCTGGAAGCGATCAGCCGTCGCTTGACGAAATGGTTATCGAAGGAAGGTGCACGTCGAGTGGAACTGGAGTTGGCACTCTTGCCCGAATGACCTGCGGGGTCATCGCGATGGAAGCGGGAGGCTGATATTCGGTGAAGCCAAAAGTAGGCTTGAGTCAAAATACCTGACAGCCTTCCAGTCCATCGGTAGAAGGCTTCGTTCGTCAGGACAGTCGTACTCGTACTTCTCCGTGCAACGGTACTCGGGCTCGAAAGGATCGCTGATTACAGAAACGACACATGACCATGAACGACTCGACGTATATCGTCTTTCGATTGACTGCGTTACCTTTTGAAGCATTGGACGGCCGTGACAGTCCCAACGAGATAATTTTTGCTACAAGCCAGCCCCTTGGGGATCGCGATTGAAGGTCACTCCTGCGGATTATCGGTTGTTTGTTGCTTCAGTCGCTGGATTTCCTCGCGACGATGAAGGAACCAGAGAAGGCCGGCGACCCCTGCGCCGGTGAGGATACCCCAGGGGATACGACGGGTGCTCCACCGATTCCAAAGCGGCTCCAATGTCGCTGCTTTCGCTTCAAGCCACTGGTCTTCATTAGGAAGTTCACCAACTAATCTCAGGCGATGAACCAAAAGACGCGGTTCTATCGATTCGCCATAGCTCTTGGTTTGAATAGTTTTTGCAAGGGGTTGAGCCGAACGGATCCAACCGGTCGTAGAGTCAACGGTAGTCTGGCCCAGATACTGACCGCAGTATCGATCGAACAGCGGTTCTTGGGTGTACAGCCAGTGGTCGAATTGTTCGGTGGGGTGCACTTGCCCGTCATGGATGTGCATGGTGGGGAAGAAAATCCGTTTTGGATCCCGCGATGGAAACCGCATCACGACAGGAAGTAATTCGGCCTGCAGAGATTTCAACTGGATCACAGCAAAGCCGTAGTCTTCGTATTGCGGAATCTGTTTCCAGATCTCCGGAGCGATTCGAAACTGGGGATCGATCCTGTCGAAATCCTGTTGCGAGGGAACGTACGATGCAATGGCCGTGCCCAGGTCATGGACTTCAAGGGTTCTGCTATCCGTCCTGGCATCTTCGGATGGTGTGATTTTTTTGGGGAGCAAGTCGGCCCAAGTTCTCAACTGCGGAAACGCCTCCTCCAGGTCGAAAAAAAAATTCTTCCACGGACTTGGTATCGGAAATTCAACCGCTTGCTCACCCGATCCCTTGGCGACAGGAAGGGGAAGGATCATGGCATTGAGCGTCTTAGAGCGATATGCCATGGAGTAAATCAACCATTGATCCCCATTGGCCTCGATACGCGCGAAGATTTTGGTGTTTCTCACCGATTCGACTTCACCCGCAAAACAGCACATCGCGTTCCTTCCCCTCCGTATCATCCTGGTCGGTTGGTGTGTCTGGGCAGCGCAGGGAGATTGATCGACAGAAAGCAGTTGAAGGTGAATGCGTTGTGAAGCACCTTCGGCGAAGCGTGGGCATCTGCGTGCCCACGCTTCTTCCAGGTATCGATTAGAACTGAACTTTCAGCTTGTCGGTCATTTTACGGCGGATTTCCAGGGTCATTGCATCAATGTTGTTCAGTGCCGCCTGATAACTTTGATTGCCGATCGCGCGGGACTGCGAGTTGATGGTCCCTGAGGCATCGTAGTAGCCAGCGGCATTCGGATCGTAGTAGCCAGCACCAAATCCACCGTAACCATAATTGCCATAGTATCCGTACCCGACATAACCGGTTGCACCAGGAGCTTTGTAGGCATTCGCTTCTGCTTTGCTGGCGCCTGCCTGGATGTTGGTCTGGCGAATGACCAGGCTGCTTCCGCGAAGCGCAGAAGAAACGTTGGTGGCATATTCCACCAGCTCGGGATCGACGTTCAGTGTTCCAAGTTCGTCAATCTTCCGAGCGCTTTGATCATTCCAGCGAGCTCGATACCCGGTCGATCGGGCGTTGTAGTCACGAACTCTTTCGATCTGTTTGACGACTTTGTCGAAGTAGTCCTTCGATGCAGCGGGAACGGGATCGGAGGAAGTCGCTGCAGTGGCGCTGAGGCCTGCCTGAGTTTCTGAGGCTTGCTGGTTGAGGCTGAAGATTCCAAGCAGTCCATCCAGGGATGCATCGGTGATACGGCCCTGCAGGACGATGGAATTGCCATCCAGTTTGGCATTCCACTGGGCGACCTCTGGTGCTGGGGTACCAAAGCGCTCCAGCAGCTCGGCCAGCAGCTGCGGGCCTTTGGCAACCAACGCCTGAGGCGAGTTCTCGAACGATACTTTGACGATACACTCATCCAGGCTTCGTCGCCCCACCAGGACGGTCAGCCCTCGGATCGATGCCAGAAGCTTTGCGGTCGACGCAGGATCGGCACCAGCGATCGACTGAAGATTTCCGATTCTTTGCTGGAGGACGACCGGTGAGACAAGATTCTCCAGATCCCAGGCCAGCATCAGCGACAGGTAGTCGGACCCCTGCTTGGACTGCTCCATCAGATAGCTGCTGGCTGCGGTCCCTGGAGTCGATTCCAGCCATCCGGCAACCAGCCGTCGGTCGGCGGGTCGCGCAAAGCCGACCAAAGATCCCTCCTCGGGAATAAGGTACATCTGTTTGGGTGACCAGATGACCTCCCGGCCCTCAATGCTATCCACATAGCCCCCCAACGATTTGGCGTACTGCTGCGGCTGAGCATCGGAAGCCAGAATTGCCTGGCCCAGCTCCCATCGCGGGGAGAAGGTGGGCAGATCGAACTCCGACACCAACCATGCCTCAGTGACTCCCGACGGCAATTCCGTGGTGACGTTGGAGTCTTTCAGCAATTTGTCGAGGGCAGGGATATTTGCATATGCCATGGCGTTAGCGGATTGGGGACTGGTCGATAGCAACTTCTGAAGCGATCCGGATTGTGCAGAAAGATACGCGGAATCGAACCAGCTGATAGCTATAGAGGTCGCTAAGGCAATTCGTGGAAGAAATGAGTCGCGTCGCATGGCGAATGGCTCCGTCTGTTGGATCAAGGTGTCAAGGCGAAATGAAATATCATGCCGAATTAGCTGGAACATCAGCCTAGCGGAGGCAGATCGTTCCTGCCTCACGAAGCAGTATGCTATCTGGTGGCAGTTCGATTCAACAGGGAGTTTTGGAGAATCTTTCGTGAACAGGCCCGTAGCATTCGCGTGGACCAGGGCATGGGATGGCGGGTTCCTCCTGTCGCTTTCTGGCCGATCATCGCTCCGCGAACGGGGGGTGAAGGGTCGAAGCCATGCGTTGATCGCGTCTTATCGATTTGCATGATGCCCGTAAGACGCTGCATCAGCCCGCAGAACGATGGGGAAGAGGAGGCCAGGGAAGGTGGTTCAGATTTGCCAAGGCGTGAACCAGGGCTTGTGTTCCGCTTTGGCCATGCGAAGCGGCCTGCAGGGCGATATAGAGCTGGTGGGCGAGCGCCAGGCCAGGAAGAGACAGCTGCATACGAGCTGCTTCGGCGAGCACGATTCCGAGGTCTTTGACAATGTGATCGACGAAGAAACCGGGTTGGAAATCCCCCTTGAGTATTCGTGGGCCAAGATTGCTTAAAGACCAGCTTCCGGCCGCACCGGAGGAAACCGATTCGAGGACGCGTTCCATCTCCAGTCCGGCGCGGTAAGCGTAAAGCAGGGCTTCGCAAAGGCCGACCATGTTGGCAGCGATGAGCGTCTGGTTGACCAGCTTGGTATGCTGGCCGCATCCAGAAGGTCCCTGGTAAACAATCGACTTCCCCATTTTTTCGAAGTAAGGCAATCCGCGGCCAAACGCGCTTTCATCTCCGCCTACCATGATCGAAAGGCGGGCTTCCCTGGCTCCAATGTCGCCCCCGGAAACTGGTGCGTCCAGTGACTGGAGGCCAAGTGACGAAGCACTCTGAGCGATCCGAATCGCCAAGGAAGGTGGTGTGGTCCCCATGTCGATCAGCAGGCTTCCCGGACGCGCCTGTTTCAGTACACCGTGCTCGCCGAAGTAAACGGCCTCCACCTCTTCCGGAAACCCTACCATAGTAAAAAGGATGTCCGACTTGGACGCCAACTCGGCGATCGAGCGGCATAAAGTGGCACCCTGCTGAACCAATCCAGCAGCTTTCAGGGGACTCCGGTTGTAGACAAGGGCCGTATGGCCCGCTGCAATCAAGTGTCCGCACATGCTGCGTCCCATAACACCTGTTCCGATCCAACCGACCTGCTTTGTTGTATCCATGGAATGCTCCGGGCTCTTTCATCCAATTCAAAAAACGCCTTCGATGGTGAGGCGAAGGGAGTACCATTCTGTTGCAGAGGATCAAAAACGACCATTGGCAACCTCGCCAAGCTCAGAATACGTACCGAACCACTAGGAAAACTTCAGCATTCGCTTCTGATTGGTGATCGCTTCCTTGCGATCACGCAGCCGATGGAATTGTTCAATGGGTCGCTTCGCAGGGACACCACATGCTTCTCAACAGGAATCCCTCCGCAAACTCAGTCTTAGGCAGATCGTTCCAATGAACCGATTCGTGATGTAGCCACGTCCTGGAGCTCGACCGCGCTAATCGATCGATTCAATTGTGACGACGTACTGACCCTGGTTATCCTTGCGACCGGATGGCAGTTCATTGATTTCCAGCAGCAGTTCCCCACCTCGAGTCGACTCCAGGACGGCCTGTTTCCCGATCCGATGGTGTTGCCAAACTGTGGATTGATCGGGTTCCGCTTCGTGGAAGGGGGCGACGGCAGCGATCAGCGATCCTAAGGGATTGCCGCGGGCATAGCGGAAGGTGACTCCCTGAGGTTCACTCCACCATCTCTGAGTTGTTTCCCCCAATTGGACACGGCCATCTGCTTGGATTCTTACTCGCTGGCCTGCTTGCAAGCGAACGCCGGTAGCCTGCCATCCGGAGTTGGCGTCAATTTTCACGGTTGCGGGAAGTGTTTGCGGCGTTGGCAGATTGTGCAGAAGCGAAGGGCTATCCTGCCGAAGATCGAAGCCATAATCGAAGCGGTCCAGCATGCCTTCCCACTGCATTCGCACCCAAGGCCAACGGTCTCGAAGGCTTTGAAAGATACGCCGATTGCATCCCTGCCCATCCCTTGGGTTATCCCTCAACGCGTCCATCAGCGATTGCTGCAGCACTGGCTGGGAGTCAAACAAGCATACCGCTGACCAGCTCCAGGCATACATCTCCACTTCCATCGCTGATCGTTCCGAGAATCGCATGATCGATTCCAGGGAGGGCGCCTTGCCGGCCGCCATCTGCTCACGTACGAAGCGAAAGCGGCCCCAAAAGGGATAGTCATCGCGGTTTTCGGGTATCGTCTTCATCTTCAGTTGCTTGCCATCCCAGCGGTGAGTTGCCCATCGTTCGGCCATCCCTTCGGCGATCCAGGGGGGGCCATATCCGCCGAGGAACGTCTCCATAAACCAGTGTGTTCCTTCGTGCAAAACCAAATGGCGTCGGTAGTAGGCTGAGGGAGGTTCCGCCACATACATGTTCGGCCCTCTCTGGTATCCGTAGGGAAAAGGGGGCAGGCTTGAGTCGATCAGCCCCAGCTGCTCCATTTTGGAGCGATCTCGAAAGAGGAGCAGCTTGAGTTTCTCTTTGGGCAAAGGACCTGGGGTGATCGCAAAACCTTCGAACCACTGGGGTATCGCCCGATCGAAAACCTCCGGCAATTCATCGACCTCCGGATCGACGGGCAGATCAGTGATCATGCGCAGGTGCGTGGAGTTCACCTCCCGAAGCCCCGCCTGGCGGATTTTCTCGGAGGACCATGCGGCATCTTCAGATGAATCTTGGGCGACAGAGGAGCCGCATGCCAAGGCGACCAGAGCGAATACGAAAGTTCGCCGAATATGCCGGCTGTGAATCATCGCGAACCTCGTTTTGTCACACTGCGACGGATTGATGACTATGGCTTCCAATCGTAGCACATGCTACGGTCGATCTGTGGGCAGCCTGAAATGGCATTTCTTTCATAACCCTCCTCCTTTCAGCCGCATCGCGCTAGCGTCGATTGGGATCGCAATTGCGGTTTAAGAGACACTTTGGGTTTAGTGCTTCAGGCTGTCGCCACACTGGGGGAAGGCAACGCTTCCGCTACTTTTTCTGCCCCGAGGGCAGCGACCTTCTGCAGAAGGGGTTCTAGGCGCAACAGCGAAACTTCGGGAGGGCATCGCCAGCGAAAAGGGGTTTTTCCTGCAAGTCCCCGAGACACGTGCAGGCAGGAGTTCTGGTGGTAGAAGATGCCAGATGCAAAACGGCTACCATGCATGCTTGGAGAAATGACAGGGCCGATACCGGGAATCCGGATCTGCCCACCGTGTGTGTGTCCCGCCAGAACCAATTGGCAAGCCTGCTTTCGCGCCCACTTCCAGGAATCCGGTGAATGGCAAACGCCGATGCGAAGCGCCTCGATGGGGCGGCCATTGGGGATGTTGGTGGGAGCTGGCCACCAGGGCGATTCGTCCCCTAGCCATTGCAGAAGGCCCTGAGGCTTTCTCAGTTCCAGGAAGTTGCCTCCCAGATCAGTCCATCCGATCGACTGCAACTGGACTCGCAATCGTTCGCTCTCTCCCATCGCCAAATCATGATTCCCCAGGATGAAATAACATCCCAACGGTGCGGAGATCCCGCGAAGGATCTTTGGAATCCAATCGAGTGTGCTGGGGTTATCGATCCAGTCGCCCGAAACGACGAGACAATCTGGCTGATGTTCCAGAAGCTTTTCAAAAGCCATGCGATAGAATTCGATTGGAATCACACCCGTCAAGTGGAGATCGGATAGATGCCCTATGCGCAGGCCGTTCCAGCGATGAGGCAGATCGGGTACTGCCAGTCGCTTTTGGTTCACATCCAGTTGAATCGCCTCATTCCCCGGCAGCTTCAGCATCCAGTGCAGTTCCGATGGAGGCTGTTGCCAATCGTCTTGTGTCCAGCGTCGCGATTTTTCGGGCGGATATTGGCGTTGTGTTCGACGCAGCCCAAGCCGGGAATGAGCCCAATCGGGAAACCACCAGGCGAGAGCCGCTAGGCAGATCGCTGCATGCGTGGTGACCAGCGCCGACGAGGGCATGGGGATTCTTTCTCCCGACAGCCACTGGGTCCAGGGCGTCCAGCTACCAAAAATCAGAAGACAAGGGAGTGCGATTCCGATCAGCTTGATGAGCTTCTCCGTCCGCTTCACCCAGCGGCGCTCCCACCCCAGAGCATTCACCCGATTGATCAGTGCAACAATCAGAGCGCAATGACCGATTGCCAGACAGAAGAAAAGGAACCATCGCATCGTCAAGGTGAAGGCGTCGATGGTCGGCACGTCAAGCGTCGCCCCGCTTCACGCGCTGGCAATGATCCAGGATCGTCGCTGTAACCTGGAGCAACTGGTCCAGGCGAAATGGCTTGAACAGAATCGCTTTGGGGTGCAGACCATTTTCACGAGCTCGCGTGAAGACGTGGTCGACATCGTACCCATACTCTTTCATCATGATCAGCGGGACCGGTTGCAGCAGCGGGACCAGGCGATTCATCAGCTGGTAGGCGGATTCATCAGGCAGCCGGATTTCGCTGATCACCAGGTCGTAAGGTTCCCCGGTGCCGCAGCTGCGCACCATCATCATCGCTTCGGCTACCGAATGAGCCGACTCGACGATGCAACCAAAACGTTCCAGCAGGCGATGGGCTTCACTGCATACATGTTCTTCATCGTCGACCACAAGCACCCGGGCTCCCTCCAGAAGGCCTCGGTATCGTTGATGCGATTCGGAATTGCAGGTGTCCAAAGGTGCTAGATTCTGTCCCACCTGATGAATCGATCGCTTGATGCTTCTGGCATTGCGCAGAATGCTTCGAAGCCGCTCCATCAAAATTTCCTCTCCCTGGATTCCCCGTTCCTGCAAGGCGTGGACGGTATCCAGGAGAATCCGGTCGATCGGCATCGATACCGCATAGTCAATCTGTTCACAGCTTTGCTGAGCCGCATTGGATCGCTGGGCGACCAGGAGATCGAGCGTATTGAGGGCTACGGCAACGTCACGGGCAAAAATCTCGAGGAACTGCATGTCCAGCTTGGTGAAGGCATGCTTCACCGGACTTTCGACATTGATGGTTCCGATCACCTGTTCATGAAGCAGGATCGGGACAGTCAAGGAGCTTTGGGCCCCCTTGAAGCCTTCGATGTAAAGTGGGTCCGATTCGGTATCCAAGCAAAGGTAGCTCGTTCCGCTGGATGCAACGTAGCCTGTCACTCCATTTCCCTGGGGACTGGCCATCAGTCGTCGGTCAGCAGCTTCTTGGTCAATTCCAACCGACAGCAGAGGAACGAGCACCTTGGTCGATTGCTCCAGCAACCGGATTTCTATCACTTCCACATTCAGCAGGTCGCGTGTGTAGAAGCGAATGTTGTCCTTCAGCAAATCGATTCGCTGTTCGGTACTGAGCGCGAAAATTTCATCCGGCTTCAGATCGGTCAGTTTACTTCCGGCCTGATGAATCGCTTCCAGTTTCTGCTGCTGAGCGTACTGGCTGGTGATGTCTTGAAGTGTCACCAGAAGGCGTTCGGTACCGTCGACGATCTCCAGCGGCGAAGCGTGGAGACGGTAGTGCCGGTTTTCGGACACATGAAGCACTTCCGATGCGTCGGAACGAGTCGCAAAGGCGGTGGCGATAGGGCATTCCCAACCTTCGGTCGTTCGGCCATCGCTGAAGAAGCTGTAGAAGTCTTCGGTCTGGAACGACCGACCCTGGCCGGCAAGTTCGTGGAACGGCTGGTTGGCCCAAACAACTCGTAACGGACGTTCGAGAATCGCGACTCCCTCCGGCAACCGCTCCAGCAGATCCAGAGCGCTGACCCCAAGATGATCGGGGCCGAAAAGACCTGTTGCTTCCTGACGACGCTGCTGCTCATCCACCGTGATTGCCTCCCGGCCACGCGTCGCGATTTCCCGATCACGGCATCCCTTCGCAGCCTCTCCGGAAGTATAGAAAGCCCA
>JBIINB010000213.1:0-5949 GCA_044337705.1 Pirellulaceae bacterium | reverse complement strand
TGATGCGCGCCGTGATCAATTCAAAACCTTCGTGGGCATCGACCAGTTCGACGATCGTCATGGCGCCGATCAGGAAGAAGAGGATCCCGGCGATTTCTCCGGTGAGGTGAAGCAGTTGGCCATCGACTAGGTAGTGCTGCGACAAGGAGGCGCTGCCGTGGTGGTCGGCATGGTCTGCAGAAATTTGTTCATGGACGGAGCCGGCCGAGTCACCGGTGCGCTGTTCCAGCTGGAACCATTCCGGGACGCGATCGACAGGGAGCAAGTTCTGGACGTCTATGGCGTAGAGCGACCAGCAGACGACGCCGATGAAGAGGGCCGTGGCGGCCTTGTTGATATGAAGCTTGTGTTCGAGTGCGATCGCCAGGTAGCCGAGGACAAAGACCAGGAGAATGATCGGGAGCATTGTTGGCTCATCAACGGAGGAAGCGGTGGGAGTCGATCGCTCATGCCACCGGCACCAATCGTTCTTGAAAACCATTTTCAAGGCCGACGCGGTTTTCCGCTCGCTGTTCATCTTAGCGATGAAAGCTGGCGGATCGGCAGGGGTATGGCGGCAGAAGGGAGTGGGGGGAACGTCGGGAGTCGGTATACTCGGGGGAATCCCTGGTTGAGGTATCGTCCCCTGGTTGAAGGGGCGGCAGGGTTGAATTTCGATCATCAGCAGAGGACGAGGTGGCTGTGGACGCAAAGATCATGCTGTTGCCGGGGGACGGCATTGGCCCGGAGGTGGTGGGGGAAGCCCAGCGGGTGTTGGAGCGGGTAGCGAAAGAGTTTTCGCATACCTTTCACTTCACGTCGGGATTGATCGGCGGTTGCGCGATGGATGCTACCGGCGACCCGTTGCCTCAGGCGACCATCGATGCGTGTCGCGCCAGCGATGCCATGCTTCTGGGGGCGGTGGGTGGTCCTAAGTGGGATGATCCGAACGCCAAGACGCGGCCCGAAGCGGGGCTGCTGAAGCTGCGTAAAGAGTTTCAGCTGTATGCCAACCTGAGACCGATCGTGACTTTTCCCGAGCTGATCGATGCGTCGCCGCTGAAGCGGCATGTGGTGGAGGGGACCGATATTCTTTTCTTCCGGGAGCTGACCGGAGGGATCTATTTCGGGCCTGCAGGTCTGGAGAAGTTGCCGGAGGGAGGGGAGCGGGCGCATAGCACGGCGGTTTACACGACAGGAGAAATCGAGCGGATCGTGCGCATGGCAGCGCATGCGGCTCGCCTGCGCCGCGGCAAGCTGACGATGGTCGATAAGGCCAACGTACTGGAGGTCAGCCGGTTGTGGAGGCGCGTGTCGCAGCGAATCGTCAGTGAAGAGTTTTCCGATTTGAACTACGACGTGGTGTTGGTCGATTCGATGGCGATGCATCTGATCAGCCGCCCGACCACTTTTGATGTGGTGGTGACCAGCAATCTCTTTGGCGACATTCTCACCGATGAGGCATCGATGCTGCCCGGTTCGCTGGGGATGCTTCCCAGCGCATCGCTGGGGGATCGCGGTCCGGGGTTGTTCGAACCGATCCATGGATCGGCACCTGATATCGCAGGAAAGGGGATCGCCAATCCTTTGGCGACGATTCTCGCATCGGCGATGCTGCTGCGGCATGGGCTGAGGTTGGAGAAGGAGGCGGTGGCGGTAGAGTCGGCGGTGAGGAAAGTGTTGGCCGACGGACATCGCACCGCCGATCTGGTGCGTGCGGGGCAGCCAAGTCTTGGGACGCGAGCGATGGCAGATCAGGTGCTGGAGGCGATGTGAGTCGACGGAGAGCTGGACGCAAAGAAGTCGGCATGCCGGAGATCCCATCCTCGATGGCTAGGCCACAAGAACCTGCTCCTGGTTCAGGAGGCCAGGATCGGTTTCAACTCCCCTGTCCGCTCTGCAGCCTCCATTGCCAGCGGAGCGACTGGATAGCGAGTTGCCCTACGGCTGGTCGGTTCGATGCAGCGACCGAAGGGGAGGCGGTTTCGACCAGGTCGGTCTCCTCTGGAATCCGAGCGTGGGTTTGCGGGGTGGAGACACCGCTGGAAAAGGCGATCGATCTTTGGCAGCGATGGTGGGAGGGGAGTCGATCGCGGGCGATTGGTGGGGTGCCGGCCGATGTGCAGGCAACGCGGGCGCTAGTGCGGCTGGCCGAACGGAGTGATGCGATCTGGGATCTTTGGGCGAGTCAGGCAGCATGGTCTGCCTTCGAAGGAATGCAGCGCGATGGGGCTACCTTGACGACATTTGCCGAGGTGCGTCGATTCTCTCAGCAGATCTGGATTGTGGGTGACGATCGATTGCTGGATCGTTACCCGATGTTGCCGGAGCATCTGAGGGCGGAAGAGGAAGGGGTATCGTCGAGTGATCGCCGGCAGGTGTTTCCGGAGACTCGGCTACTTGGTTGCTGGAGTCGGCAGGCGAAGGAGCGATTCGAGGAGGCGGGGCATCGGGTGGAGCTGTGGGACAGTGAGCTGGAGCGGTTGCCGCATGGACTGTTGGCGCTGCGTCAGGAACGGTTGGGCCGGGAGTCCGTGGGGGCTCGTGCCGCGCACGGCGTGGTGGTTGTGGATCCAGAGCTGTTGGGTGTGTCGATGGTGGGGGTGTGGTTGGAGCAATGGCGGCAGTGGTGCAGTCTGCCCCCTGAGACCGATCGGTGGTCGATGTTGCTGTTGCGTGGTGTCGGTGCGGGGGATCGCGAGGTTTCTGTCTGGACCACCGGGTATCCGGGGCGGGTTCGATTCGAAGGGGGGAGGATCGATTATGATCCCCAGCGATGGTCGATGGAACGATGGATCGAGCCGGCGCGAGTGGAGTCGCTGTTGTGGGTGGAGGGATCGCAGGATGGCTGGGGTGCCCAAGCTCCGCACCCTCTAGACCGATTTCCGACAGATCGAATGGCGGTTGCGGTTGCCGGCCCGACGGAGGTGATTCGAGCGCGGGCGAGATTTTGTTTTCAGGTGGTGCCCAGTGGATGGCGCAGCCGGGTTTGGCGGATGCGAGCCGATGGGGCGTCGATCGACGCAGTGGGGCCCTGGTTGCCCGTGGCGGCAGGAGGATGGGTGGAAGACGGGTCGCTTGCGTATCTCGCCGAGCGGCTAGCGCGGGGTCGCCAGTAGGTAGGCGTTCTTTCGTAGCCACCTTCTCTCGTAGGCACCTCCTCCCGTAGCCACCGCAGCCACGCGGTGGAGACCTCCGCAAGACGTCCAACCACAACCATCCACCATCTGGCGATGTTGGCTACCAAGAGCGGACGCCATCTCTTCCCGTAGCCACCATTTCCTCCCGTAGCCACCGCGGCCACGCGGTGGAGATCTGTGCAAGACGTCCAACCACAACCATCCACCATCTGGCGATGGTGGCTACCAAGAGCGGTGGAGATCTGTGCAAGACGTCCAACCACAACCATCCACCATCTGGCGATGGTGGCTACCAAGAGCGGTGGAGACCTGCGCAAGACGTCCAACTCAACCATCCACCATCTGGCGATGGTGGCTACCAAGAGCGGTGGAGATCTGCGCAAGACGTCCAACTCAACCATCCACCATCTGGCGATGGTGGCTACCAAGAGCGGTGGAGACCTGTGCAAGACGTCCAACCACAACCATCCACCATCTGGCGATGGTGGCTACCAAGAGCGGTGGAGATCTGTGCAAGACGTCCAACCACAACCATCCACCATCTGGCGATGGTGGCTACCAAGAGCGGACACCATCTCTTCCCGTAGCCACCATTTCTTCCCGTAGCCACCGCGGCCACGCGGTGGAGACCTGCGCAAGACGTCCAACTCAACCATCCACCATCTGGCGATGGTGGCTACGGGGAAAGGTGGAGTTCATCCTTTCTGATCGATCGTTCACTTTTTCTTCGGCCAGAGAATGGCGGTCAGTGCGATGGCCCCGAGACCTGCTGCGATCAGCCCGTACTTGGTCATCTGTTCGAGGTAGTACTTGGCGTTCAGCTGGGCTTCCATGAAAGGTGGAAGTCGTCGGTTGCCGAGAGCTGAGTCTTGGAGGTTGCGATAGAAATTCCAGGTGTCTCCCACTGGCATACTGTCGATCATTTCCTCACCTGCCTTGATCTCATCGGCCACTGTGAAGCGTAGGTCCAGTTGCTTGTACCAGTAGCCGTAGTAGGAGACGTTGTAGAGGCAAAGAGCCAGCAAACCGAGGGAAAGAGCCGAGATCAAGCCTCGCACTGGGCTCCAGGCTTGGGGGGATCGGTCGGTGAGGCGGCGATTGGAGCGTGGGGAGTTGGCGGTGGAATCGGCCGTCTTTAGCTCTGCGAAGCCGCGAAGTGTTGGGACAGCGACAGTTTGTCCGCAGGAGCACTCGATCGACTGTCCGGCTTGGCTTTTGCTGACCAGGTGGGACTGCCCGCAAGGGCATGGGAGAAGGTATTCGGAGCTCATGGAATCCCCCGCAGTGTGGCGCTCGATGCCGGGGCGCCCGATCCGGTAAAACTGGCGATTCTAGAGGACAAACTCTGGACCATGTCATTTCCAAAGGTAAAATTTGCCGTGATGAACTCCCGGTTGTTCCTTGTGGTTACGAAAGGTTGGCCGATGCGGTTGGCCCTGTGGGTGTGTCAGATCGGAAGATGATCTGGCAGCCCAGAGGTGAAAGCCGATGAGGTTTTCCGAGTGGGGGACCACTTTGTTTCCGAGTGGGGGACCACTTGGGAGAACATCAGTTTATTCGAGGTCATTTTTTGAAAGGTGGGTGGTTGGTAGCGGGAGGTTACCGCCACTTGTTGGTTTGAGCAGACGGGATCATCGAGCGACCTGAAATCCAGGCGAGGCACCAGCGGGTGCAGTGGGTTTGACAAATACCCTTACCCTTTCTGTAGGCGCTCGAGACGGTTTGCTGGACTGGCGACGCCTTGGATCGACGACCAGATGGTGCCGGGAAGCGCGATCTTGGGAGTTCTTTCCGAGGGGCTATGAGATACCAGAAATCGATACCGGAGGCTCAAGAGAGGCCTCGTTAACGGTGATCGGTGGACGAAGGGATCTCCGGGAGATGGCCGAATGGCCGACTGGTCCTTTTGAAGAGGTCTGGTCGAGGTGGGTTTGGAGGATTTCTCCGCAGGGGGAATTTTTTCAGGCCACGGATTGGGGTACGCCTTGTCATGGGATGTTGGCAAGGGGGCCACGGTAGCCTGGTGGTTGGAAGCCTAGTGGTATTGAGTTGTCCGGGGATGGTTGCAGGTAGCACGGATCCTTCGGGCGCGATGCCTAGGTGTAGGTTGTGGGTCTGCAGGCGATAGATGCTTTGTGTCTTGAAGGTGGGGTGCCGAGTATTTCCTTGGTTATTGGAATTGCGGCATTGCAATCGGAGAGATTGGTAGGCTTTGCCTAGATTTCGGACTGTTTCCCCGAATTTTGAAGACGGAACCGAGACTCTTGAGTCGCGGCGCTGCTTTCGGGGCGAAAAATCCAAATGGCGATGGAATTTTGAATTACGATAGGGCGGGATTCGGTTGGTTGGCTTGGGAGAATCTCAAGGCGACCGACCCGAATGGACGAATTTTGCAAGCCAACTGGAATTTCGAACCTAGGGGATTGGTTCCGGAGAGAGGCAGGCATTGAAGGCAGGCGACAGATTCCAGCGAAATGGCTTGGTCTGAGCAGATGGTTCAGAGAGTTATTTGCTGGTCGTTTTGTTGCCGGTCGTTTTGTTGCGGGGAGTTTGCGGACCTTGGCGGGTGCGACGTTCTGGAGGGGGCGGACCACTTGCAGGATGGTGCAAAAAGGGATGATTTGAAGCAGGAGGAACGAGCGGGTGGTTTTCCAGTGCTAAGATTGGAAACGCCTGGGGCCTGTCGGGAGCGGCAAGATCGCTCTGTCGATGGGTTGGCAGGTCCAAGCCCGGATCGCTCCTGATTTTGACAACTAGCATGCTGGGAGGAGGTTGGCCTTGTTTGATCCGTTGATGGACGAGTTTGAAGATGACTCGCCGCGCAGCCCCG
>JBIINB010000212.1:0-5969 GCA_044337705.1 Pirellulaceae bacterium | reverse complement strand
CGATCGTTGCCTGCATGAGGAAGCTCATCACCATCCTCAACTACCTGATCAAGACCGATCAGGTCTGGACAACGCAATGAGCATTTGACTGCTTGACTAACGCACGAAGATGACTCCTGGTCGGCAAGGTTATCCCTTCGATGGTTGTGTCCCCACAGAGCCTTCGTCCGTTTCACCTTGCGCTTAAATTAAACCGAAAAATGTGCCGAAGGGAAAGATGACTTTCAGAGCTTATGCCTGAAAATCCTGGGGGTTCGGGGGCAAAGCCCCTGAGGAGTCCAGCTGAGTCGGCCGGTTGCCGAAAAGGGACGTTCAAAATGTTCTTTGAACAATCTCAACCACTCGATTCAAGACCGTTGCTACTCGTGCTCGTGCTCGTGCTCCTTATCCTTCTCGTGCTCGTACTCCTGCTCGCGATGAACGAAACGGTATTTCGTAGCGATGGTGTATGGGGCGCTACAACCGCACCTCCAGCAGGATCTCCTCCCCCTGACGACTCGCATGGACGCCGCCGGGAAGGTGGATCGCGGGGGGCGAACCCGAGGCCGATTCCATCCAGCCCTTGAGAGCCATCCAGGATCGATACCCCATCGGACCCAGGGGCCAGCTTCGTTCGATCCAAAGCCTCCTCAGTCCTGATTGCACCACCGGCCAGGGGAGCGAGGAGATAACATCGAGCGGGATGCGCACCTGCAGATCCTTCGACCGGCAGTAGGGAGCGATCCACTCGCCCTGCTCCGTTAGCCACTCGCTGATCTCCCGCGATTGCTCGGCCAGCTGCACCAGATGCTGCCGGACAGGCCATTGCAACGTATCCAGCAGCGGCATCAGCTCACCGCGAATCCAGTTGCGGCGATAGTGGGGTTGCGCATTGGAGGAATCGACTTGGTAAGGAACCTCATGGGATTCCAAGTACTCGATCACCTCCCTGCGCCAGCAGTCCAGCAGCGGTCGCACCAGGACCAGCGGCGAGTCGGGTCGGATATCACGAAAGGAGGGGATGCCTGCCAAGCCGCGGATCCCAGTGCCTCGCAGAAGATGGTACAGCACCGTTTCCGCCTGGTCGTCTGCGGTGTGTCCGAGGGCAATGTACCTGGCACCACAGGCCTGCGATGCCGACTCCAGCAACCGGTAGCGCAGCTTTCGCAGCCCATCCTCATCGGATGCTGCAACCTCTGCCCGGGGCGACCGATCTTCAATCCAGACGGCTCCCGACTGAGTCAGCTCATGCTGCAACTCGACGCTGCATCGCCCACCCACATAGCAGCGATGGCCATGATCGATCGCCCATCGCAGGACGCAGCGAGCATCCTGATCGGCTTCCTCGCCGCGCAAGCCATGGTGGATGTGGACGATCACAAGTTGGGTTGTCGGGGGGCGGAGGCGATGTAGCGATGTGGCTAGTGCCATGCTGTCGGGACCACCGCTGACCGCTACGGATACCGTCATGTGGTCCCATCGGTCGAGGGGCCAGGCGGCGAGCAGTTTTTTCTCCAGCAGATGCATGGGGCGGCAGGTCCAAACGATGGGCGAAACCTTGATGGAAGGCGTTGGGTCCGGCACGGCCCGTTCATTTGTCTATTGTAATGGGCGGCCCGATTCCCGTAGCCACCATGATTTTCCGCGACGTCCGCTTGGAATCCAATCGGGCCAATCTTCGGTAGATGTCGGTCGATCTTCTCACACTGTCCCCAAGACCCTACGATAAGGTGGTCTTTGGCCAATCAATCGAGTGGATACCAACGGCTGGAGATGATGGGTAAAACCCGAACCAGGATAGCGGCCAGCGGGATAGGATGAACCATGGCAGGCGAGCGGAAGGGAAAACCAGAAAGTTCGTGGCGGTCGGATAGGCCACCCGTCGCTTCGTCGCGCCGCGTTCCGCCTTCCTTTGCTTCAGCTTCTTCCTCCGCCGGGCGTCCAGCGCAAGTGCCACCGATTCGGCATTCCCCGCAAGAGCCACCTTCGCTAGACGAGTCGGCGACAAGGTCGGCCATTCCCTGGCTACAGATACCTGCATGGCTTCTTAGCCTGATCGTCCATTTGGCAGTCCTGATGGTGCTACTGCTGTTTCCTGTTCAGCAGGTGATCGATTCGGCGTTGCAAATTGTAGGATCCCTTGCGGGTGGCGATTCCGATGGCGGGCAATTTGAGCTTTCGCCAGACATGGGAGACCAGTTGGAGCAGTTCGAGGCGGAGGTGGCTGATTCGCAGTCGCTGGAAGTGCCGCTGGAGACGGGGCTGATGGAATCGATGGCGCTTCCCAAGTTGGATCTGCCGGTCGATACCAAAGCTAGCCTGGCGGGGCTGAAAGCGATCGCGATGGGCTTTTCCGGTCGCAATGGTCCGGCGCGATCGGCGCTGCTGGAATCGTATGGAGGAACGGCGCAGACCGAATCGGCGGTGGCCGAAGGGCTGAAGTGGCTGGTCAAGCAGCAGCGAGCCGATGGGTCGTGGAGCTTGCGGGGCCCGTATGAGGATGGAGGTGTCAACGAGAATATTGCGGCTGCCACTGCCATGTCCCTGCTGGCATTGGCAGGAGCGGGCAATACGCATCGGGAAGGCCTCTACCAGGAAGACGTCGAAGAGGGGCTGCGGTATCTGCTGAAGCTGCAGAGTGACGATGGATTTTTTGCGGCTAAAAGCCCGGACCGTCAGCGGGCTTATGCGCAAGCGCAGTGCACGATTGTGCTGTGCGAGCTGTTGGCGATGAGCAAAGATCCGGCGCTGCGGCAACCTGCGCAGCGAGCGATTGATTACGCGATCTACGCGCAGTCGGATCAGGGTGGCTGGCGGTACTATCCGCGGGAGGATTCGGATCTTTCGGTCACGGGTTGGTATGTCATGGCGCTGATCAGCGGACAGATGGCGGGATTGAAGATAGACAGTGAAGTGATGGAGCGGGTGGCGAAGTTCCTCAACGAAGTGCAGGTGGCCGACGGGTCGCTCTATCGTTACATCGCCAGGGAAGATCCGAAGCTGTCGATGACAGCCGAAGGTCTTTTATGTCGGGAGTATCTGGGGTGGGCTCAGGATGACCCACGACTGCAGCAGGGGATCAGTGCGATCCTGATGCGAAAGATCGACTTCAGCGGGAAGGACCGCGAAAGTCCCAATTATTACTATTGGTATTATGCGACGCAGGCGTTGCATCATGCGGGTGGGGATGCCTGGACGGAGTGGAATGAAGTGATGAGGGAGGCGCTTCCGGCGGCACAGGTGAAGGGGGCCGACGGGGGGAAGGAAGTGGGGAGCTGGGATCCGAAGGGGGATCCGTGGGGCGTTTCCGGAGGGAGGCTGTACAGCACCTGCTTTGCGATTTACTGCCTGGAAGTCTATTACCGGCACTTGCCGATCTACGATTTCCGCTGAGGGGTGAGTTGGTCTTTCCGATGGGAGAACTTCCGATCGTAGCGGTTTTTCCGGCTGTTGGTTGGTGCCAACGACGGGGATTGCCGTCTGGAGTGCGGGAAAAACGGCAACAGGGCTGGACGAAGTGCGGGGCATCGTTAACAATAGCTCCGCGGGATGGAGCAGCCCGGTAGCTCGCGAGGCTCATAACCTCGAGGTCGTCGGTTCGAATCCGGCTCCCGCAACTGAATAAGGGAAATCGAACTCAGTTTGACCCTCCGGTTATACAAGCAGGCCGACGCCTCAAAACGTCGGCCTGTTGGCGTTTCTACGCAGTATTTTCCAGGGTTTGCATGCGTTGGCCCAGTCTCAAACTCTCTGTCGCGCGATGTCTCTACGCACCCAGGCGCGAATCGGCTTGGGTGCTTTTTCTGCCTTTGTTAACCCGACTCTCGGGAGTCTCAAAGTCGCGCGACCTAGAATGTCAGAGAGGGGGTTATAGAAAAGTCTCGAACTTCATAACCCGGACGAAAACTGGAAAACCAAATTGACCCTCTAGTTATGCCCCGCGCGACAAAAGCGCGAGTTTAGGAGCCTTTTTTACATAACCGGCAGGTCACGCCCGCTAGCTTTTGGGCGTCGCGATTGCCTTAGACCATCGATTTCATTGATTTTTTGCATCGCTGTGGTGCGTAAGAGTCGTTTTTTCTCGACTTCATAACCCGAGAAACGCATCAAAGACAACTGACCCTGGGGTTATGGCCGGCGCGATCGAGGCGCGAGGGATCGGCGTTTGAAGACACTGAGTTTTCCGTTGCCAAGCAACCTTGAACGCAAACAACAGATGACCTCGGTTACGTAAATGCATTTCTCCGGTGTCCGCCAATCGTGGGCCATTGCACAATGCGTGTGATGAATCCGGCCGCCTCTGTGGCGTTTGATTACGGGCTTTGACATGCCTTCCGCTGCTGAGATTCCGAAAAAGAAAAAGCCTAACTATTTTGACAATTATTCAGGTTTTGCCGATTCCCAGGCATTGTCCGTGCAAGGGGGGGGGATTAGAACCAGGTGTCCATTCAAGGAGGAAATGCTCATCTGCAAGGATTGCTTTTTAGTGGTTTCTTTCGTTGGAGCGATCTTTCGATGAGATGTTTTCATTTGTTTCATGGGCGTTGGACGCGCTTGAGTATTGCCGCAGGTGTCTTGGCTACGGTGGCCAGCATGGCCGCCCCGAGCCTTGCCGGTGTTGTTACGTTCGGCTCTGGTGCTAACCAGTTCAGCATGGAGTTTGTCACCATCGGCAATGCGAATGCAGCCGATACCACGGGTGCACCGAATCCTGCAGGTGCCGTGGGATACGAGTACGGACTTGGCAAGTTCGAGGTCAGCGAGGAAATGATCGAGAAGTTCAACGCTTCGCAATCGCTTCAGATCACCAAGGACACGCGTGGCACAGCGAAGCCCGCGACAAGCGTTTCTTGGAACGAAGCGGCCCGGTTCGTCAACTGGCTCAATACGAGCACTGGGAATCAAGCCGCCTATAAATTCACCACCAGCGGCGTCAACGACAATATCGATTTGTGGACGTCTGGAGATGCCGGGTACGATGTGAATAACAAGTACCGCAACAGTTTGGCGAAGTACGTGTTACCCAGCTACAACGAGTGGTACAAGGCGGCTTATTACAACCCAACTAACAGCACCTACTACGACTACGCCAACGGTAGCGATACGGCTCCGATGGCGGTCGCAAGCGGCACGACCGCAGGTACGGCAGTTTATGGTGGACAACTTGGCCCAGCGGATGTGGACCAAGCAGGGGGCCTTAGCCCTTATAGCGTGATGGGCCTAGGTGGCAACGTTTATGAATGGGACGAGAGTTCTGGAGACCTGGCTAATAGTAGCGGTTCTTCTTCTCGGGGGGTCCGCGGCGGCTACTGGAACGACAACCCCGACGCCAGCAACCTGTCGTCGTCGTTTCGCCCCAACCTCGACTTCCCTAGCGGCGAGGGCGACTTCATAGGTTTTCGTGTCGTAAGTCTGTCTTCATCCGCCCCACCAGCAGTGCCTGAGCCAAGCATGATGGTGATCGGGACGCTGTTTGGTTTAGGCGGGCTTATGGCTAAGAGGCGGCTGAAGAAGTAACCCTTTTTCCTTTAGCTCTTTTACCCTTTTTCCTTCTTTCTGCGCGCCGCCCTTGGGCGGCGCGCGATTTTTTTAACGAGGGAGAGACCGGGAGACTACGCGTCGTCATTCATGGGATTTGGTTGGATATTTGAATCGCTGGACTTTTGGCATCGGAAAGCAATGACACGTCGTAGCGACCCACCGGTAGTACTTGTGAAATGGTATGACTTTACGAAGTGGGTGCTGGGGCACGTGGACAACTTCCCCAAAAACCAGCGGTTTGTATTCGGGCAGCGATTGGCAGATGGAGTTATTACAATCCTAGAACTGATCGTCGATGCGGAATGTGTCAATGACTTTGAGACAGCTGTGGTCAGTTAATTAGAGAATAATTGCCCGTTCAGGTCGTGTTGGTTTTCTGTCTTGGGGGCCAGCCCCCAAACCCCCGGGATTTTCCCGGCATCGCTCCGGTGTTCGAAGGCTTGCTGCGC
>JBIINB010000016.1:0-55268 GCA_044337705.1 Pirellulaceae bacterium | reverse complement strand
CTCAATTGCTCCACGGAACCCAGAAGTCTCTCGGCCACCTTCTCGAGAGCCGGCGCGGGCTGCTGTCCCGCAGCGTCCGTGGCCATGGCACCCAAGGCAATTAGCAAGGGACCAACCAGGGCCTTCCCGAGAAGGAATCGTCGGTGTGGGAGCCTCGAATTAAAGAAACAAACCGGATCACCAGGGAGGATCATGCGAGACCTTTCCAGAACGGATGTGCGGGACAGAGGCAGCAATTCGCAACGAGATTGCCGGTAGAAGGGAGGAGGAATGTATCGATTGTAGGGTACCCATTCCAGGTTTTCCAACGATCCACTTGAGGTTCCCCTCAAGTTCGCTTGCCGCTGCTTCAGGCCGCGACTAGCCTTCGGGTTGGGTCCAGTCTAGAGTGAAGGGGGGTTGGCTTGAGCCAGCCGTTCATGAATTTTGTCGTGTTTTGAACTGGTATCGCGAACCATGACATCGTTTTTTCTTCGGCAACCATTGCGCGCACCCTCCCGAAATCTTGTTCGTCGTCGACTTTCGATCGATTCCAAAACTTGGAATCGCCTGTTGGCGTCGATCGGGTGCCTCCCCTTGCCGATGACTCTGGCCAGTCTGTCTTCGCTCCAGGCGCAATGCCCGCCGGCCTACCGTGTTCAGATGCAGACGGTTTATGAACCGGTGGAAGTCACCACCTACCGGATTGTCTACGAGGACGTGGAAGAAGAAAGGGAAATCGTCACCTACAAGCCGGTGGTGCAGGAACGAATCGAAAAGCGTCAGCAGACAGTTAGAAAGCCGGTGATTGAGACAGCGACAGTCAACGAAACCTACACGGTGCTCAAGCCGGTTTACAAGACGGAGGTCGTGGACCAGAGTTACTACAAAACGGAATACGTCAACGAAACCTCCCAGCGGGAGGAGACCGTGATGACCTACAAGCCGGTTGTCGAAACCCAATACCAGACTCAGAATGTTATTGTCCAGAAACCGGTCACCGAGACGCAGTACCAGACCCAAAGCTACACAGTCCAAAAGCCGGTCGTCGATACTCAGTACCAGACCCAGACCTACACGGTCCAGCGTCCGGTGACCGAGACGCAGTACGTGACGCAGACGGCGATCGCCTATCAACCGGTGGTCACCACGCAGCAGGCGATGGTCGACCAGGGTGGCTATGTCGCACAGCAGTACTATCAGCCTGGCGATACCCGATACTGGCTGCGATGGCAAAACGGCGGCTACGCAACCGACCAGGCGACAGGGCAAACCTTCTGGAACCGCCCGGGCTTTACCTGGACCCCCTACACCGCGCAAGGGCAGGTTTCCACACAAGTTCAGTACCGTCCCAACTGGACTCCTGTTGCGATTCCTCAGACTTCCTACATGGCGCAACCGGTGCAGCAGCAGATTCCGGTGCAGGTGCAGAAGATTGAGAGCCAGTTAGTACAGCAGCAGGTACCCGTTCAAGTGACTCGCTATGAACCGCAGGTGGTGCAGCAGCAAGTACCGGTGCAGGTCACCCGTATGGAAAACCAAGTCATCCAACAACAGATTCCGGTCCAGGTGCAGAAATTACAGGCGGTCGAAGAAAAACGCATGGTCCCCTACGTGGTCCAAAAGCCTGTCACACGGCTAGTGGAGAACAAGGTTCCGGTCACTCAGGTGCAGTGGATTCAGGAGCAGCACGTGCGGCCCGTCACCACGCAGCGGGAGTCTTTCAAGATGGAGACTGTCGTTGAGGAAATTCCTGTGCGGACGACAACGATGGAGCGAGTGGTGCAGAAGGTCAAGGTCCCCGTCAAAGTCGCTCGGCGCGTCGAGGTCAAAGAAACCCGCATGGTGCCGCGTCAGGTCGCCACCCGAATTCCGCTCGATTACTACGATCCGTTCATTCCCACCAGTAGCTCCTCCGTCCCTTCGATCCCCTCTGTGGTCCAGCCCGCCGCCAGCATCGCGCCTCGGCCCTCGGAATCTGGATGGAAGGAGCCGGCCACTGGACCGGCTGGCTCTGGTAACACGGCCACTGGTAACACGGCCACTGGTAACACGGCCACTGGTAACACGGCCACTGGTAACACGGCCACTGGTAACACGGCCACTGGTAACACGGCCACGGAGGGGGCCAGCAGGAGTTCCTCTCCACTTCCCGACCCCAAAACCAGCCTGCAAGAGTCGAGGCCGGTAGAGCCGGCAAGGCCTGCTATCGACCCGTCGCGTCCTTTGGAACTTGCCCCTAGCCCCAGTGGCGTGCAGTTGCGAGAATCAACCGCACCCAAACCCTGAATCCGGCCCGGGCGCAGTAGCCCTCCAGAGGTTTGGATCCGCCAGGAAGGTTTAGCGGCCCCCAGTCGCGTCAGTAATTAGGTGTCGGCGGGCGGTATTGTTCGGGGTTGATTGTCCGAAACCACTCGATTGTTTTGGCCAAGCCCACGCGGAGTGGCACTTTGGGTTCCCAGCCAAGGTGCTGCCGAGCCAGCGAGATATCGGGTCGACGCCGTGTGGGGTCATCGGCCGGCAGTGGCCGGTAGACAATCTTGGAACGGCTGGCGGTCAGTTCGATGATCATTTTTGCCAGTTGGTCGATGGTGTACTCTTCTGGATTCCCTAGGTTGATCGGGAAGACCAGTTCATCCGAGGCATCCATCAGGCGGATGAATCCGTCGACCAGGTCATCGCGGTAGCAGAAGGATCGGGTCTGCGATCCATCGCCATAGATGGTGATGTCGGTGTGGCTGAGCGCCTGTCGAATGAAATTGGAGACGACTCGTCCATCGAAGGGGTGGACGCGAGGTCCGTAGGTATTGAAGATGCGACAGATCCGAATCCGCAGCTTGTTGACTCGGTGGTAATCGGTAAACAGCGTTTCGGCAGCGCGTTTCCCTTCGTCGTAACAGGCTCTGACCCCGACGGGATTGACGCTTCCGCGGTAACTTTCTTTCTGTGGATGCACTTCGGGATCACCGTACACTTCACTGGTGGATGCCTGAAATATTTTGGCGTTACAGCGTTTGGCCATCCCCAACAGGTTGATCGACCCGATAACGCTGGTCTTCATCGTCTTGATGGGGTTGTACTGATAGTGGCCGGGAGCTGCAGGGCATGCCAGGTTGTAGATCTCGTCCACCTCAAGCCAGATCGGGTGGATGATGTCGTGCCGAATCAGTTCAAAATTCGGCTTTTCCAGGAGGTGGGCGACATTGGTCTTCTGGCTGGTAAAGAAGTTGTCGACGCAGATCACATCGTGCCCCTGGTCAACCAGGCGTTCGCAGAGGTGGGATCCAAGGAAGCCGGCCCCGCCCGTTACTAGAATCCGCTTGATCCGTTTCACCGTTGACTCCTGGATGATTCCAAGTGGGGACAAGCTTCTGAGAATGGAACTGGGAAGGGATGCTACAGGGGACGCTGCAGGGTGAACAGGTCTGTGCTACGTGCCCACCAGTCGCCGCCAAGCCGAGCGATCGAATCGATTTTTCTGGGGTCCGGCATTCCAGCAGGATCGAGCATTCCGTCCTGGATGTAGATCGAGACAATCTCGGCGATGATCAGATTGGCCGATATCGGGCCGTCGCCAACGGGAATCACCTGCCTGACTTTGCATTCCATCGCAAAGGCAGTATCGGCCAGGCGAGGTGGGGCAACCTGAGTTGAGGGATGCGTTGCCAACCCCAACAGCTCCACTTCGCTTTCTTCCGGTCCAAGCGAAGCACTGCTCCGGTTGATCCGCTCGGCATCGCGCCAGCAGGCCGCATTGATCACCAGTTCGCCAGTCGACTCCACATTGACCAGTGTGTCTTTCTTCCGCCCGTCGCGCGTGAGGGTGGGTGAGATGACGGCCACCGGCGGATTGGCCCCGAAGACATTATAAAAGCTGAAAGGTGCCAGATTGACGATTCCACGGGGCGAGATCGTCGTCACCCAGGCGATGGGCCGCGGGGTCACCAGACCTACCAGCGTTTGATAGACCCGCACCACCGATTCGGATGCTACATCGATCTGCATCGTCACTCCATCCAGGAATAGGGATACTGGGGTTGGTCGAAACCGACGGCCCCCTGGGCTACCAGCAGTGGCCGGAACGTGTCGACCATCACCGCCAGCTCGTCAGTCCATTTTACCTTGCGGCTGGCAGCAATCGTCCCGGGGTGTGGGCCGTGGGGAATGCCGTGGGGATGCAGCGTGAAGGAGCTGATATCGACTCCTTTACGGCTTCCAAACTGGCCCCGCACGTAATAGAGCACCTCGTCCGACTCGACGTTGCTATGCGCATAAGGGACCTTGACGGCGCGAGGATCGGTATCCAGCATGCGGGGCGCAAAGGTGCAAACCACAAACCCAGATCCTTGGAATGTCTGATGGATCGGGGGTGGCTGATGGATTCTTCCGGTGATCGGCTCAAAGTCGTCGGCGCTAAAGGCAAAGGGATAAACCATTCCGTCCCAGCCGACGACATCAAACGGATGGTGCGCCAGATGGTACCTGGTCCAATTCCTTCCATCTCGTATCAAGACCGGCACGTCCCCCTCCTGATCGATCGTCTGAAGCTGTTCCGGGCCCCGGATATCCCGCTCGCTCATCGGTGCCCCCAGGCGAAACTGTCCGTCGGGATTCAGGTACCGTGAGGGAAAGCGGATACTCCCATGAGCTTCGGCAAGCAGCAGGTCGGCGACTTGGACATCGTCGAAATCGATTCGGTAGGTGGTGCATTTAGGCACCACAAGGTAGTCCATCGGACGGAATTCGATCGTTCCCAGCATTGTCTCCAGCCTGCCGCTACCCGCATGGACAAACCATAGTTCATCATCCTGAGCATTCCTGTAGAGCTCCTGCTGCTGATGGGCGGGACGGCAGCGGAGAAGAGTGACATCGGCATTGAAGAACATCGGTAAGCGACCATCAACGACATCCCCCTGGCGCACCAGGTCGGCTGTCTTCAGGTGGATGTGCCTGAGAGGCATCGACGCCGCCTGCAGTGGGCTGGAAGGTGCAAGCGACTCGATCGACCGAACCCGCGTTGGCGGTCGCAGATGATACGCGATGCTGTAGGCTCGCGAAAATCCTTCCGTAGAAATCACTTCCTCATAGTAGATCGATTCTTCCAAAAAGCCCGGTTCGGCGGGCAGTTCGGTGTGCCGTTTGGGAGGCAAGAGTCCTCGCTGAAGATACTGTGGCATCGAACCGACTCCTCGATCTCAAGTGGATGCCTGGGCGACTTGGTTCCGCAGTCGTCCTAGCCGCTCAATCTCCAGTGTCACCACATCCCCAGGCTTCAGCCATCCCCCGACTGCCTCTGGAGTCAGTTCCAGAATGCAACCGCCCCCCACGGTTCCCGAACCGATCACATCTCCCGGCATCAAGCGGCTGTCGCGGCTGGCATGGGCGAGAATCTGAGGCCACGTCCAATACATCGTTGATGCATTGCCGCGAGAAATCGTCTTGCCGTTGACCGAAGCTTCCATGGCAAGCTCAAGCCGACCATCTCGGTATCGATCCCTAAGTTCGGAAAAGGGCACAACATGCGGCCCTAGAGCGTTGGCGAAGTCCTTCCCCTTGGCAGGCCCCAACCCGATCGCCATCTCCTGCCGCTGGAGATCCCTAGCGGACCAGTCGTTATAGATCGTGAACCCCAGCAAGCAGTCCATCGCCCGATCGTCCGCCGGGAGATTGGCCCCCTCTTTTCCAACCACCGCAGCAAGCTCCAGTTCGAAATCCAACTCCTGCGTTCCTTTGGGAGGAATCACCAGGTCGCCGTCTCCGATCACCGTGTGGGGATTGGAGAAATAGAACGCAGGAATCTCATACCACTGAGCGATCATCGCCAGGCCCCTCTGTCGACGGCAGGTCACCACGTGCTGCTCAAACGCATAAAAGTCCCGAATCGTTCGTACCGGAGGAAGGGGGATTGCCATCATAGGGTCCCTCTGGTCGCCTGCTCTCGCTCGATCGCTTCAAAAAGCGCCTTGAAGTTCCCCTTCCCGAAACTCTTCGATCCCTCGCGCTGGATGATCTCGAAGAAAAGGGTCGGCCGATCCTGTACCGGCTTGGTGAAAATCTGAAGCATATACCCTTCATCGTCCCGATCAACCAGGATGCCCAGTTCAGCCAGTTCCTCGATATCTTCCTTGATGGAACCGACGCGTTGGCTGAGCGAATCGTAGTAGCTGCGAGGTACTCGAAGGAAAGAAACGTCGTTGTCTCTCAGAGCCCGTACCGTCTTGATGATGTCGTTGGTCGCCATGGCGATATGCTGCACACCGGCTCCCCCATAGAAATCGATGTATTCCTCGATCTGGCTGCGGCGACGTCCCTGAGCCGGTTCGTTGATCGGGAACTTGATCCTGCCTTTGCCCCCCTGCACCACTTTGCTCATCAGTGCTGAGTACTCGGTCGAGATATCGCGGTCATCGAACGATACCAGCTGTTCGAAGCCAAGCACCCTCCGATAAAAATCGACCCACTCGTTCATCTTTCCTTCCTCGACATTGCCCACGATATGATCGATCGCCAGCAGACCCACCGGGTGATAGGTCGATGGACTGTAGCGTCCCGGGTCGATCGGATCGTAGCCGGGTGCGAATACGCCGCGGTATCGGTCACGATTGACAAACGTATGGGTTGTGTCGCCATATGCGCGGATGGTGGCGTATTCATAGACGCCGTGCGCATCCTCGATCTCTCTCGGTCCGATCACACCGATCGCCCCCCGCTCGACCGCTAGGTTGTAGGAAAGTCGTACATCATCCACAGCGAGCGCGATGTCGGCTACTCCATCCCCATGTTGGACCAGTCGCCCTGCATCGGGGTGTGTCGCCCGCAGTGGGCTCTGCAGCACAAACGTGATGCCCCCCTGCTTCAGCACGTACCCCGCTTCGTTCTTGACCCGCGTCTCCAACCCGGCATAGGCGATGACATCAAAGCCATAGGCGTTGCGATAGAAGTACGCCGACTGGCGGGCGTTACCGACAAAGAAACGGACATGATCGATCTTCCTCAAGGGAATTTCCTGGACTGCCCCCATCGTGCAACCTCCACATAGAGCTCGATCTATTAATGTGGCTTATTGTATCGTCTGGGCCCACTGGCGAAAGAACTCGAGGCACTCGGGATTGGCCAGCGCTCCACTGTTACCGGTTGGGCGGCCCGACAATGCATTTCTCGCAGCGATCTCAGACAGCTTCCCGTTGAGGGTCCTTGGAAGATCGGGCGCTGCCACTAGGTGCTTTGGGACGTGGCGTGGTGAACATTGCTCGCGAATCCGCTTTCGGATCCGATTCTCCAGGTCCGTATCGAGGCTTTGGCCATCTGCCAAGCGAACAAACAGAACAATCTGCTCATCTCCATCTCGCCGCAGCGCGGTCGCTAATCCCTCAAGAATCTCAGGGATTCCTTGCAGTTGTTGATAGATTTCTGCGGTACCGATTCGCACCCCACCGGGATTGAGAACGGCATCCGAGCGACCGAAGATTTCAAACCCCCCGGAAACATGCTGCTGGCACCAGTCCCCATGACTCCAGACTCCCGGAAACTTCTCAAAGTATGCCGCATCGTACTTGGTATCGGTCGGATCATTCCAGAATCCAACTGGCATGCTTGGAAATGGTATGGCGTCAACCAGCTCGCCAGGTTCTCCAATCACACGGCGGCCCGCTTCGTCGAATACCTGCACATCCATCCCCAAGCCCGCACACTGGATCTGGCCCGCTGTGACTGGCAGAGTAGGATTCCCTAGCACGAAACAGGAGACGATGTCGGTGCCCCCGGAGATGGACGCCAGATGCATATCGGATTGAACCGATCGATACAGCCATCGGTACTGATCGGCCAGCAGTGGGGAACCTGTCGAGAGGAGGCATCGCAGCGACTTGAGATCATGATGATCGCGCGGCCGGTACTCCTGCTGCTGCAATGCTGCAAAGTACCGAGCACTGGCTCCCATGTGGGTCACACCCGCCTGCTCGACAACGCGCCACAGCACTCCCGCATCGGGTGCAAGTGGGGATCCATCGTAGAGGACGATCGTCACCCCCGCTGCCAGGGCCGAGACCAGCCAGTTCCACATCATCCAGCCGGTCGTCGTGTAATAGAGCATGCAGTCTCCGGGCCGAAGGTCGCAGTGCAGTCGATGTTCTTTCAGGTGCTGAAGCAGAGTCCCCCCTGCTCCGTGGACGATACACTTGGGGGCGCCCGTGGTCCCGGAGGAATAGAGGATCGCCAGGGGATGCTGAAATGCCCTTCTCGGGAATGGATCTGTAAATCTCTCTCCAATTAGGATCTCATCCCAAGCGGTCCGCTGTGGCTGGTGGGCGGTATGTCGGCCGGGCAGACCCACCACCACCCAGTCGCGAAGTGTTGGCAGCTTGCTGACCAACCGCTCCATCCGTTCCATCAGCTCCAATCGCTTTCCGTTGTACTGAACCTCGGAAGCACTGATCAGGACCACAGGATCGATCTGTGAGAAACGATCCGCCAGAGCTCCGTCGCCGAAGTCGGGTGAGCAGCAGGACCAAACTGCGCCGATGGCAGATGCGGCCAGCATGCTGACGACCGCCTCGATCCGATTGGGCAGAACGGCCACCACCCTATCCCCCTCCTGAACGCCCTTCGCCAGGAGAAAGCCTGCAACCTGCCGTACCTGGTCGGCCAGCTCTTTGCGCGTTCGCGTACCACATTCCCCACGTTCGTCGTAAGCTCGGACCGCGATTTGGTCGGCGAACGTTCGATCCGGCAGAAGATCTTCCTTCAGCAGGTTCTCCGCGAAACTTAGGCTTGCCTCAGGGAAGAATTGCCACTTGCGGAAGCGCGTGGATTCCCGGCAATCGACCCTCCCCGGATCGCCGGCCACTTGGCTATCGTCCCAGATCTCGTGCCAAAAGCTTCCCGGCTCTTCCACACTCCAGCGATGCAGCGCTGCGTACCGGTCCGTCGGGGAACTCGCAGGATTGCGGGCGGCTCCAGGAATGTTCGGGCGGAGTGCGAACGAAGTGATCTGCGCTCTGGCGATCGAATCCGTGGAAGGCGTCCAGAGGATGTCCGCCGATGAGTCAGCCATGGTGTGCAAGCTCCTGCCCAAACGGGCGATGGAATCCTATTGAAGGAGACTCGTTCCTCGCTGATGACCTCGAAAATATGCATTTCGCCGCATGGAGACGGATTGGCTGGTACCAAGAGGTCTCATTTCGACGCTCCTCTCAGTGGGGCCGGCCCCCTGCCACGATCTTGTCATTCGTAAGCCATTTTGGATCGGCGACAAGCCCGCTTGCGGGAGTAATCCGCCGCCGGGAAATCGGAGCAACTGGCACTTGGAGTACGGTTCCTATGTTGCCAGTAGTCTCGGCCGACACCGTTTCATACTCCTAGCATAGAATCAGATGGCAAGGCCAACACCAGCATCGGGGAGTGGATCGCGATGAATCGATGGACCGGAAATGTGTATCGCGGCATGCGGCGTGGAACGTGGCTCCAGGCGCTGATGGGCCGTGAGCCATTTTATTGGGTGAAGGAACGGTCGGGCGTTCGCGAGTTTGGATCCAAGTACGGTCGCTGGGGAATCGATGCCTCGCGGTTGAGCTCCCAAGCGACGATCGCGTCCTTTGGGCTGGGGGAAGATGTCAGTTTCGAGCAGTCGATTCTGGACGCATTCGGCTGTCGGATCTACGGATTTGATCCAACCCCCAGATCGATCCACTATGTGCGGGACCATCTAAAGCACCCCAAGTTTATGCATCATCCCGTGGCGTTGGCACCGCACCGTGGGACGCTCCGATTCGCTCTTCCCCCTGCCGCGGCCGCCGATCAGACCAGTGCTTCGGCCGTCGCAGACTACCGGCGCGACGGGGATCCTGGGGCGATCGAGATGCCGTGCGTTGATTTGCGCGGCGCGTTGGCGTTAGCGCGGATCTCCCGAGTCGATGTGCTCAAAATGGATATCGAAGGGATGGAGTATGATGTGCTTGAGCAAGCGATGAATGATCGCTCGCTGGAAGAAGTGCAGCAAGTGCTGGTCGAGTTTCATCACTTTCTTCCCGGGCTGAACCCCGAAAAGACTCGCCACGCGATCCGTCGATTGCATGCTGCAGGTTTTGAGATCGCGTGGATCGGAAGAACCAACCACGAATACCTTTTTCTGAAACGATGAGTTCCGCGTCCATGCGTCGATGGCAGGTACCAACTCGACGCTATCCGATGCCGGTTGAGACAGGCCGTCAGGGCCGCTTGCGAAATCGCACGATCACCAGAGACGGATCCCCTTGCGACTGAAAGCTGTCGGGCCGCCCCTGGTCGGAGTTGGCATTGCGGAGGCAGACTTCCAGAAGGTCATCGCGGAATCGGAAAATTCCAACGACTTTCCTCTTTTCGTCAGGTGGCTGAAAATCGAGTCGCATAGGATCGTGCTGTAGATCGACCTGGAAGGTGCAGGCGACTTCCCGGTCATCCTGGAAGTTGCCTCGTACCAGCAGCTTCCCTTCTTCGAAGGTGAATCGCATCCTTGCAACCGCTTCTGAAGGTGCCGGATTTCCCCCGCGTTCCATGGCAACCGCTTGCCAGACCCCCAGCAGGGACTTCTTGGGGTCACTGGCAGGGCTCGCTGCACAGCAGGTCATCAGCAGGATCGATCCAAGGCAAAACACCGATCGTGGCTTCGTCATCCAAGAGACTCCTTTTCGACGGGATCGGTTTTCGCGAACGGCCTGGTAGTTGGCACTTTCTTTCGAACGCTTGGAGGCCCATCGCTCAACAAAAAAGCGACCCGCTTGGCAAAATCCGAACTGCTGACAGTTCGCTGAAGAGGTTGCCAAACGGGTCGCTTGCGCACCACACGTTTTCGCTGGGATGCGGGTGAATCAGACGAAGTTTTTCTTGTTGCTCCCAGGAACCGCGATCTGGTATTTGCCCGGGGATATCGGCTGGAGCGGGGCAGGTGCATCGAACGATTTGATCGAATCGAAATCGGCCAGTGCAACTTGACTATTGAGGCACTCATCCCAGGTCAGTTTGGCACCCGAATAGGTCGCCAGGCGCCCCATAATGGCCGTCAGCGTGCTGTAGGCACCATAATCCCCCTCGTTAGGCCGCTCGCCCCTGCGAATTGCAGCAAACAGATCGTGATGTTCCTGGGCCCAGCCGTCTTCATTCTTGGGTGCCTGCCAAGCCAGCTTACCGCTCTTGTCGTAGATCTTTCCACCCGAGATGTCGGCCCAACCGTTGGAGCCGTGAGCGAATTCCTCGACCGAGCTCCAGCAGCCTTCGATGTGACGGCACTGCGAGAGAAGCTTAGTGCCATTGGGATAGGTGAATTCGACGAAATGGTGGTCGAAGATTTCCCCTGTATCCGGACCTGTACGAACCTGCCGGCCCCCCTGCCCCTGAGCTTCGACGGGGTACGATTGCATCAGCCAATTGATCACATCCAAGTTGTGAATGTGCTGCTCGACGATATGATCCCCCGATAGCCAGTTGAAGTAGTACCAGTTATTCATCTGATACTCGGTTTCCGACTGCTTCTCATCGCGGTTGCGAATCCAGACCCCACCACCATTCCAGTAGGCACGCGCCAGGATGATGTCGCCGATCGCACCTTCCTGAAGTTTCTTGATCGTCTCCTTGTAACCGGACTCGTGATGCCGCTGCAGCCCCACAGCGACTGCTAGGTTCTTTTCCTTGGCAACCTTGTTGGCTGCCAGAACGCGACGCACCCCGGGGGCATCGGTCGCCACTGGCTTTTCCATGAAAACGTGCTTGCCTGCGTTGACTGCCGCTTCAAAATGCATCGGTCGGAAGCCGGGAGGGGTGCATAGCAGTACCATGTCGACTCCCGAGTCGATGACCTGCTTGTAGCCTTCGATCCCGACAAACCGTCGCTCTTCGGGCACATCGACTCGATCGTTGTGCTTCCCCTTGATCGCGCGATAACTCGCCTGCAGTCGATTCTGGAAGACGTCGGTCATTGCGGTCAGCTTGACCGGGCCTTCGGTATCGAGCGCCTGGATGGCAGCCCCCGTACCGCGGCCACCACAACCTATCAGTCCAATCTTGATCTCGTCGGAACCACCCGCGAACGCAGCTCGCTGCACCGGCAACGCCTGGGAGGCCACCGTTGCACCGGCGGCCATCAACAGGGAGGAATCTTTCAAAAAGGCTCGACGGGAAGGGGCCGGGCCGCTGGCATCCAATCGCTTCTTGGACATCTCAGTTCTATCCTTGATGGGGGTCGGGAAACGTCGGCTATCGACTACCGATTCAAACGAACTAAAACACTCCAGACCCACTCCACGCGACGGGGTTGCCGCGTTAAGAGAGAAGATAAAGAACTGGTTCCACCGAAGTGGGCCCGGAAGTGCTTGAAGGAAAGTCTACCGAGCGACAAAACGGTTGGGAAAGATCGATTTCTCTCGCAACCTCTTTTCGCTCGTCCAAGGGAGATTATTCTCCCCTAGGCACCTTTTAGTGTACCTCTTCTCGTCGCTCATTGCAATCTCCCTGTCAACTTGCCCATCCGCATACGGCTCGACAATCGGTGGCTTTTTTGGCGATACTGTCGGGGCCAGGGGGGCTTCCCCGGCCCCCTCGGGCTACCTGGCGCGTTCTCAGAAGATGGCTCTGGCCGTCTCGCGAAAACCAGATCTCTTGTATCCAATCCGCGACGAAGGAAGGCGAATTCATGATCCAACGCGATGGTGGCAATCCAACCCTCCCCTCTTCGGTGACTCCTTGGGAGGCGATGGCCGACCAAGTTCTATCTGGCGTGGACCTGTCGACTGAGCAAGCGCTGGAAATTCTCAGATCGCCGGACGATCAATGGTTAGGAATCGTCCAAGCCGCCCATCGCGTGCGACTGCACCACTTCGGCAAGTCGGTGCAGCTTTATTTCCTGATGAATGCAAAAAGTGGACTTTGCCCAGAAGATTGCCACTACTGCAGCCAGTCGAAGATTTCTTCGGCACCGATCCCTAAGTACACGATGCTCAAACGGGAAGATCTGCTGGCGGGTGCCCAGATGGCTGCCCAACGACGCTCGAAAACCTATTGCATCGTCATTAGTGGGCGAGCCCCGAACGAGCGGGAATTGAAGGCGGTCGAAACGATTGTTCCGGAGATCAAGGAGAAGTTCGGGCTGCAGATCTGCGCTTGCCTCGGATTGTTGACTACCGAGCAGGCCCAGCGTCTCAAGAATGCCGGCGTCGACAAGGTCAACCACAACCTAAATACAGGCGAGGGGCATTACGAAAAAATCTGCACCACCCATACCTACCAGGACCGGTTGGATACCCTCCGAAATGTCCGTCAGGCCGGGCTTCAGCTATGCAGCGGAGGCATCCTGGGGATGGGAGAACGCCCAGAGGACATGGTGTCGATGGCGATGGAACTGCGATCGCTGAAGGTGGAATCGATTCCACTGAATTTTCTGCACGCGATCGACGGAACGCCTCTGGAGCAAAAAGAGTACCTGTCCCCTCGCGATTGCCTGCGGGCCCTGTCGATGTTCCGAATGGTCAATCCTGCCAGCGAACTTCGGATCGCCGGGGGGAGAGAACGCCATCTTCGTAGCCTTCAGCCCTTTGGACTCCTGGTCGCCAACAGCATCTTCGTGGGGGACTACCTGACCACCAAGGGACAGGCAGCGGACGAAGATTATCAGATGATTCGAGACATGGGACTGGAGATCACCGAAGAAGCCATGTCGAGCTGACGGTTGCTTGACGGAGCGCCCTCCTCTACGAAAAAACCGAGCTCTCCCTTCAGAAGAGCTCGGTCAAAGGTGAAATGGTGTTCCAATGAAGCAGTCGCAGCGTTCAGGGCGATATGGCGCTCAAGTCGACTCGGCATTCGATTCGGGCTGCACCCGGCCATTGCGTCGGGGAACTCCTTCTCGATGGGCCCACAGCTTGCCATAGCGCTGCGACAGCGAATGGCTAAGACGCTCCGATACTCGCTTGACCAAGGGACCGATACGAGCGTCGCGATCCTGAATCACCAGCGTTCCATGCCGCTGCATTTGAACCACCAGGCGGCATTCCTTATCGTCGCCACCGCGACTGGGGCCATTGGCATCGACCAGCTGCACCTTCATCTGTGCAATCTGAGGAGCAAAGCGGCCAAGAGCCTCCGTCAGCCGGGAGAGGATCCAGTCTCTGGAGCGTGGCCCCAGCGTCAGACCGCGTGCGTGCAAGACTACCTTCATCGAGCGCCTCGCTTTCCTTTCATTCGACTCCCAACGGGTGTCGCCGACACGGACGGCGAATGCTGACCCGCCGGTCTAAAGGAATCCTAGGCGCTCACGGCGCCGAGAAAAGGTGCGATAAAAAAAATCGCTACACGAACTGAAATCGATTTCGCCTCGAGTGCCCCTTGAAAGGTTATCCTCTGCCAATGCGGCGCTATTTGCCAAATCGGTAGAGGTGTTGATCGGTGCGCAAAAACATGGCGCCTGCCAGGAAAGCCGGTGTTGCCAAGGTGCGGCCTGAAAGTTCGTTCTTTCCCAGGGTTTCAAAACTCTTTCCGGGGCGAATCCAGGTCGCTACCCCGTCCTCATCCAGGAGGAGGATTTTCCCATCGACAAAGATAGGAGAGGACGAAAAGTTTCCGCCGATCCGTTCCATCCAGTGCTTTTCCCCCGTTCCGGCATCCACGCAGCTTGCGATCCCGGTGTCTGAAACGAAATACAACTCGTCCCCGATCAACAGAGGCGTGGGGGTGCTCGGTGCGCCTCGCTTTAGTCGCCAGACGACATGGGAGTCGGTGACATCGCCGGAGCCTCCCAGCCGGGCGGCAATCAGCTCGGGGTTGTCGTAATCGTGGTTGTAGATGACCAAGTCTCGATAGATCAGCGGCTGTGGGACCACCGACCATCCATCGGCGCGGATCCGCCAGAGTTCCTTGCCATCGGCTAGGTCGTAGGCGGCGAAATGGTTGGGGCCGGGAGCCATCACCTGCCAGCGACCATCGACCTGGAACACATTGGGAGTCACAAACGAATGGCTGATGCGGGCTTCCACCGACCGCGGAGTTCTCCAGAGTACCGTCCCGTTGCTGGCATCGACTGCGGCGACGAACGGGTTGGAGCTACCGTCGCAGACCACCACCAGCTTGCCATCGACCAGCATTGGCGATCCACCGCTTCCGTGGACAGGCGGGTAGTCTAGCTCCTGGCAAATCCAGTCGATCTCGCCATGCTGACGGTCCAGGCGGGCCATCCCTAGCGGTCCAAAGTGGACGTAGATTTTCCCGTCGGCAAGGATGGGGGTTGGGCTAGCGTGGCTGTTCTTGGCGTGGATCGGCGGGGCCTTGGCGATTTCTCGCACTTTGCGGTCCCAAACAATCGCCCCAGTCGACTGATCCATCGCCAGCACTCGCAGGGAAAGTCCCTCGCCTTGGGCAACTGCGGTGGTCAGGTAGACCCGTCCGTCGGCGAGCACTGGCGACGACCACCCATGGCCTGGCACTTCCACTTTCCAGACCACCTGTTGGGTGTCTGACCACTGCGAAGGGATTTCCAGATTGCCCGCATGACCATTCGACAGGGGGCCACGAAACTGTGGCCATGGTCCATCGAGAAAAAGAAGCAGCGCGCAGGCGATCCAATACGAAATGGTTATCATCACGATCACTCACCCAGGGCAAGGAGGGAGTCTCAATCGCAACCATTGGGTATGGCGGCGACAAAGGAAGGGGAATGCGGTGTGCAAAATCGCCTCAAACGGCGCAAGTCCAACGCGTCGTCAAAGATAGCAAGCTGCCGAGTGGGGTGTCAAATACGCAGTCCCCCTCCGACAAAGGCGATGAAACTCTTCCTGGAACTCAAAACAATGGAACCGCTCGGCAGGTCGATCGGAACTTGTCGGCAAGGCGAGTCGCTCAAAGGTTGCTGGAACGATCGATTCGGTCTCAGGGGGACAGCTTCGTCGCTTCCCAGAGATTAGCCTCTTCGGAAATGACGGCCTCCCATCGGTCGATCCGACGCATCCAATGGATCGCTGGCTGATCGAACCATACGAGATGGGGAAGTGGTCGGCCTGCCACAGGCCGCCATTGATCGTATCGAACGCGATACTCATAGTCTCCAAACGCCGTCGGGATCCGACTGAGTCGCTCCACCAAGCGCCAGGAAGAGCCTCCTTGCACCCAGAGTGTTTCCTTCCAACGGCCTGCTAGAAGGCCGGTCATCGCATGAGCCTCTGTCCCCCCCTTGGTGAACCATCCTTCATCGACATCCCATGTCCAACCATTATCTGTACCGCCAGTCCAGATCATCGCCTCGCGATGAATCTGGTCGGCCTCATCCTGCCGTAGCTTCATCGGCTGCTCCCCTACCATCTTCCAAGCTCTCTTCCCATTCCACCCCTCGGAAATCAGTGTCTTTCCGTACCGGGTCTCCAGCCGCATTTTTCCATCGGGATGCAGCCAGAGCGATTCGGGCTGTTCCTGGCCACTGGGTTCGATACGGACCCCTTCCAGCTTGACGGGATGCGCCAGCGGCAGTGGTTCGGCTTGTCGGATTCGATCGAGCACCTGTTGGGAAGTATCTCTGTCTTGGCGCGGAACTGCCTTCCATTCCTCTTTCAGGTCCGATGTCGCTTGGGAACCCATCAGAGCATGGAGCGAGTTAGAGGGGATCTTCTGGCCGCGATGGCAGGTAAAGCAGCTGATCGGCTTGCTGTCCTCGAAGTGCCGATCATTGAGTTCCAAAGTCATGCGGAACATCCGCCGCCCATCCTGCTTCATCGGATTGGCTTCGCTGGCGAACCGATTGCCCTCATGGCAGTAGTTGCACTGGACCCCGAGGGCCTGCGAAGCGAGGTTCATGATTTTGCCGATCTGATCGGCGGGCAGTGCACCAAGGACTTCCAGGTTCTCAAAGCGGGCCGAGGCGGCATGGTCTGCGGCGTTCTGCGCCAAACAGTCGCCGATCGGCATCGCCGAGGTGACCCAGATAAGGTAGAGCGGCCAGCAAGCTGTGACGAGGCAGATCGGTCGGAAAACTTTCTTGTCGGTCATCACGCATCTCCTTTCGATCTGCAATTGATGGAGACATCCTAACGGCAATCGGCAATGGGTGCACTGCATGGCTTCTGCCTGTTGCAATAGGTGGCGGAATGCTCTACCCTCGCCTCCACCGACCCTTCGTGGCCGAAGTGGTCTTTCCCTGATCGCCCTATTGGATTCCTGGATCATCCCCGGAGGCTGGCATGTCTTCTCTGGCTGGGCTGGATCGACGATTTCTGGTCATCAAGTCTCTTCTTTTGCTGCTGCTGCACACAACGATTTCCAAAGCTGAACAGTCCAGTGGCTGGACGGCAGGAGCCGCAGTTCGCGACGTGACTCCCGAAAAGCCGGTCCCCATGTGGGGTTATGGCTCCCGCCATGCCCAGCTTTCCGAAGGGACGCTCGATCCTCTCCAAGCGACCGCCATGGTCATCGCCATCGAAGGCAGGAAGCTGGCCATCGTCGGGCTGGATCTGGGGCGATCCCCTTCCGAAGCATCCCTGGGTAGGATTCGGGAGGCGATCTCGACACGGGCTGGAATCGAGCATTCGATCATCGCAGGTTCGCATACCCATCATGGACCCGTGGTGGAGTTGAGCGATCGCGCGGGGAGAGGGAAAGGGAGATTCGATGATGCGATCGCCTACGTTGAGCGGATGGAAGATCGGATCATTGAAGCGATCGTGGAAGCGGATGCCAATCGCGTCGAGGCGTTGTTGCAGTACGGAGCGACCGAGCTGACCGGTTACAATCGAAACCGTCATTCGAAGGTCCCCCCCATACCGCTCGACCGATCCCTGCAGGTGCTTCGGTTTGAGGACGCAGCCAGCGGTAAGACGATTGGCACCATCGTCAATTTCGCCGCTCACCCAACCAGTATCCCCGAGGACCGGCGCCTCTTCTCCAGCGACTTTGTCGGTGCGATGCGAACCGAGGTGGAGGCGACGCTTGGCGGCCAAGCGATCTTTTTGCAAGGCGCTTCCGGAGACTGCTCCACCGATCGATCCGGGCATGGAGATCATGTCGCCTACGGAAAAGCCTTGGGTAGGCAGGTCGTCCAACTGGCTGGAAACCTCGCACCAAGTCAGCCTCGCCGTGCCACCCTAGAGTTGCGCGAAGAACGTTTTCAGTTCGGCTCCCGCACCAACTTCAAGAATCCCGTCGTGGTCGGCGCTTACTCGATCGCCTTCTTTCCCGAATTGGTGGCGACTTTCGTCGATGAGTACGAAGAGGGGATTCGGCCCCGCCTTACGGTGGCGCTGATCAATCAGGAAATCGCTCTGGTTGCCGGATCTGGCGAATTCTTCTGCCAGCATGCAATCAGGCTTCGCGAGCGGGCTCGTCTGAAACAACTGATCTTCTGCGGCTATGCCAATGGCTACCACCAATACTTCCCTACCATCGAAGCGGCTGCCGAAGGAGGCTATGGTGCAGACACCACGGTGGCGCCCGCCGAAGTCGGTGCGGGCGAAACCATGATGAATACCGCTCTTTTGTGGCTGTTCCAGATGCGCAAGAAGCTATGATCGATCTGGCCTGAACAATCGGACCGAACCGGCGTTCTGAGATCCGCCGATCAGCGTCGAGGAACAAGCCCTTTGAGCGTCACATCGCTGGCTCCGATTCCGCCTCGTTTCTTCGGATCCATAACCTCCTGAGGAACATCCTGTCGGTCAAAAAATTCGATGTCCGGTCTTTGCCATTTGTCCGCCTCGCTTTGAAGGCTCTGCCCCTCGCGAAGCATCACCATCGGAGGTATTCCGCTGCTGCTGGCCGACTGCCAGACCACCTCACTTCCTCGCTTGAGCGACATGGAAGAGACGATCGGAGAATGCGAAACGGTTTGTACTTCGCGGGTCATCGTGTTGGTGTACTCGGTTGACTGCGCTGGCAGTTGCTTGATCTCCCCCTGGAGAACAAATTCGGCCGTGGGGCTTTCCACCCATTGGTTTTCTGCCACCTGCTTCTTCAGCCCCTTCAGGATTGCCGATGCCTGGTCGCCGGCGGCCTCCAAGCGGACGCGAGTTCCTTCTCCGGTGAGCATATAGTCCTTCCTGTCGACCTTGGTCAGGGAATTCAGCACCGCCTGCTCGGGAAGCTTGACGGCCCCGACGACATATCCCTGTTGAACTCCATCGAGTGCTGCTGCATAGCAGAGATAGCCATCGACAATGCTCCGCGCGCGGCCACTTCGACTCTCGGCGCGATAAACATTCGAATCGAATTCGTAGGTCCATACCGGTAGCTGATGCTGGATGCTGTACAGAACAAATCCGCGTCCTTGCCCAGGCAGTGCCAGTAAATCGTCATTGACCCATTCCATTTTGGTCGCGAAAGGAGATCCAACAGTCGATGCGTCGATTTCGCGAATCGGAAGCTCCCCCATTAGGTCGACAATCAATAGCGTCTGATTGGCCAGGATGGCAAGTCGGCGACCATCGGGATGAAGAGCAACGCCCGAGCAGCTGGAGGCGGTCTCGACGGTGCCAAGCGTCGCTCCAGTCGTCGGGTTGAGGATGCGCAGTCGCTGATCTTCCGGGAGGAAAAGGTATTTGCCTCCATGCGACATCAGCGGTTCCGGGGCGAAGAAGGACTGTTGAACCGAAGTCCAGGCGATCCGTTTGTCTTGGATATCCCATGCGATCACGCGATGATCATTGTCGCGTTGGACCACCAGGCTTTCCGAAACGAAGCGAGCCCAGGGGCTGGCGTGTCCGCGCAAATTGCCGTCGCCCAACTTGGCTTTCCAGCTGAGCACCCCTGTCGGTTCGGGAGAATTCGGTTGCACCGACCAGACGGTCAGCAGTGGTTCCTCCTCAAATGCCTTCTTCCCTTCGAGCACCGCAAAGGTTAGCAGCTTCTTGGAGCCGACATGGTAATCCAGAAGGGTCAAACCGCTTGGAAATGAGTGCATCGTCTTGAACTGAGATTTGGCAAGCGATGCCCAGTAGATGCGAGTCGGTGCTTCGGCTTGCTTGCCGCGCATATCCTCGACCCCCACCATCATCCAGCCATCCGGCCCCCCAAGCGGAATGACCGATCCCAGGTTGTCGAAAAAGTTTGCTTGAGGAATGCCAGCCCCTGCCTGCGTCAGTTTCATGCTACTGCGAAGGGGATCTGGATCGAGGCGAAAGCCGCTGCTGGAAGCCTTTCTACCTGTTTCGATCGACACTTGCGGAGGTGGTTGTTCAGCGAATGCATTGTAGGTCAAATCGAACTCTTCGATCTTCGGAGCGATGGCAATTGGGCTGCCACCACCAGCTTCCGCACGGAGTTTTTGTAAGAACTTCTGGTCCGCCTCGCTCAGTTTGGCGATGGGCACTTCGATCTCCTGGCCATCGGTCTTTCGCAGCTTCACCCGGTCCGGGAGCACCGCCAAAAGAGCCGCCTTGATCTTGAAGCTTCCGCTGGCGTCAGACCACATACGCCCTCGCCAGATCGCCCCCGATTCGTATTTGGCGCGGACCGCCTCGGGCTTGAAGACCTCTACTTTCAGAACGTTAGCAAATTGAAACCTGGCTTGCACCAACCCCTGCTTGTTGACCTCCACGACTTTCGCAGGAAGCCACTCATTGAGGAAGAAGACCTCGATCTCCTCCCCTTCCTTGTAGTCGGCACCTAAAGCCGCCAGGCTCATCGATAGAACTAGCAGAAACCAGGTGGCCATGGGCAAAAGGGAATGGGGATGGATGATGCACCTGCCGAAGAACATGGACTGAAAAGAGAAAATCATCTCGCCCCCGGTGCATGCAGTATCTGATCTGGCAGCGTAGTTTTTCATCGGTACGAAGGTGCTGTTTCAGGAGAGGATTGGCTGAATCACTTTGCCGAAGACATCGGTCAATCGGTAGTCGCGGCCGGCGTGCCGGTAGGTCAGCCGCGTATGGTCAAAACCCATCAGATGCAGGATGGTGGCATGGAGATCGTGGATGTGCACCTTGTCTTCGACCGCTTTGAACCCAAAGGGGTCTGTGGCACCGTAGGCCATCCCACCCCGCACCCCACCTCCAGCCATCCAGATTGTGAATCCCCAGGGATTGTGGTCCCGACCGTCAGATCCCTCGGTCGTTGGGGTTCTGCCGAACTCGCCCCCCCAAAGCACGAGGGTTTCTTCCAGCATGCCCCGTCGTTTCAGATCCGACAGCAGGGCTGCCACCGGGCGGTCGATATCCAGGCACAGCTTGCGGGTTGCCTCGGTGTGGCCCGCGTGGGTATCCCATGGTTGGCCATTCCCATAATAGACCTGAATAAAACGCACCCCTCGCTCGGCCAGTCGTCGTGCCAGCAGGCAGCCATTGGAAAAGTCGCTCTTCCCGTACTCCTCCCGAATCGATTCGGGCTCCTTCTGGATATCAAATGCATCACTTGCTTCCATCTGCATGCGATAAGCTGTTTCCATCGACTGGATGCGGGCCATCAGGTCGGGGTGCAGACCAAGAGTCTTAGCGTGGCGCTGATTGAGTTGCTGGAGCAGATCTAGCTGCTGTCGCTGCGATTTGGGGAGCGGTTGCGTTGGATCTGCCGAGAGAAAGGGAATCATCTTCCTGGGGTCCAGCTGGGAGTGGTTGACGTAAGTTCCCTGATGCTCTGCTGGCAGAAACGCGCTGCTCCACAATTCGGCAAACCGAACGGGGCGTCCCGGACAGCAGGCGACGAAGCAGGGCAGATTCTCGTTTTCACTCCCAAGGCCATACGAAAGCCATGCGCCCAGCGTCGGGCGGTTGGGAGTGATCGTCCCGTTGTTCATCATGAAGAGCGCTGGACCATGATTTGGGTTGTCGGTGTGCATCGAACGAATCACGCACAGTTCATCCGACAGACGCGCGGTCAGCGGAAGGAGCTCGCTGACCTCTAGTCCGCTTTCCCCATGCTTGGAGAATCGAAAAGGGACCGCCATCAGGTTGCCGGTTGGGCGTTCGGTGCGCAGGTCGGCCCCTGGCGGTTTTTGGCCTGCAAAACGATTCAGGTCGGGCTTGGGATCAAAAAGGTCGCACTGGAATGGACCACCATTCATGAACAGATGAATGATCCGTTTGGCGCGTGGAGCGAAATGAGTGCCAGTCGCAGCATGCAGATCGAGTCCTTGAGCTATGGCAAGAGCGCCCAGTGAGCTACCCGCCTGCTGAAGCCAGTGGCGCCGATGGAATGCTGCCATGCCGGTGGTTCCTGTTATTCCAGATAGGCCATCTCGTTGCTGCCCAGGAGGGCGTGCGCCCACTGATGCCAGACCTGGGGCTGGTCGGAATTTAGAAATTGCTCCGCCAGTTCCACTTCTTCCGCCTGAGGATCCCGGCCAAATACCGATCGGTAGGCTTGCACAATGCGTCCTCTGCGGTCGGATCCTGCCTCCCGGTCCAGTCGCTCCACAAGAGCCGCTGCTTGCTGTCTGAGAAATGGTCCGTTGAGAACAAACAACTGCTGCAAGGGGGTTGTTGTCGGAATGCGCGTGGCGCTGTGGGTCAATGGATCCGGGAAGTCATACAGCCGAAGCAGATCATTCAACTCACGTCGCTTGATCAACCCATAAAGGGTTCTCCTTGCATTCCCCGCATCGCTAAGATCTCGGGGCGTCCCTCCCATCGTCCAATCGATCGTGCCAGTAGCCTGCAGCACGCTGTCACGCCAGGATTCGACCTCCAGGCGGCGCAACGGATACGATGCAAACACCTCCGGTTGACTTCGCTCGTTTTCCTCCAGCGCAACCCTCTGGCGATAGGTAGACGATAAGACCAATTCTCTGAGAAGCCATTTGGTGGACCATTGGTGAGCGATCCACTGGGACGCCAGATGGTCGAGCAGTTCCGGATGGCTTGGAGGAGTTCCCTGCTTCCCAAAGTCGCTGGGAGTCGCAACGATGCCGCGGCCAAACAACTGCGAGAAGATCCGATTGACCATGACGCGAGCCACCAGGGGACGGGCGTCCTGGAAAATCGCTTCGGCAAGCTGTTTCCGGCCGCTCCCCTCGCTTCCGAAAGATCGGCCATCACTGGATAGGACCGACACGAAACGGGGCTCGATGGCGCGTCCAAGCCGGTTCGGGTTGCCACGTATCTCGATCGACATCGGAGCCAACTGTGGCGAGTACTCGATGCGGCTTCCATGCGTACCCACCCCCTCCAACACTTGCAGCCGGGCATCGATCGCACCCGGTGCACTCGGGAGATCCAGGCCAGGAGTCTGCTTGGCCGATTCGATCTGCCCCTTCAATTCATCGAGTTCTTTCTGCAGGTTCGACAGCTTTTCCTTCTCCTCGGCTGTCAATCCTTCTTCCGAATCCTTCTTTCGCAGCGGTTCCATCGCGCTGGCCCACTGCTGCACCTTCGGTTCCCACTGCTTCAGCTTCGATTTGGCTTCCAGCACTGCAAGGGAATCGATCTTCTCATCGAGCACCCGATTGATGATGCGCGTGTTGGCAAATACAGAGGCCAGGGCGTAATAGTCTTCCGTCGTGATGGGGTCGAACTTGTGATCGTGGCACCTAGCACATGCCATGTTGATACCAAGAAACGTACTTGAGAATGTGTGTACGCGTTCTTCGTATTCATCCGAGACGATCATCTTGATGATTTCGACCGGAAGCTGAAGCTCCTTCCAGTAGGAGGGACTAACGCCGATCATGCCAAGGGCAGCAAGATCTTCCGGGTTCGCATCCGGGATCTGGTCAGCCGCCAACTGGTAGGATGCGAATTGGGGATAGGGCAGATCGCTATTGATCGCTTGAACGACCCAGTCCCGATACCGATAGGCATCGTGGATTTCGGCCCAGTCTTCCAGCACATCGCTGTATCGGACCAGTTCCAGCCAGCTTCGCCCCCATTTTTCCCCCAACCTGGGACTGGCCAGCAACGCGTCGACCTGCCGTTCATAGGCGTCGTTCCGCACATCGCTTACAAAAGCTTCCAGCTGTTCATAGGTGGCAGCTACCCCGAGCAAATCGATCGAAGCTCGCCGCAACCAAGCCCGACGACTTGATGCCTCCACCGGCCCCTTCCGCTCGGACTCCAAAGTTGCAGCGATCCAGGAGTCGACAGGCCCACTAGGCCATGAGGACAACTGAGAATGCGACGCTACGGGAGCAGGCCGGTCCACCAGAGGCTGAAACGCCCAGTGACTTTTTCCTCGCTCCAGATCGATGTGGCCCGATGGAACCGGCTTCTTGGAAATCTCCGGCATCGGAAGTCCACGTGCGATCCACTCGGCTAGCAGAGCAATCTGATGGTCTGGCAATTTGCCAGCTGGAGGCATCTCCAGATCGGCAAGGCGATGCTCCACCACCTGGAGCAGAAGACTCTTGCCGGGCGACTGCAGGTCGACCGAAGATCCATTGCCTCCCCCCAAAAGAATGCCATCGCGATCGTCCAGCCGTAGCCCTCCTTGCAGGGGATTGGAGTCGGCTGCGTGGCATTCCCAACAGTGCTCCACCAAAAGGGGGCGAATTTTGCGTTCGAAAAATTCCACCCCTTCCCGATCTGCTTGCGGCTCCTGTCCTCGGCAGTTCGCCATCACTGCCGCTCCAAGGATAGCAAGGCAAAAAGAAGGAATCGCGATACATCGATGCCCGGGGAGCATACTCACTATCGCCTTTGCGTGGAGTGGCAGGAACCGTCAGGGGGAGTGGACGAGCAGTTGTTGCCTTCTCGTAGGGTGCCTAAAGAACTCAATTCACGCTACCAAAGCAGGTGGATGGCCGCAAGCGATTGGAGTGGTTTGGTTGCGTTTTGGGTCGGTCAATAGTCCAATGAGTGGCATCGGGAGGGGGTATGGCAATCCAAAGAGTACTTTGGAAAGCTGGCAGGCAAAAGGAAGGTGAACCCCCCTCCTGTTCCTGGCCAGCAAGACGGTCATCATGGTAAACGTGTCAAGCAGGGAGATATCACGTTGATCAAGCCCGACATCCTGCGTCGGATTGTCGACCATTGCCAGAGGATCGAAGATGCCTACTTATCTGGCAAGACGGTCGATCTGGATTTGCTGGCCCGCGAGTTTCAGGGGGCTGATCGCGACTTTGCGAAGTCGCAATTCGATCAGGTTTTGGAAAGGCTGCGTCGAAACTTTCCTCATGTCTCAACGGGTCTGCAGGAGGGAGCACGTCCCAGATATGAGAAAGCCGAGTTGCTGACGCAGGGGGGGATGGGGCAGCTTTGGATCGGAGTCGACCTGGAGTTCAATCGCAAAGTCGCGATCAAGGAGATTGTCCCCTCGAGCGCTGACAATGAGGCGTATCGCCAGCGGTTTTTGTCCGAGGCGGAGATCACAGGAAGATTGGAACATCCTGGGATCGTGCCTGTGTACAGTCTGGGACATCATGGCGACGGACGTCCCTACTACGCGATGCGTCTAATCACCGGAGAGGATACGGGAACTCTTCAAGCAGCCATCGAGCGGCTTCATCAGCAGAGAAATGACTCCAAGGAGAAGTTCGATCAGGGGACGAGGGATCTTCTGGGGCGGTTGGTTAACGTCTGCCAGACGATCGCCTATGCCCATGGACGCGGTGTACTTCATCGAGATTTGAAGCCTGCCAACATTCTGCTTGGGCCCTACGGGGAAACGCTGGTGGTCGACTGGGGATTGGCTCGTACCTTCTCGCCTGTCCCGGAGCAGATGGTCACCGATTCGGCTAAAAATCCCAACACCCTAGGTACTGGTAGCCAGCTCCCTAACTCGATGACCGGAACGATCCTGGGAACACCAGGGTTTGCAGCTCCGGAGCAGATGGGCCACGTCGAATCGAATTCCGATCAGACCACCATGGTGACTCGAGAACTGGTCAGCCTGCGGCGTGGGGGCCCTTGGAGCGACATTTATTCGCTGGGCGCCATTCTCTACCACATTCTCACCGGTCAAAGTCCGCTTCGTGCCGCTTCTTCAGGTGGATCCTCACTTCAGGATCTCGATTCTCGCATCATCGATGCACCACGGCCTCGGGCGATGCGATCGGATATCCCGAAAGCACTCGAAGCGATCTGCCTGAAGGCAATGGAAAGAGATCCTAGGAAACGCTACCCGGATGCGATGGCCCTGGCTCAGGAGTTGAAACGGTATCTTTCGGGCGATCCGATTGAAGCATGGGTGGAACCACTTCCGGTGCGCGTGTCGCGATGGTTCGATAAACATCGCACCATTTCGGCAACCACCACCTTTGCCATGGTGCTGACCATTCCATTGCTCGCTTTCGTTTCGATGACTCAAAGCCACCTCCGTTCGAAATACCAGACCGCAAGTGAGCAATTGAAAAACGTCGTCGAGAGCAAGGAACTGCTTGAGCATCAATTGAGAGATCAGTACCAGAGGTCGCGGGAAAGGGAGGATCTGGCGATCCAGGCCATCGACTCCTTTCGTGATGCCGTGGTCCATTCGCCAGAGCTTCAGTTCGGTCAGCAGTCGATCGAAGCCAAGCGGAAGCTTCTGGGGGCTCCCGTCGAATTCTTCGAGTCATTTCGGAAGCTGCTGGAACAGGAGGATGCATCCAGCCACGCCACCAAGATAAGGTTGGCCAAATCGACAATCGAATTGGGACGGTTGGCGATAGACAATGGCAGTCAGGAAAAAGGAATGCAGTACTATCGAGAGTCGATCGATCTACTACGGTCGATCCCCGACAGCGCTGGGGCGAACAGCCCTTCGGACGGGGATTTCCTGATTCAGAGGGATCTCTATCTTGCTCAAAGCCATCGCTTGCTTCATACCCTGCATCTGCAACGTCATGAAACGGCCGAAGCGGGTAGGCACTTGGATACCGCTCTCTCATTCATCAAGCCGCTGGAGGCTTTGCAGTCCGATCGCGAAGATGTGCGTTTGGAGCTGACGGAGCTGATGCTGCTTGCGGCGATCCGAGCCCAATCGAGTGGGGACGCAGACTACGCAGCCATTCAGTTGGCGAGCGTTCGCGACCAACTGAAGAAACTTCAAAGCGTCTCAGATAATTCCGATGTGCTTCGGCAAGTCGTCAACCTCCGAAGCGCTCAGGTGAGCTATCTGGCATCGGATGGTCAGCATGCCGCTGCACTAAGGGAATTAAATGATTTAATTGACTTCCTGGTGGAGGTGGTCGACCTGGAATCGATGGAGGATCCCGCTCTCGTACAGCAACTCGCAAAAGCCTATCACGTGCGTGGCTCTCTGGCACTTCGCAGCGATGATCGCAAGACGGCAATGGAAGCGTGCAACCGCTGCGTGGAACTGTACCGGGAAATCGTTCGGAAACGCCCTGGTTCGCTTCAGTACCAGTCGGAACTTTCCACCGCATTGGCCCAGCTGTCGGATCTGAATCGATCGCAGGATCTCCCGGTAGCGATCGACTTAATGAAGCAGGCGATCGATATGGATCGGGCTGTGCTGTCAGTCGACCCAAACTTACAGGCAAGTGAACAGGTCTTGATGAGTCACATTCACATACTCGGCCATCTGTTCCAACTCAATCAACAGGAAGAAGATGCGAATGACGCCTTTCGCCAAGCCTATCCCATCGCGATGAAAATCTCGGCGCAGTCACAGCGGTCCGTTTCCGCCTTCCGCGAATGCCTGGAGTTGGGGGAACATCTGGTTGAGTATGACATGGCACACTATCGCCTGGAGTCTGCCAGACAACGATTGGTGCGATTGATGGAAGGCCGAAAGCAATTGGAGCAACTGGTCCAACCTCTGCCTGCGGATTCCAACGCGTTTCGGCAGAATCTCAAGAAATTGATCTTGATCGACCAGCGATTGGGAAATGCCGAAATCAATCAATGGCTAACAGAGTTTCGCCAGAGGGAAATTGCGATGTTTGGAGGCGAAGACTCCTATCAACGCCTGCAAACGGCCAGTGAAGGTCGCCTTCCGGACAATCCCGCAGAGCTTGGACAACTCGCTTCGCTGGCTACCGATCTCCAGGACTTCCCTCTAGCGCTGAAACTCTTCAAGCTGCTCTACGAAAAATCTCCAGATATCCTCCTTCAGGTCAAAGCCCCCTTGCTGCTCAATGGGATCGTCGCAGCTGTTCGCAGCGCCGATGTCGACCGAGCCAACGCTATCGAAAGCCGAGAGCTTGCCTACCGGTGGTCAAAAAACGTCGTCGATTTGTGCGCAGCCCTTGGACGTAGCGAACGTCGGCTGATGCAAAGTCAATTCAGCGAGTTCTGGAATACCCCGGAACTCGGATCCATTCGAAATGACGAGGAACTGCAGAAGCTGCCCGAGGCCGAGCGCAAAAGGTGGCAGGAACTCTGGGAGCGATGGTCGTGGTCCGAAAAAGAATAATGTAGGTGCGTCGCTCGACCTGGCTGAGGCCACTCGAAGGCAATGCGTTCAGCTTAGTCCGTCCAAATTTTACGGTACCGTCTTTGGTTCGACGCGCTGAACCTGCTTGAGGCGCTTCAGCGATCAATCGAGGGAAAGCCCTGGAGGGAAAGACCTTCGCGGCATAACGATGTGCCCTGACCGCTGTTCCGTCATTTCCCAGCCGATCCGAGGCCTGCGGAGTCGACTGCTGCCTTCTGAAAGTCCTCGCGAAGCTGCGAGCCGTCCGCGTTCGGAAAGTTCGTCCGCTGTGTCATCACGATCATCGCTCGTCGGGCAACCGGATCGATCCAGGCTTGTGTCCCATAGGCACCCCCGTGGCCGAAACTTCCCGGATGGAGCATCGACGTGACTCCTTGGGGGTGGAGAACGACGCAGCATCCCATTCCCCACGCGTTTCCCGGTGTGAAACCGACCTCTAAATCACCGGTGACCGGGCGCTGGAATTCCTCAACTGCAGATTCCGAGAGAATTCTGGTATCCCCCAACTGCCCCTTAAGCAGCAGCATCTGGCAAAACCTGGCGTAGTCCCCAGCGGTCGAGAAAAGACCTCCATTGGCCGCAGGAAAGCGATCCAGGCCGGTCGGCTTGTGGCCAGCCAGCAGGAAAATCGGCTGCTCGACAAACTCTCCGGACTCCTCCCTTCGATACGACTTGGCCAGCCGCTCCTGCTGCCTATCGGTCAAGTAAAAGGTGGTATCTCGCATCCCCAGCGGCAGGAAGATCGACCGCTCCAGATAACGATCATAGGAAAGGCCGGAAACGACTTCGACGACACGAGCGGCGGTGTTGATGCTAGTCTGGCTGTACTGCCAGCGGCTGCCCGGTTGGAAAAGCAGCGGTAGCTTGCGGTATCGCGATACCGCTTCGGCGAGAGTTTCCGAAGTGTATGTCTGATCGGGAGGCAATTCGGCCATGCCACTGGTGTGGGAGATCAGCTGGCGCAGCGTAGGCTGGAAAGTCTTGCCATCGCCACCCTGCAATTCGGATAGCTCGGGCAGGTACTTCGCAACCGGATCATCCAAGTCGATCTTTCCTTGGTCCTGAAGCTGCAGCAAAGCAACTCCAGCGACCGGTTTGGACATCGATGCAATCCAGAAGATCTGGTCGGTCTCCATCGGCTGATCGGGCTCGATCGATGCTTTGCCGAATGCCTTCAGGTACTCAAGCCCTTCCGGGGTGACAACGCACCCGACCGCTCCCGCCACCTCACGTCGCTCAATCGCTAAGATCAGGGATCGATCGATGGCACTGGTAGCCGCCGTCGAAGCAGGTGGGCTAGTAGAGTCTTGGGCTCCTACCCGTGTTACCAAGATGGCCAATCCAAGAAAGATCCAGGGGGAGATGTATCGCATCGTGGTGTCCTGCCAGCGGGGCATTCCAAATCGGAAAAAATAAAAAAACCGGCGACTGCAGAAGTCGCCGGTTTTCTCAGATTTGCCGTGCCGATTCAATCGGGCATCATCATTTCTTGCGACTGAACTTCAGGCCTGAATCAGCGGGAGCCCCCGGCGGAATGAAGGTCCAGCTGTCGGCCCCACCGGAGACGACACTGCCGGCCATCGAACCTTTATCGGCTGTGTCCAGCGAGATCGCATCTCCTGCAGCCACCAAGTCGCCTTTCAGCTCCGCAACCACCTTGTCGGCCTCGGTTGCTTTCCAGGTGAACTTCGAATCCTCGGTGATGGAAAGCTCGATACTCGACTTCCCTGCCGCTGCAAGCCAGGTGCCTACCAGGTCGGTCTCAGGTGCAGGCGCTGCATCACCTTCAGCAGGCTTAGCTTCCGCTGCGGGAACCGGCTCTGCAGTTCTCGCTTGCGTCGCCTCGTCGGCCTTCGGTTCGGGTGGACTGAGTGCATCCAGCATCCGCTTGGCGGTGACGTCCTGCGGCTGGTTGGCCACGACCACCTTCAGTGCGTTGATCGCCGAATCCTTGCTGCCGATCACCAGATAGTGATAGGCGAGCACAAAATGAGCTGCAGGGTCCTTGGGGTTGGCCTTGCAGTGCGCTTCCAACTTCCGGAGCTGGTTGGTGTAGTCGTCCACGTTGCCGTAAAGACCGCTCAGCGTTGTCCAGTCCATGCCGGGGGCCGCAGCCAGCAGCGAGTTGAGCGCGGCAGCAGCTTGGCCGTAGTCGCCAACAGCAAATAGCGTCAGAGCGCGGACTTCGTGGATGACCGGATCTCCCGGCATGTCCTTCAGGGCGCTGGTGAAGCTACCTAGCGAATCGGAGTACTTCCCCGTTTTGAAGAGAGCCAGACCATCGTCGAACTTCTTGAACGCAGGATTGGTTTCCTGTGTCTGCGTCGCCGTCGAGGTCCCTCCGGTTCCCCCAGCTGCCGAAGATTCAGCCTGGCTTCCCTGAGAGGTGTTCTCGGTGGTGACGTAATTGTTGACGATCACTGGTTGCGAGTAATCGTACGGAGCAACCTGAGCGGTTGGCACCGCGACGGTGGTCGCAGGAATCGTGTAATACGGATTGACATACGTCGCACCGTAGCCGTAACCGACGCCTCCGGTGAAGAAGGAATTCAGTCCCCACCCCACCGCACCATAGGCCAGCGGAGCATACCAACTGCTACCCCAGTATCCGTTCCAGCAACCGTTGTACCAGCCATGGTAATGCTGGTTGATGCAGTTATTGTGCCACGAATCGTGCCAGGAATTATTCCAGTTGTTGTTCCAGTTGTTGTTCCAGCCCCAGTTGTTGTAGCCATTATCATAGCCCCAGCCGGGTCGATTGTAGGGCCGATCCCAGGCAGGTCGATTCCACTGGTTGACGTTGATGTTGGTGTTGTTGAAGTTGTTAAAGTTGTTATTGGTGTTGTTGATGATATTGTTGTTGTTGCCAATACCACCTGGGCGATTTCCGCCGTTCCATCCGCTTCCACCCCATCCACCGGGACGGTTGTTCCCATTCCAGCCGCCGTTACCGTTCCAGTCGGGCCTGTTGCCACCGATCCCAGGGCGATTGACCGTTCCAGGAAGTGTCGTTGGGCGGTTGCCATTGCCGTTCCAGTCAGGCCTGTTACCGCCGATACCTGGACGGTTGACCGTTCCAGGAATAGTCGTTGGGCGGTTCCCTCCAATGCCTGGAAGATCATTGACTCCTGGCCGGGAGAGATCTGGACGATTGCCACCCCCGATACCTGGACGGTTTCCACCACCTTGGCCTGGACGATTCAAATCACCTGGCAGGGTCGTGGGTCGATTGCCGCCGGGCACAGGCCGCTCAAAACCGGGGGCTGGTTTGGTGAGATTTCCTATAGTGGGACGGTCGCCGATGCTGGGCCGATTGCCCTGGCCGGGCCGATTGCCCTGGCCGGGCCGATTGCCGCCATTGGGAAGATTGATTCCACCGTTGGGAAGGTTGGTGCCACCAGGGCCCGGTGGGCGAACGCCACCACCCGCGCCCGGCCGATTTCCGCCACCAATTCCCGAACCGACATCTCCGGGGGCCGGCCGAGTGGTCGGCCTAACCGAACCGGGTTGCAACGAAGGTCGCTGCGTGTTGCCCAGATTGGGCCGCGTCGCACCCGGGGCTGGGCGATTTTGAGGCATCTGAGGTGCTGGCCGAGTGGTTGGAGTCCCACCAATTCCTCCTCCGGGAGGTCGACTCAGCGAGTTACCTCCCAGACTTGGGATTCCTCCAGGAGCAGGACGGGTCGACGGACTCCCACCCAGACCTGGGATTCCCCCAGGAGCCGGTCGCGTCAGTGGGCTACCACCCAACCCAGGATTGACTCCAGGGGCTGGCCGTGTGCTGGCACCACCGGGCAGGCGATTGCTGCCTCCGACGTTTCCTGGCAAAGTGCTAGGCCGTCCAGCAGCGCCGCCGGGAGCCGGCCGGGCCATGGGAGATCCCATACCACCACTTGGCATCGAGGGACGCGCCGCATTGCCAAATGAAGGGCGGCTCTGCGGCATCTGCACGGGAGGCCGGATGTTCCCACCGGCCGGGCGGCTCATCTGAGGAGCAGGCCTAGCCATGCCACCTCCCATCGGATGCGCGCCACCGCCACCGACATGGCCCATAGAAGGGCGGGCACCGCCACCCCCTCGTCCCCGTCCCTGCGCCAGCAGGTCATCGGGAGTCGCCACCAAAAGGCCCAGCGTTAGGGCCATGCTACTCCAGGCAAATCCAAACCATTTCATGAAGTGTCACTCCAGTGTGTTTTCAATTCGAGACGAAGTGTCGCGATGGAAAAGCCGCGACCGCTCAATTGCCTGCCGCTGCAGGAGCTGGCGGCTTCTTGGTGACGGTATACTCAAAATCAGGTTCCACCACATCTCCTACCATCCGATCCGATCCCTTGACGATGTACCTGCCATTTTCGGTGGGGATCATCGTGATCGTTGCTCGCCCCTCAACCCCATCGGGCCCCGTGGCTGCCGAATGAAGTACCCATCCTTCGTCCGTCGGTATCCAAAGACTCTGACCGAATCCTCCATCGGATTCAAAATTCCAGGATCGCAGCTGCCCTTCATTGGCATCCCAGCCAATCCGCTGCGATGTCTTGCGGGTCACCTGGCCATCCTGTTTGATGAGGATGTCGCCTAGCAAAAAGTTCCCGTCTTCGGACCACTTGTAGCTGAATTCCACCTTGCCATCGTCCCCTTCATTGACCCAGTCACCCACTAGCCAGGAAAGGGCTTCCAACGCTTCCCGCGGTGCCAAAGGCTGCGGTTCGGCATAATCCCTCAGAGATGCCAGCTGATATCCCTTTTCGGTCTTGTCCCAGATCGCCTGGTACCGCATCACCGCCACCGACTTTTCGTCTTTCGTTGCGACGACACGCGTGCCTTCCGAAATAGTTACTTCGCCTAACTCGCGGACCGAGTCGATTTCGACACCAGTCTTTGCTTGAGGATAGGCCTTGAAGAATTCGGTGAGCACCGCCTTGAGTTCTTCACCAGTGTGGACGACGCCGTTTTCGTCGATCAACTCTCCCTTGGGCGTGAAAATCGCCACCACCTTTTCGGCACTGCCTTCGTTGAACGCCGCTACCAATTTTTCGGTCGCAGCAACAATTTCCTTCTCCAGCACGGTCAGTTCCCGCGTCTCAGGCTGCTCCTGCACCGTTGCCGGCGCGGGGGTAGCGGTCGCCGAAGCAGCAGGCGCCTGACCTGCTGTGGCCGGTGGGATCGTCTGAGGCAAGGACTGCTGAGCCATCACCGAGGTGCCGCAGAGCCCAAGCACCAAAGAACTGACCAGAAAAGAACGATTCCAAGACTTCCAATTCATTCAACTACCCTCGACCGTTTGAAGTTGGCGACCCATCGCGGGCCGCATGAGGCGCCGCCCTCCAAGCTCTCAATCAGCCAATGTGAGAGCAACGACTGGGACCGCTAGGACAAGTTACTTGAGCAAGGGGCATCCGACTTGACGGAGCCCGCCACCTTTCACATCAATCCCCATTATCATAGGCGCCTGGTTGCTTTCTCTGCTAGGGATTGAATTTGGCTCTCCCATTTTTCCTGCTCATTACCATCCGCAAGAGGGAGGGAAATCGGTCATCGAATCGTTGGTGGGACTCGATCCGTAGGGAAAGACTCTAAGAGGAATCCAGTCTTCCCCATCCCGCTCATTTTGCCTGGTTGCGATGTACCAACTGCCACCCCCACCGATGGAGGTTGCGAGCGTCCAGTTCGCGGGTGTCGGAGTTTCTGGAGCCCAGTTGAACGACAATCAGTCGACTCTCCCCTTGGTGGCTGCTGGACACCAAACAGGCTCCCGCCGCTTCCGTGGTCCCGGTCTTGATGCCGTCGTAGCCCTGGGTGTCGAGCAGTGGATTGGTGTTTTTCCAGAGAATTTCGCGATAGGATCCATCGGGGCGATCGATTCGTGCGACATGCTGACGTTTGGCGACCAGTTCGCGAAGCGATGGAATCTTCATGAACTCCGCTGCCAGCCGCGCCAGGTCGATGGCGGAACTTCGGTGTTCCGCAGCGGGCAGGCCGTGGGGATTGGTGAAACTCGTCCCTTTCAAACCCAACCTCGCAGCTTCGGCGTTCATCGCATCGACGAAGGAAGCCACCAGCGTGGCAGAACCGGCGAGATTTTTTCCTCTGCCCTTTGGTGCAGCCCCATCCGTCGCCTCGCGGTCGATGCTTCCCCACCATTCGGCCAGCGCGATCGCCATGTCGTTTCCTGATGGCAACATCAACCCATGAAGAGCGTCCTCGAGAGACACCGATTCCCCAGCTTCCACCAGGGAACTCGATCCCTCGGTTGCATCCGCCTCGCGGGAGAAGCCGACGCGTCGATCGACCAAATCGGCTCTCCTGGAGATCTCTTGATGGACCAACCAAGCGGTCATGATCTTGGTGGTGCTGGCCATCGGTAGAGGCTGGTCTTGCTGTTGGCCGGCGAGGACTTGGTCGGACTTTGGATCGTAGATGACCCAGGCCTTGGCGGAGACATGGGGGCCGCTGGCATGAAGATCGCTCTGGTACCGCTCCCGTTCGACTCGCGATCGCTCCTCTTGGGAAGGAATCGGGTTGGCTTCCCAACGAATCGCCCCCAGGCTCGCCCAAGTCCGCGCTTCGACAATGCCTGTCTCCTCCAGCTGCTGCTGTCGCTGGAAGGCTTTGACCGCCGCTAAAGTGGCTGGCCCAAACTCGCCATCTTCGGTCAGTCGATCCTTCTCGGGACGATTCTGATTCAGCGTTCTTTGCAGCGCTAGAACCCTCTTTCCATTCGAACCGATCTGCAGAGAGGCTTGGTCGGCATCCACGGCATTGGTCTGTCTGGTAGCGAACTGGTCGAAGAGAATCTTGCCCACCTTCCCCATCAGGATTTCAGCAGCATTGCGGTCACCCCACGAGCCGTCTTCGTTTCCGGCTGTCAGGATCACGACCACCAGAGTGCGTTCCCCCAAGGGGATTAATGCGGCGTCGGTCCTCACTTCGGTGACTGCACCGGTCTTGTGAGGCACCTTGAGCGACTTGGGAAGTTCCCGGAGAATCTTCGTATCATCGTCGCAGGCCGCCAGGTGCGCCAGCATCGCTTCAGACGCGTCGGCGGCAAAAAGTTCCTTCCTGTGGATCTTTGAAAGCAACTGCCCCATTTGCCTTGCCGTGGTGCGTCCAAGCCCATACCGCTGGCTGGCCTCCGGTTCCACCGAAGTGTCTCGACGAAACACCTTCGAATGGACATGGGTCTGATCGAAGCCCAGGGAGTCCATCGTGCGGTTGACCGCGGTTATTCCCAAGCGGTCCAGAAGCAGGTTGGTGGCGGTGTTGTCCGACCAGGCGATCATCAATCGTGCCACCGTCGACAGCGGCAGCCGTGTCCCAGGGCCAAAGTGCTCCGTGAGAATACCGGAACCTGGCACTGCATCTTCCTTGCGCAGTTCCAGCAGTTCGTCGGAAGAGACCTCTTTTTGGTCGATCTGTCGATAGAGTTCTGTAAGCACCGCAACCTTGATCAGGCTAGCGGTTGGCATCGGACGGTCGCATGCGATCTCCAGCAGTGGGGAGGAATCGCCGTCGGTGGACGAGTCGGCCCAGTCGATGTAAATCGCTACCTCGCCCCGATGCTCCTTCACCCATTGGTCAATCTGCCCCTTCCACGCGTCTTGCGCCCAGGCTGGGACAGCCAAGGCAACATACATTCCAAGAACCACGCCCAGCCCGATAGAGCTTCGGAGATGCAGCCTCCCGACGATTCGATACCACGCCCCATCTTTTTGTCGGCTATCGCTCACCATGGAAGGCACCTTTCAGCCTATGCAATCCATACCCCCGATTCCACTCTGCCAGGCAGTTCCAGCCTGCAAGGCATCAGCATGATGGAACGCAAGGCAACATGCAAACCGTCTCATCGGCTGCGCCAGCGATCGAGCAGAACGGCCCCCAGAATGACGTAACCCAGAACCACTTTCTGGAGGAAGGGGTCGACGCCAAGAAGGTTCATGCCGTTCTGGATTACGGCGATCACCAGGGCACCGATTAAGGTCCCCAAGATTTTCCCTCTTCCTCCGCTGAGCGACGCGCCGCCCACCACCACGGCAGCGATCACCAGTAGCTCATACATCGTCCCATAGGTCGCCGCGCCACTTTGAAGCTGACTGCTCAGCAGAACACCACCCAGGCCAGCCATTGCCCCGCAGAGGGTGTAAGCGATCAGCACCACCCGCCGCACCCCAATGCCGCTCATTCTGGCCGCTTCCGCATTACCTCCCACTGCATACAGGGCTCGGCCGAAAGTGGTTCTCCCCAAGATCCAGTGGAATACGATGTAAAAGCCAATCATCATCCAAACGGCTACCGGCACGCCGATCCATCGAGCCTGCCCCAGCGCGCGGAAGGAGGCGGGAAGCTGGTCGATCGATTGCCCTTTGGAGAGCATGAATGCGTGACCGCTGGCGATCAGCATGGTGGCGAGAGTCGCGATGAAGGGAGGGACACGCAGGAAAGTCACCCAGATGCCATTGAGCCAGCCGTGGAGGGCGCACAGAAGGATCGCCAGGCCGCTCCAGCCGACGACCGCCTGCCATGTTGCATCGACGCCACCGGAGAATTTGGCGATTCCCTGGCAGGCCACTACGGCAGAGAGCGCTATCAGGCTGCCAACCGAAAGGTCGATCCCGCCGGTCAGGATCACCAGCGTCATTCCGATCGCTACCATCGCAATGACCGTAATCTGATTGGCGATATTGATGAGATTCTCGCGTCTCAGAAAGCTCGATCCTGTTACCTCCCTGGGAACCGCCACTTGGACACCCTCCCAACCGGGAAGACGCTGAGCTAGCTCGGACACAATCGACCAGTTTCCGGCCTGGGAACTGCAAAGCAGCAAGGGCGTCGGCGCTCCGGATGGATGCTCCTGAGCGGCTCGCCGAAAGTCGGGCGGTCCTCCCTGCACAATCTTCGTCACGCGGCCGTCAGCGATCTCACGACGCAAGCGATCGATCAAACGCCGGTCCTCGTCGCTGGTGCTGCCCACCAACCAGATCGGCTGATCGGTTTGCTGGGCCACCGCAATCAATTGCTCAGCGGCACCTTCCAGCCCTGGAGGCTGGCTCTGCCACGTCAGGCCGCTGAGTGCCGCGATCATCCCTGCAAGGACGATAGCCATTCCGTAATCGCCAAGCACCGAACTCCACCAGGAGGACATCGTGGTGCGATGACTGTTCTGGCGACCCCGCTGCAAGTCAGTCATCTTTTTTTCCCCTGTCCACCCCTACGGCCGCCGCCAAAAGATCGCTGGCGCTGGTTTGTCGCGGATCCGGAATCTCCGAAACGATCCTGCCTCGATGCATCACCAGAATCCGATCGCTCATGCCAATCAACTCCTCAAAATCGGAGCTGACCCAGAGAATGGCACAGCGACATTGAGCCAGCCGGACTATCCAACGATAGACTTCCACACGTGCACCCACATCGACGCCTCGCGTCGGTTCATCCAGGATGAGGATCCTGGGATCTCGCTGGATCCATTTGCCCAGCACCAGCTTCTGCTGGTTTCCACCACTGAGCAGTCTGGCAGGGACTCGGGGAGCAGAGGGTCTCCATCCAAGAGTGGTCTGCTGCCTGTCATAGGCTCGCCGCTCCTCCGCCAATCGCATCCAACCGCCGCGAGAAAACGAGGAGAGATTAGGAAGCGAAAAGTTATCGATCAGCCCATGATCGATGATCAGCCCCTGTCTCTTTCGGTCTTCCGGCAGGAAGCCCATACCAAGCCGCATCGCATCCTGCGGCCCCTGAAGCGAGATAGGCAGCCCATCCAGTTCGATGCTACCGGTCTCCTGCCGGTCCAATCCAAACAGCAGCCTAGCCAGTTCAGTACGGCCGGCGCCCACTAGCCCTGCAACGCCTAGGATCTCCCCCTCGTGCAACTCCAGCGATACATCCTGCACGCTCTTGCCGCGTCCAAGCTTCCGACATCGCAGCACCACATCCCCGATCGCTGCCTGTTCCTTCGGGTACTCCGATTCCAACGGCCTGCCAACCATCGCCTCGATAAGCGGTTTCCTCTGCCACCCAGAGACGGGGCCTTGTGCAACCGTTCGTCCATCGCGAAGGACCACGATCCGGTCCGCGATGCGAAACACTTCATCCAGCCGATGGCTGACATAGAGAATCGCCAGCCCTTCCGCGCGCAACGTGCTGATGAAGTCCAGCAACTGCTGGCTTTCGCGTGGCGTCAAAGCTGCCGTCGGTTCATCCAGTACAAGCACGCGCACCTTGCGCAGCAAACATTTAGCCACTTCTACCATCTGCTGTTCCGCCACCGACAGTCGGCCGCAAGGTGCGTCGAGGTCGATCGACATCCCCAACCGCTGCAAGATCTGTTGCGCTGCGTCAGCCTCCTGCCGTCGGGAAATCACTCCCAGAGGCCGCCGGTGACCCAGGAAGAGGTTGTCCAGAACGGTCAGTTGGGGAACATGAAAAAACTCTTGGTGGATCACCCCGATACCGGCTCGAAGCGCATCAGCCGGATTGGCAAGTCGAGCCGGTCGGCCATCGATCCTGATCGCTCCGCCATCGGCCTGCGTCGCACCCGCCAGCAATCGAATCAGGGTGCTCTTACCAGCACCATTGGCCCCCATTAGGGCAACGACCTCGCCCGCGTGGAGCTCCAGCGATACCTCCTCCAGCGCCTGGACACCAGGAAACGCCTTGCTGATCTGGATGACTTGCAAGCATGGCGTGTTCAATCGAACTCCTTTCGTCTTTCGGAGGTCCAAGTTTTCCAGCCAACTGGCATGCGATACTCCAGCAAAAAAAAAGGACATGGAAACACCCATGGTCTCCATGTCCCTGAATCGGACGAAGGCGTTCGGCCCAAGGGCCTTTCCGCCCTTACTTCTGTTCCTCGCCAGGTGCTCCAGCACCCTTCACATCGGTGGGCATCCCCAGGTTGCCGATATTGCTGGGATCGCTGGTATCCTTAAATCCTTCGCGTTTGGTTGGATCTTCCTTCACCGGGCCACAGCCGACAATGGAAGGAATCGCCATCAAACAGAGAAGCAGTGCCAACGCTTTCGAAATTCGCATCCTCAATCTACCTTTCGCTTCCGATTAGTTTTCGTCGATGCCCTTGCCCGCTACCGGGTTCTTGCTGTCCGCAACGCCGTTGATGATCATCCAGACCACGGGGTCGATGTTGGCGGCAATCGTCGATACCGAGCCATCTCCACGAGCGACGTTGATGGCACCGGAGTGCATCGAGCTGGCGCCAGGCCATTCGTTGTTTGGTCCCCAGGCAGTCAGGTAGGTCGGCGTGAAGGCGTGAGGTCCAGCACGGAACCAAGAGCAACCACCGGGACGGTTCGATCCGTCGGGGAATCGATACCAACCCAGCTCTGCACCTTCACCACAAACAGGGGAGAAAACAAAAGCCGATCGGAAAACCGCTTCGCCACCGCGAAGACGTCGCTTGCCGGTGTTCGATCCCGGAGGTCGGTCCCACAGGCCCTTACCCCACTTGAATCCGTACGACTCGCTTTCCGCCACCACAATCGTGTTGGAGGTGCCGTCGGTGATATCGGCCATCGTCATATCGCGTCCGATGGTGAACAGCCCCGAGAAGTCGGCGGTGTCGCCCACGTCATTCAGGTACGGAGGATTCCACCAATTGCCAAGCCAAGCCTCTCGCCACCAGTGGTAGCCTTCCGATCCGGCGTAATTGGTCACGGCGATCCCGTGGGTTTCGCTGGCCTTTTTGTAACCCGCATCCGATGGACAGAGGAACGAAGGGACGCGATGCGAAACGACTGGCTGTCCCCAAACACGAATGCTCTTGTCAGTCGCGTCGTAAATCGTCGTCTGTTCGATGTACGGAAGAATTGCGAAGCACCAAGTGTAGTGGTACGGCAGTTGTGGATTGGGCGTTCCACCCACTCCCGAAACTCCGCTCTGAGGGAACGCACGCATGGCCGAATGGTAGTTTTGCAGCGCCAGGCCAATCTGCTTCAGATTGTTGGTGCAGCTCATTCGACGAGCCGCTTCCCGCGCGGCCTGAACCGCTGGAAGCAACAAGCCGACCAGAACTCCGATGATGGCGATCACCACCAGGAGTTCCACCAGCGTAAATCCCAAACGGGACTTACCAGGACAACGTTTCATCGGAACCTCCATACGAATAGAAAAATGACGGCTAGGAAAGCCTCAGTAGAACGCCAAATCATCAAGACAAGTGGGACCGTCAACCGCTCCATTCGATCCCTCAGACCCAGCGGGCAAGGACCTACGGACGCCTCTGGATGGCTAGCGCCGGGCCATCCTCTCGAACACCGGCTACTGTGAAATGTACCGGATGATTATGAAGGATCAAGATAAATAAAGGGAATCTTTCTTCCATTAGGCCCGCTTCTATGCTGGTTTAGTTAACTCAGGAAGCAGTGATTTCCCGTTTTTCTTTCCTTTCCTGGCGGCTTTCTCGACCCGGCCCTGGAGCTTGCTGCCAAGGTTCCCCGTGAGCCCTATCTGGCGGCTCAGCAAGACTGCCACCCGCGGTGGGAACAAACTGGGTGACGTCCATTCCCCTGGGTTTATGCCTTTTCCGGCTTTCAAATCGTCCTAGAGAATGGTCGAAGAATTCAACAGGACGGGTGATGGCAAGGAAGCGATCACAAAGCGGAGCCGAATGCCCAGGTGCTGCTAGCCGCTGTGAGCTCTGGTCTGAGCTTGGAGAGGTTGAAAACAGTGAAGATGACCATGTTCAAACGGCTGCTAGGATCGGGGGCTGAGCATCCAAAGGAGAAATCGCCAGTAGCAATTGGCCCGGATTTGTCCTGCGAACCAGGTTTCCGGCTTGGGGATTTGCAATACGCGGCCCGATGTGGAGTAGTCAGCGCAGGAAGGGTTGCGAGTACTGGGACTGGGTTGCGTCTCCCTGCCCCTGGCCTACGAGGGATCGCTCAAGGATCGTTCCAAGGCGATCCCAAGGGACGAAATCGAAAAAGACGCACGTGCCATTGCCCCTGCCGCGACGCACCGGTCGGGTGGATTTGCAGAGCAATTTGCAGATCGCCCACCAAGGTATTGGATTTGAGGTCGGCGGCAGGAACACCGTTGATCCAGGTTTGAATACGTTCCTTATCCCAACGCACCCGCAATTCGTTCCACTGGCTGGCCTGGAAGGCTGCCCTTGCCGCTGGGTTCTTCTCCAGAGTTTGCAGCCATCTTTGGTTGGTCATGTCAAAGAGGGCACCTGTCCATTGCCGTTGGCTGCCATCGCATTCGATCTGGATTCCTTGCCACCGCTTCCCTTGGGGGCCTTCAGCCGGTTTCCCAACAAGGATCCCGGCATTCAGATCTTTCCCATCCAATCGGAATTCGATTACCACTTCCCCGTCACCAACGGAAGCTTGGTGCACCAGAACCGCATCCTCGCGTCCCCCTGTCCAGTTCCCGATCAGCACTGGGGGACGGGCAATGAATGGGTCGGCTGCTCCGAGAGGACGCCAGGGAGACAAGGACTCTCCATCCCACAGTTCCCTCCATACCTCGGGAGGTCCCTGGGGATCGGGTGGCTCCACGAAGCTCTCCTGCGCGGGGGCCGAGCGGAAGGTGGCAAAAAAAAAGGAGAGATGCACCAAAAACACAACGCGGATAGAGCATCTCCAGCCAGCCCACCGCAGACGGCAGGGGCTGTATGCGAACCAACGCACCTTAGGGCGATCCCGCCACCAACCAATGACTTGCCAGGGCAAAGCAAACCAGCATGCAAATCCAGACAACATCCAGAAAATGCCAGTACGCAGCACAGAACTGAACCCCATAGTGTCGCTCATGATCGTACCACTTCAGCAACGAACCGACGAAGACCCAAGCTAGTGCAATAATCCCGCCCAGGACATGAAGAGCGTGGATCAGCACCAGCAGATAGGTCATGGCAAAAGCAGAAAGGGCCGGGGATGCCGATCTTTGATGCTGCGTGAGCAGTTGTTGCATCGATGGCCATTGCACCACCAGGAATATGACCGAGAAGAGAAACGCAGCGCCGGTCAGCCATGTCAGTCTTCGGTATTGATCGACTTTCGCTACCTGAGAGGCCCAGTGCAGCAGCCCAGAGATGACCAAAAGCGCCAAGGTGCTCCACCAGAATCCTACGGGAATATGGAGCGGTTCCCGCATCGCCTCCCGCTGCTCGGGAGTTCGCAGGGCGACGTAAACGGCATATAGGATCAGGGTCGAGAGAAAAAACATTCCCAGCGAACCCAGCCACAGCCAAGCTCCCTGCCGCAGTCGTCGATCGACAGGCAGTAAAGGTATCGCGCCTTTCGGAGTCGCAGGTTGCAGCGGAATCTGGCCTACGTCTTCCATCCTTCTATTCCCTCAGTTCCTTCGCCGGTAGCAGCACGGGCTTGCTTCACTCAAACCGATCCAAACGTCCCATGCCGTCCAGGAAGTGGCTCCAAGCCATTTCCTGAGAGAGATATAGGGGCGACAAAAAAGCCTCGAATCGGCATCGACCCTGCCTGCCCATTCCTGGAACTCGGATCGCCTTCTCCAGTTAGGTGGGCCTTTGACGGCACAGCAGGCATGCCGTTTCTAGCCTTCGGTTCTGGGCCTGCCCTTCTGGGCCTGCCGTTCTGGGCCTGCCGTTCCGGGCCTGCCGTTCTGGGCCTGCCGTTCCGGGCAGGCTAAAAGGTGTTCGGTACCACTCCAGTGCGTTCTTGCAGGAACCGCAGACGGCATCGGCTAGATCACCAGATCCTGACCCTTTTCTCTGGTTCGATGTACATCGGGTCTCCCGGTTGGACGGCAAACGCTTCGTAGAATTTGTCGATGTTCGACAGGATGCCGTTGCACCGATATTGACTGGGGGAGTGCGGATCGGTCAGCAGGCGTTTGCGCAACTCCGTTTCGCGATACTTGCGCCGCCAAACCTGAGCCCACCCGGCGAAGAATCGTTGGTCGCCCGTCATGCCATCGATCATCGGCGATGGGTTGCCACCGAGCGAAAGCTGGTAGGCATCATAGGCGACCGCCATGCCCCCCAGGTCCCCGATGTTTTCTCCGAGGGTGAACTTGCCATTGACGGCCATATCCGGAAATGGCTTGTACTGAGAGTACTGTGTCACCAACTGTTCGCTTCGCCGTTCAAATTCCTCGCGGTCCTTTTCGGTCCACCAATTCCTGAGGTTGCCATCGCCATCGAACTGGCTACCGCTGTCATCAAAGCCATGGCTGATCTCGTGCCCGATGACGGCACCGATTCCGCCGTAGTTGACCGCGTCGTCCGCCTGGAGATTGAAAAATGGTGGCTGGAGGATCGCCGCAGGAAAGACGATTTCATTCATCAGAGGGTTGTAGTAGGCATTGACGATCTGGGGTGGCATGAACCACTCGGTCCGATCGATCGGCTTGCCCATTTTTGCCAATTCATAGTGATGCTCGAACTGTGCGATCTTATCGAGATTACCGACCAAATCGTCCGGTTTGAGTTGGACGGAGCTGTAATCTTTCCAGCGATCTGGATAGCCGATCTTGGTGGTGAACTTCGAGAGCTTCTCCAAAGCCTGCTGTTTGGTTCCATTACCCATCCAAGCCAAGTTTTCGATCCGCTTGGCGAAGGCGGTCTTCAAGTTGGCGACCAATTGCTCCATCCGCGTCTTGGCTTCTTTAGAAAAGGATGCATCGACATACATCTGGCCGACCGGCATGCCCAGTCTTCCGTTGCAAATTTCTACGCCACGTCGCCAGAGTGGCTTCTGTTCTGTGACGCCGCTCAACGCGGTCTCGTGGAATGCGAAATGGCGATCGACCATTCCTTGATCGAGCGCCGGGGCGTAATGATCGATCAGCGAGAAAAGCAGAAAGTCGTTCAATGACTCCAGCGATGCTTTCTCAAAAATCTGATTCGCCTCTTCGAAGAAGGAAGGCTGTCCGACAATCAGCGACCCTTTCGCCTGGTAATCCATCCCTCGGCTATAGGCATCCCAGTCGAACTTGCTCAGCAACTGCTTGACCTGATCGACCTGCATTTTGTTGTAGTTTTTGACCGGATCTCGTAGCAGCACCTTTTCCCACTGCGCTTTGGCAAAAAGGGTTTCCAGGTCGATCACATGCTGAGCCGCTTTGGCGGGATCGGGGTGCCCTGCCGACTGGAACATCGACTGAGCGTACTGTTGGAGCGCGGCTCGGGCCTCTGCATAACGCCCCTCTTCCTTGAGGTAGTAGTCGCGGTCGGGAAGCGTGGTGCCGGACTGCCCCATGTAGACGGCGTACTGATCTGATTTTCGCGCATCCGGTTCGACTCCCATGCCGAAGAATCCCCCGATGCCGACTCGACTGAGTTGGCCGGCCATCTCAGCCCACTGGGACTTCGATTCAATCGCCCGAATCTTTCGGATCCAACCGGCGATCGGCTGGAGCCCTTTCTGGTTGCGGCCTTCCAGGTCGACGTAGGAACGGTAGAGTGAACCGACCTGCGCTGCAGGACCGGTAGCGGCTGGATTGCCGGCTGCTTCTTCGATCAGTTTGCGGATCAATGCCTTGTTGGCATCATCGAGCACGGAGAAAGAGCCGTAGTTTGACTGGTCCTCTGGGATCTTTGTTGTTTCCAGCCAGCCATCATTGATGTAGCGGTAGAAGTCATCACCTGGCTTGGTCTGCCGGCTACGGTATTGCTGTTCGATACCCGAAGCAGCTCCCTGCGGAGCCTCCTGGGCGGAAGATGGCGATGCAAAGATTGCGACCAGCATCGCAATGGCGGCGCGGCGTATGAGCTGAGCCGATCGCTTCGGAATGGGACCGGTCGAATCCGTCCTGCCCAACCCATATCGGATGGAATCTCGCATCGACAAACTCCTGCTGTGTTCTAAGTTCCGATGAAATGGCTGCCAGGGCCAAAGGGCCGCCTGCACCTACTTGAAGCTATCTTCCTTCTGCTTGCAATTTTCAGCGGCCGATGGACGTGGCTCTTTAAGGATGCCGTAAGGGGAATGACCCCTCGCCCGATCCGCCGCTCTTCCACTTGCAACGTACAGTAGCGGCGCGGCGAAGTATCGACAACCATCGAACGGGCCAACGACGGCAGGTGGATGGCGTTCCCGACGATATTTTAGAGGTCGTCCGTCAGTCGGCTTGAAAAACGGTTCCTTTTCGATCTTGGCCTTCCTTAGCGAATCAAGTCCCAAACAGCGAGACCGACGAACGGACCAAGAGCGATTCAATTGGTTGTCGAGGTATCTTGGGGAGGAAGTAGCCGCCTGCGTTCTTGGGGGTACTTGCGAAACCATGCAGCCACCAGCGCCAATTGCTCCGATTGCTCACCGCTGGAAAGCCTTGCCGACTTGGTCGGCAGGCTCCATCCATCGCGCAATCGGCCGACCAGCTGCCGCAGGCCGGAGCGGGATTTGGGGAGACGGTGGGCGGCGACGACTTGGCCGCGGTCGATCTGATAGGCGATTGCCTGCTGATCGTGGCCAGGAAGTGTGTAGAGCCCATGGTAGAGTCTTCTGGCGGCTTGCTGGCGGACGATACGCTCGCGCAGCCACTGGACCATTTTCCAATCTTCGCGAAGTCGTATCGCGTCCTCGAACAGCAGTCGCTGGGATGCCACCAGCATCTTCTGCTTCAGCTGCTCGATCACCTCTTCGCCTTCTCCGTCCAGGAACCGGATACAGGCATCGACCTGCCTCTGGTAGGCGCCGCGCGTGCAACCTTGAGCGCAGGGAGCCAGGCAGGTACCGATTTCCCTGCGCAAGCATCCTGCACGGGCCTGTTCAAAGAGCTCCAGCTGCCCGGAGAAATCGATCGGCGTCTTCTGATTGCAATCGCGCATCTGAAAGCTTCTCTGCAGCACTTCGGCCACGCGCCGCAGTCGGGAGGCGCCCCAGAATGGGCCGGCCCAGTGAATCGCCAGGGCATCGGGTTGGCGGCTGACGTAAAGCGTCGCTGCAGGACCGCGTCCCACGCATAGGAACATGGGGCGTTGACGCTTGGGCATCCCCTGCACGTTCCAACGCGGCTCGAATCGCCGGATCAGGTCCTGTTCTCGGAGCAGCGCCGCGAACTCGCTAGGTTGCGGTTCAATCACAATCTCCACCGCATTGCGGCGAATCTTCCCCGCCTTTTCCTCTTCATTTCCTGGTAGAAAATAGCTCAGCAGGCGCGACCGAACGCATTTCGATTTCCCGACGTAGATCAGCCTACCGGTGGCATCCAGCATGCCATAGACAGCCGGTCTTTGCGGTGCTTCGGATCTTACCCAGTGGCGGAGCGTCTCCGGTGAATCGCCACGCCCGCGCCATAATGGCGGTTGTGGATAGGGTAGCCAGCGATCGGGCCCAAATCCATCAAACGGACCGTCGTTGGTCGAAATGAAAGAAGGACCGGCTTCCGCCTGCAGCCCCTCTCCCAACAGCGATGGTTCCATCGAACGCTTCCTTCGCCTTCCCTGACCTGCCGGCTGACTTCTCGACTCCGTCGAGTCCGCAAGCTACCAAATCCTGGTCGGTCGATCAATCGCGCCAATGAGGGAGGTGACCTATGCATGGCATGGGGGGAAATGCTACGATTTTCCTCGGCTTTTCCGATCCCAATACGGTCCATCCCTTCGCGCGGGTTGGCTGTCCAGCAGTCGAGCGACTGGCCTTTGCGTTTGGAAAAGCTAGGCACCGGTGACCGATTTATACCGTCGAGGCGAACTATGTTGCTTTGAGATCCTGGCCGCCTACCTGGATCTATTCTTGATCACCTAGTCCGCAATGGAAAGGGTCCTGATTGATGTCCCCGCTGCTGCTTGCAATCGGCCTGTATATGGCCGCCACTGTCGCCATCGGCTTGTATGCTTCCCGACGCGTCCACGGTGCGAAGGACTTCATGGTGGCAGGCCGCTCCCTCCCCTTCTATATGAACTTCGCCTGCGTTTTTGCAACCTGGTTTGGTGCGGAAACGTTGCTTTCGATCTCGGCCACCTTCGCGCGCGACGGGCTGTCGGGGATTTCGGGGGATCCATTTGGAGCTGCATTCTGCTTGGCGATGGTGGGGCTCTTTTTCGCCCGCAGTTTTTATCGCATGAACCTGCTGACGATCGGAGACTTTTATCACAAGCGGTACGGTAAAGTGGTTGAAGTCATCACGTCCCTGGCGATCACTCTGTCTTACCTGGGTTGGACCAGCGCTCAGATGACTGCCCTGGGACTGGTGCTTTATGTCCTGGGGGATGGCGCCTTCACGCTCAACCAGGCCATCCTCATCGGCTCGGTCATCGTTTCGATCTACACCCTGTTTGGCGGTATGTGGTCGGTGGCGCTGACCGACCTGGTGCAGACTGCAGCGATCGTCATCGGCCTGCTGCTGGTCGCCTACTTCCTGGCTGGCCAGGCGGGCGGTGTCGGCAAGGTGCTGCAGCAAGCCTCGGAGGAAGGTAAATTCCGCTTCTTACCGGAAGGGGATGCCAAAGCATGGTGGGCCTGGGCGGCGGCTTTCCTAACTTTCGGGCTGGGTTCGATCCCCCAGCAGGACGTCTTTCAACGGGTCACTAGTGCCAAGGATGAAAAGACGGCAGTGGCCGGAACGCTAACTGGAGGTTTCTTCTATTTTCTCTTCGCCTTCATCCCGATGTTCATCGCTTATGCAGCCGTGGTGATCGATCCAGCTTACAACGACCTGTTTGCCAGCGACGACTCGCGCGAAATCCAACGCATCCTTCCCGATCTGATTCTCAAACGAACACCGCTTTGGACTCAAGTCCTTTTCTTCGGCGCGTTGCTGTCGGCGATTCTTTCCACCGCCAGCGGAACGCTGCTGGCCCCCTCCAGCCTCTTCACGGAGAACGTCATCCAGCCGTTCATCAAGCATCTGGATGACAAGCATCTGCTATGGGCTCTGCGCACGGTGTTGGTTCTTTTTTCGATCGCCGCCACTTGGTTTGCGGTCAATTCCACCAGCACGATGTATGAAATGGTGCAGAACGCCTATAAAGTGACACTGGTGGCCGCCTTTGTTCCGCTGGCCTTCGGCGTCTTCTGGCCCAAAGCATCGACGCAAGGGGCGCTCTTTTCCATCCTGATGGGGCTAGGTGCTTGGCTGGCGATGGAAAAATACCTCCCAGAGAGTTCCGAGCATCCGTGGGCGATCGTTCCCCCGCAGATCATCGGTCTGGGTGCCTCGATCCTAGGCATGCTGGCCGGCGGCCTGCTGCCGCAATGGATCCCGTCGGTTCACTTGGACGACGAAGAATTTCAGCAGAAGAAGGAAGGACGCAAGAGTGTCGCCTCCCATTAGCTACCCAGGCCGGCTCATTTCGCTGCGGCTACAAGGCAGCCCGCGATGACGGCTCTGGTCGTCTTCCCGCATCAACTCCAGGACCACCATCCTGGGCTGCACAACGTAGAGATGGTCGTGCTGGTGGAAGCACCGCTGCTGTTTTCGCAGTACCGTTTCCACCGACAGAAGTTGCTCCTTCATCGCGCGTCGATGAAAAGCTACCAGAGGCATCTGGCGGAGTGTGGGCACCAGGTCCACTACCTCGAGGCGGGGCAATTGGCCAGTAATTCGCTGGCCGCCCATCTAAAAAAATTGGGTTGCCGTCAGGCAATCGCGATCGATCCCTGCGATGACTGGCTGACCAGGCAGTGCCAGGAGGATGCCGCCAAGGAAAAGATCGAATGGCGATGGATCGATGACCCGCACTGGCTGACGCCGATCGATCAGTTCGATCAGTTCGCTCAAGGTAAGAAGAAACTTTTCTTCACCGAGTTTTATATCGACCAGAGAAAACGACAGGGAATCCTGCTGGACGCCCAGGCCAAGCCGCTGGGGGGACAGTGGAGTTTCGATCCGGAGAATCGGAAGAAACTACCGAAGGGACTAGCGATCCCGGCGTTGCCGAACCTGCCAATCGACGATACCTGCCTGGAGGCGTCCGACTATGTCGAGCGGAAATTTCCTGAATCGATCGGGGATCGGCAACCGCTGGCTTATCCCTGGAACCGCACGTTGGCGCTGGAATGGCTGAATCGCTTTGTCGACGAGCGACTGGCGAACTTCGGCGATTACGAAGATGCCATCGACCAGAAGGAGCCGTTTTTGTTTCACTCGGTGCTCACCCCGATGCTCAATATTGGGTTGATTCAGCCGAAGGAAGTGGTCCAGGCAGCCGTCCAGAAGGTTGATCGGTATCCGATCAATTCGATCGAGGGATTCATCCGGCAGGTGATTGGATGGCGAGAGTACATGCGCGGGGTCTATCTTTGGAAGGGTCGCGCCCAGCGGTCCCGCAATGCATGGGAGCACCACCGAGCAATCCCCCCTTCTGTCTATCGCGCCCAGACTGGTATCGATCCGCTCGATGCGGTCCTCAGACGAGTCTATCGATGGGGGTACTGCCATCACATCGAACGACTGATGATCCTTGGAAACTTCTTTTTCCTCTGTGAGGTGCATCCCGATGAGGTGTATCGCTGGTTCATGGAGTGTTTCATCGATGCATACGACTGGGTGATGGTCCCTAATGTGTATGGAATGAGCCAGCAGGCGGACGGCGGATGGATCACCACCAAGCCCTACATCAGCGGTTCGGCCTATGTGAAGAGGATGAGCGATTTTCGGGAAGGGCCGTGGTGCGAGGTATGGGATGCGCTCTACTGGCGGATGGTGGCCAAGCATCGCGAAGCCTGGGGCAAGCATCCTCGAATGAGAATGATCGCCTCGCAGATCGACCGCATGGCACCGGAAAAACTGGCCAGTCATCTGCAAAGGGCAGAAGAGTTTTTAGAGTCGTGGTCGGGTGGCGAGGACGGATCGATACGAAGGTGATCGGTTCTTGCCTCGGTTCCTCCGCCGCATTGGCATTCATGACCTCAAAGGCAGAAGCACCGACCCGAACCCCCGACCTTCGATTCGGCGCCATTTCTTTCCCGTAGCTTGCGACTGGCTTTCTCCCCGCTTTCCCGGTTCCAATGGGATCTGCTCCTGCTACGAAGACAGCTGCCTAGTACATCGATGCCTAGTACATCGATGCCTAGTACATCGATGCCTAGTACATCGATGCCTAGTACATCGATGCCTAGTACATCGATGCCTAGTACATCGATGAGCGGTCGACTCCTAAAACAAGTACCAGTTCAAATGGCTCCCAGTGTCTGGTCATCCCGTTTCGGTACTTCTGTAGTGCCAATACCCAGATGCCTCCCTTGGGGCGTCGCTTGCATTCGACGCGGAGAAACTCTATTTCGCACCCTTGCCGTCCCGGGGTGTAAGAATGGGGGGTGTTTGGGGGTGCTCTAACACTTCGGTAAGGGTGTGGAAGCTGCCATTTGTGGGATGTTTAGGGGCGGAAAGCCCCCTTCTTGGGCTTGGTATCGCAATCTTTTGGCATGGCCAAATTATGGCGATCGGATAAACTATACCATATCGGGCCAATCCGCTTTTTTACCAATTCCCTAGGACAAGATGCCGCATCCTGCGGCTGATGGAAGCTCAGCATGAACACTTACAGTCTCGATTACATCGATGACCTGTACGTTCAGTATGTTCGCGACCCTTCGAGCGTTTCGGAGGTCTGGAGGAAGTACTTCGAAGAGTTTTCGCTCGTCTCACAGAATTCAGCCGAACCAATGACGGCGGAAGCGGGCGAGGGAGCCGACTCAAAAGACTGGAACAGCGACCCGTCGGCTCGCGAAGCGATGTGGCTGGCGAAGATGCAGGAGCGGGTAGACCAGATGGTGCGTGAGTACCGCGTCCGCGGGCACCTGATCGCCCAGCTCGATCCCCTTGGAATTGCCAGGCAGCGCCCTCCGGAACTCGATCCCCAGTCGCATGGCTTCACTCAGCAGGATCTCGATCGCCCATTCACCTGCAATTCCCTTCAGTATGTCAATTCGAGGACACTGGGAGACATCCTCAACAAGCTGCGCAACACCTACTGCCGCAGCATTGGTGCCCAGTTCACCCATATCGACAATCGCAATATTCGGGATTGGCTGCAGGCGCGGATGGAAAGCGTCGAGAACCGGCTGGAACTGTCGCGGGATGTCCAGGTACGGATCTACACGCGATTGGCGGATGCCACCATCTTCGAGGAATTTGTCCGCAAGAAGTTTGTCGGGGCAAAGACCTTTTCGCTTGAGGGTGCCGAAAGCCTGATTCCTCTCCTCGATCTGGCATTGGAGAAGGCGGGCCAGCAGAATGTTCAGGGCGTCGTTATGGCGATGGCGCACCGGGGCCGGATGAATGTGCTGGCCAATATCATGCAGAAGAGAGCGCAAAGCATCTTCTGGGCCTACAACGATCCGAAGCCGGAGCTGCACCGAGGTGGCGGCGATGTGAAGTACCACATGGGATACAGCAGCGACTGGACGACCAGCTCCGGCAAGAAAGTCCATATCTCCCTCTGCTTCAATCCCAGCCATCTGGAGTTCGTCAACACGGTGGCTCTTGGGCGTTGCCGAGCCAAGCAGGATCGCGAGAAGGACCTGCAGCGTCAGCAGCAGCTGACGATTCTCATTCACGGCGATGCCGCATTTGCCGGCGAAGGGGTGGTTCAAGAGACGCTCAATCTCAGCCAGCTGCGTGGCTACCATACCGGCGGCACTCTGCATGTAATCATCAACAACCAGATCGGCTTCACCACCGAAGCCGAAGAAGGTCGGTCCAGCATCTACGCCACCGATGTCGCGAAGATGCTTCAGATTCCGATCTTTCATGTCAACGGTGAGGATCCGGAAGCGGTGGCGCAGGTGGTCGATCTGGCGATGGACTTCCGCCATGAGTTCAAGCGGGATGTCGTGATCGACATGTACGCCTATCGCAAGCTGGGCCACAACGAAGGGGATGAACCGCGATTCACCCAGCCGTTGATGTACGCAGCGATCGACCAGCGGAAGAGCGTGCGCGAGAGCTATCTGGAGCGACTGCTGGAGATGGGTGGCATGTCACGGCAGGAGGCTGACGCGATCGGGGAAGCCCGCCACAACAAACTATCCAAGGAGTTCGACCTGGCCAAGTCGGAAGAGTACGTATCCGACCTGCAGACTCTTGGCGGTTGCTGGCAGGGGTATTACGGTGGTGCGGAGCCGGCAGGGAAGCTGGTCGATACGAACATCACACCACAGCAGCTGAAGGATCAACTGCTGAAGCTGTGCGATATTCCTTCCACCTTCCATCTCCACAAAAAGCTGCTGCGCCTGTTCGAGCTACGAAAGGAGATGGCGGAGGGCACCAAGCCGCTGGATTGGGCGGCCGGGGAAGCACTCGCCTTTTCTTCCCTGCTGCTGGAAGGTCATCCGGTTCGATTGTCCGGGCAGGACTGCGAACGCGGTACCTTCTCGCATCGGCATGCCGTCCTGCACGATACCGAAGACAATTCCGAGTACATGCCCCTGGCCAATCTCAGTCCCAATCAGGCAAGGATCGAGATCATCAACAGCCCGCTCTCCGAAGCCGGGGTGCTTGGCTTCGAATATGGCTACAGCCTCGACTGCCCAGAGGGCCTGGTTGCTTGGGAAGCCCAGTTCGGGGACTTCTGGAATGTCGCTCAGGTGATTGTCGATCAGTTCATCGTCAGTGCGGAAGACAAGTGGGGTCGCCTAAGCCGATTGGTGATGATGCTGCCGCACGGTTTCGAAGGACAAGGGCCTGAGCATTGCAGCGCCCGGATGGAGCGGATGCTGCAGGCGACAGCCGAACACAACATCCAGGTCTGCCAGCCCTCCACTCCATCGCAGATGTTCCATCTTCTGCGCCGGCAGGTGCTCAGTCCTTGGAGCAAACCGCTGGTGGTTCTGACTCCCAAGAGCCTGTTGCGGCATCCCCTGTGCGTTTCGGCCGCCAAGGAATTCACCGAAGGTTCTTTCCAGAAAATCCTAATGGAAGATCTGGCTACTGGAGTTGCGATCGACCGCGTGATCCTGTGCACCGGGAAAGCTTACTATGAGTTGGCAGAAGAACGGCAGAAACGCGGAGTGAAAAATGTGGCTATCGTCCGCATCGAGCAGCTTTATCCCCTGTCCAGCGAAGAACTGCTAGCTGCCCTGGTCCCCTTTGCCAAGGGGACCGACCTGGTCTGGTTCCAGGAAGAGCCTGCCAACATGGGGTCGTGGACCCACATCAAGATGCGGTTTGGCGACGCCTTGCAGAGCCGTTTCCCGTTGCGTCTGATCTGCCGTCCGGAGTCGGCCAGCCCGTCGACCGGATCGCTGGCAACACACAAGTTGGAACAGCGAGAAATCCTCGACGCTGCCTTTGAAGGGGTGTAAGAGCAGGGAATCCGGGGGCGAGCCAGTTCCCACTGGCCTTCATGGGAGACCGGCACGCCTCGAGGCGGAACCGCCTCGCTGGATACCGACGGGGAGGAACTTGAGGAGCTTAGCGATTAGGGCGTCTAGAGAAACTTCCCTCGCGTCGCTATCCTGAATTCTTTGCAGGCTCGGCCAGCGGGCGGGCCGATAACCACCATCAACCGGGAGCCCACCCGCTTGCCCCAGGGTCTCCCTCCCAATTCCACCGGAACCACGAATCGTCATGGCTCAGCTTGTTGTTCCCTCAGTCGGCGAAAGTATCCAGGAAGTCCAGATCAGCAACTGGCTGAAGAAGGAAGGAGACTGGGTTCAGGCTGGCGAAGAAGTGGTGGAATTGGAAACCGAAAAAGCCACCGTACAGGTTCCCTCCCCAGTGGCCGGGGTGCTCACCAAGATCCTGAAGTCCAAAGAGCAATTCGCTACGGTTGGTGAGGCGATCGCGGAAATTGATCCGTCGGCCAAGCCGGCTGCTGCCGCCACAACCGCTCCAGCAGCGCCCTCCGCAGCCACCAGCAACCCGGCATCCAAGCCATCAGCCACTGGACACGTCATGCCGGCGGCACAAAAAATGATGGAAGAAAAAGGGCTTCGTCCCGACCAAGTCGTCGGAAGTGGTCCGGGCGGAAGAGTGCTCAAGGAAGACGTTCAGAGAGCCGTTCCTGCTGCCCCTGTGGCCAGCACGCCATCGCAGGGCACTCTGGTGGCCCCAGCCGCCTCCAGCAAACAGGCTCTAGAATCCCCCGCTGCACTTCCCGTTGCCGCTAGCGGCCAACGTGCTGAAGAAGTCAAGCCAATGAGCATGATTCGGCGGACGATCGCTCAGCGATTGGTTCAGGCCCAGCACCAGGCCGCTTTGCTGACCACGTTCAACGAAGTTGACATGCAGCCGGTGATGCAGCTGCGCAACAAATATCGCGATGCATTCCAAGAGAAGCATGGGGTGAAGCTGGGCTTCATGTCCTTCTTCGCCAAAGCAGCCTGCGAAGCGCTGCGTCGTTTTCCCGCCGTCAATGCGGAGATCCGTGGCAACAATATCGTCTACCGCAATTACGCCGATATCGGAATTGCCATCGGCGGCGGCAAGGGGCTGGTCGTTCCTGTCTTGCGGAACGTCGAACTGATGTCTTTTGCCTCCATCGAACGGACGATTGGCGAATTTGCCAAAAAGGCGATGGAAAACAGGCTGATGCCGGAAGATCTGGAAGGTGGTACCTTCACCATCAGCAATGGTGGCATCTACGGGTCGCTCCTTTCCACACCTATCGTCAATCCGCCTCAGAGTGCCATCCTGGGACTCCATTCGATCCAGGATCGCCCTGTTGCTGTCCAGGGCGAGGTGGTGGTGCGGCCGATGATGTACCTTGCCCTGACCTACGATCACCGGATCATTGATGGGAGGGAAGCGGTCACTTTCCTCCGGACCATCAAGGAAGTGATCGAAGATCCAACCCGACTGTTCCTGGAAGTCTAGCCTGCCCAAAGTCGATTGTCGGACGCACATCGCCGATCTGCCAGTTGCGCAAGTCGCGCGTGGGGATGCTTAGTGAACGGCAGCTGCACGCTTCGTTTGCTGCCTGCGCCAACGCGGTGACTGATGGTATTGCCAACCCAAGATTCCTGACTGAATCCCGGTCCCGCGACGACTGATCTCCCTCAACGCCGTCCTTGCGGCATCTCCATGCCGCCGTGTCGCATTCGGTTGGTCTGGTAGCGGCCCGGGACTGAAGCTTGACTGCAGTGTGCGGATCGCTGCAACGCATGGAGCCCAGAAACTCTCATCCCATGCCGCGAAGGCTACCACGCATGGTTGCCGATTCTTCC
>JBIINB010000088.1:0-19306 GCA_044337705.1 Pirellulaceae bacterium | reverse complement strand
AACTACCCAAGAAGGAGAGTCGCTGGAAACGTGGCGGAAAAAGGTCGTGTCACCTACAGCAAAGGAACTGAAGGGATCTCCCCAGAAAACAACTCCGCTGGGATCAGCCCGAACTTTTACCGTCGAACTTCCGACAGCGTGGCTGGAGGAGGCACCGCAGTCGATCGAGTTGAAGTGGATCGACTTCTATCGCTGACCAGGCAGTCGCTGCCCCTCGGCAGGCAATCCATCGCCCGCCCCTAGGCCAATACTGATGCTTTTGGCCAAAAATTCCGCCCGTTTTGGGATGGACCCACCTCTACCACATCTTCGAACTGCCAGACATAGTGCGACCTCTTCATACCACCGCAAGCAATAGGCCCGCAGTGACGACAGTTTGAAGGATGGCATCTTGAGGGGGACAACATGCTGCGCGGACCAAATCCCCTCGAGAGAGTGCCTGCCGAACAAATCGAAATGCTAGCAAAACCATGGGCGATTCACCCCAGCAGGACAGCTGCTAGATCCGACTTGGCACCGCCTCCCCTGTTGGTTTAGACTCCTTCCAACAAGTGTGGGTCGATCGGGAGGATCTGGATCCAACCACACACAGTCCTGCGACCATCGACGGACAGGCAACCTCGCGAAGGTCACATCAAGCCAGGCAAAAATTTCGCCAGGGAGGGCGGCATGGCCAAGGAATCGTTTCGATATTTGCATGCGGGGGAGTTTCATCTCGAACGTCCGCTGCAGGACTTGATCGACCTTCCTGACCACCTCCGCGCAAATTGGTGCGAAGCGTCTTGGAAAGCCGCCGAGTTAGTTTTCGATACGGCCCTTCTCGAGCAGATCGATTTTTTGATTCTCACCGGCGATCTGCTGCACCCCGCGCACGTGGGACCGGCAGGCATTGCATTCCTCTTGGAGCAATTCGATCGCCTCGCCGAACCCAAGATTCCGATCTATTGGGCTACCGGATCCAACGACCATTTCGACCACTGGCCGGAAGCAATCCATTTACCCGAACACGTAACCAGGTTTTCAAGCGAACGCTCAGAGCTGGTGCTATTCAAACGAGCTGGCAACCCATTGGCCTCGCTAATCGGTCGATCCTGTGATGGACGCCAGACGCTTCGCGGCGGCGACTTTGACCTGGAAACAGGCTCCGCTTTTTCGATCGCCGTCGGCCATGGTGAGGTGGAGCTGGAAGCGTTACAGCAAGCCCGTATCCAACACTGGGCAATGGGAGGGCAGCACCAGCCTCAACGATGGACCGACGCATCCCTGATCGCTCATCAGTGCGGGTCACCCCAGGGACGCAGCTTCGATGAACCAGGGCCGCATGGATGCTATCTCCATGAAGTCGACTCTCACGGCAAACTGCAATCGCAATTTATCGAACTGGATACGGTTCGCTACCTGCAGGCGAAACTGACGATCGACGAACTATCGGCAATCCATGACCTGCGGCCCGAGATCGCTCGGCGAATGCAACGCATGATTGCCGACCATGCCGGCAGAATGCTCCTTATTCGATGGGAGATTGAACTGGATGCATCGCATCTGGATTGGACCACGGGCAACAGCATGGACGAATTGCTGCAATGGCTGCGAGCGGAGTTTGGCCATGGAAGACATCCAGCCTGGACAGTCGACATCCAATGGTTGCCGCCTCAAAGTCTGCCCGCCAAGTGGTCGCAGGAGGACACGATTCTCGGCGACTTCCTTCGCGTCGCAGACGCTCATCGCAAAGAGAACCTGAAGAACCTACGATGGTCTGCCACCATCGAGGCAGAAACTCCAGCATCTGCTCTGTGGAAAGAATGGCTAAGCGACGAGCGCGCAGCTGATCGCACCGAGGCACTCGGCCATGCCCAGCTGATCGGGTGCGAATTGCTACGAGGCCAGACGGTCGACCTCCTTGCAGGTCTCCGCAAGCTGGGCCTGGGAACTGGCAAAAACCTTTGAAATTGCCTCGCACCTCCAAACTCATCACCACGCGACCAAATCGAGAAGCCTACTATGAAAATTCGCGACATCCAGATCGACGGCTTTGGCGTCTGGACGGGCCTGACGGTCGATTCGCTCCCGGAATCGATGGCCGTCTTCTATGGGCCCAATGAAGCAGGCAAGACGACGCTGATGCAATTTCTTCGCGCGATGTTTTACGGGTTCCCACCCGAGCGGCGGCAGCGTTACCTGCCACCCGTTCACGGAGGTCGACCCGGGGGCGCCTTGCGAGTCACAGGTCCAGGCGGTGGCTACGAGGTCTCCCGCCGCGCAACGCTCGATGACCAATCCGTTCAAGGACAGGTCACCGTATCAGGCTCCGATGGCGTTATTCAAGGGGCTCACCGCCTGGGCGCTCTCCTAGGCCAAATCGATGAATCGATCTTCAGCAATGTTTTTGCGATCGGCATTCGCGAACTCCAGGAACTCAGCTCTCTCGACGATACCGCCGCCGCCGATGAACTCTACAAGCTCTCCAGCGGAATGGATCGTGTCTCCCTGGTCGACATCATCCGCCAACTGAAACAGGCCAGGAACCAAATCGTTGGGACGGTAGAGGAACCTGGATTCCTTGCCCAAGCTCTGCAGCGACGCGACAAACTCCGACACGAACAGGAAGTGCTCCTCGCCAAGGGCAAGCGTTGGACGGAACTTGCCGCCACGCGTCAAAATCAGCAGGAAGAAATCGATTCACTCTACGAACGTCTCAGCCAGTGGGAGGTGGAACTCAAGGGAGTCGACCTGGCGATCAGCATGAAGGAGCCATGGATCGAACGCGACCGTATTCGCGAACAGATCGCCCATCTGAAGGCTCGCATCGATCTTCCTGACGACGCCGTATCGAAAGTGAAACAACTGATCAACAGCCAAACCGAACGGCAAACTTCGATCGATCAGATCAAACAACAAAGGAGGCAATTGCGTGCCAAAGCGGCCTCCCTCCCAATCCGACGCGCGGTGCTGGAACACTCAGCAAAAATAGAAGCGGCGGCGGAACAGTCCCCATGGATCGCATCGCTTCAAAAGCAAATCCAAAGACTCCAGGCCGATGTGCAACAGGCACGCGACCACCTCATGGAAGATGCACGCCGGCTGGGTCTAAGCGATGAGGACCAGCAGCTGCTGCTTCGCGATCAACGGCTTGCCAATCTACCCGACCTCTCCCGCCAGGCGATTGCCGATTTGGCAGTCCCTGCCCGCGAAGTACGGATCCAGTCAGCGCGCCTGGCGAAAGCGAAAGCCCAAACGGAAGACGACCGAGCGGAAGCCGAAAAACTCAAACGCCGAATCGATGATTTTCTGGCCGTTAGGGAACAAACCGACCTCACCGCAGGAATGCACCAACTGCAGGAACTGATCCAGAAACTACGTTCCAGGCAGGAGATCGACGAGCGGATCGAGAAGCTTCAGAAACATCGACGGGAATTGCAGGAAGAAGCTGTCGATCTGGAAGCAGAAGATGCTCTGCCATTGGAGCGGTTTTTTGTCCTGATGATCCCCTATGCCATCGGCGCGGTGATGCTGCTCATCGGCCTCGATAAGCTGCTCACGAATTTTTTCTTCGATCATGATGTCGGTAATGGCTCTTTGCTCAGCCTCGTTGGCATGGTGACGCTTTTCTTCTGGTGGACATGGAAGTCGTTCACGGAGCGAGGTACCGACGGAAGCCTGGATGACTGCGAAAGCCAACTGGATGCGGTGATCCGGCAGCTGAAAAAATCTGAAGTAGACCGCGAGGAACTCGACCGATCGATCCCTAGCTTCACTGGAAATGCACAGCAACGAATCAAAGAGTGCGAACATGAGCTATCGCTCTTCGAAACCCTGCTACCCGTGCAGCAGAACCTGGAAGCTGCCTTGCAGAGACTCAGCAGCGCTGAACAGACAGCTCACTCGGCAAGCGTCAGCCTCCATCAAGCCAAGACGCAGTGGCGGAAGACGCTCCAGCATCTGGGACTCTCCGAATCGCTCAGCCCCAAAAGCCTTCGGCTGATGGCCGACGGATACGAATCGCTGGTCACCAGTCGACGCAGACTGAAAACCCATGAAGACGAACTGGCTCAGCGTTCCATCGAATGGGATGCCTTTTGCCAACGAATCGACTCCCTCCATCGCTCGATGCGATCCGATTCTATACCACCTGCAGCCTCGCCAGCACCCGCATCAGTAACCCGTGATCCCAAGCCGAATTCCGCTGCCGTCGCCATCAACAACATCGCCGCTGGCAGTGGTTCAAGTGGCGGCGCCCCCTCCGCCACTCCAGTGGCTCAGATCGATGCGATGGTAGATTTGTTGGGCGAACAGCGATCGTTGCTCCAGAACAGGCGGCAGTGGAAAGAAGAAGATCAGACACTGGCCAAACAGCAACGTTCTATGCAAGCGTCGGTCGACAAGCTGGAACGATCGATCCATGCGATGCTAGCCGACTGGGGTGTGGAATCGGTCGAGCAGCTTGAGGAGCAGCAAAAGGGTAAGCAGGAACATCTGAAACTGGCTGGGCAGTTGCAGGGGGCCGAGCAACGGATTCGCTCCATGCTCGCCGGACATGTTCCCTACGACACGATGGCTCAGTGGCTCTCCCCGGAACATCGCCACGAGCTGGAAAAGCGATGGGAATCGCTCACGCACCGAATGCAACAGGCCCGCAGCCGTGTCGATCAACTGCTGCAGCGACAGGGTGAAGTGTCGCAAGAGATGAAGACGCTGGCCAGCGATCGCCGCTTGGCAGAAGTCCAACTGGAAATGGCGACATTGGAAAAGCAGATCCAGGTCGGCCGATCCCGCTGGAAAACGCTGGCCGCTACTCATCGCATGCTGGAACAGGTCTGCGAGGTCTATGAAACCCAGCGTCAGCCTGAGACGCTTCGGGAGGCATCTGGATTCCTCAAGCAACTGACGGGAGGGAAATACACCCGAATCTGGACCCAATTGGGTAAGAACCAGCTGCGCATCGACAATCAGTCCGGCCAGGCGCTCCCGTTGGAAGTGCTCAGCCGCGGAACGCGCGAAGCGGTCTTCATTGCCTTGCGCCTGGCGCTCGCTTCTGCATTTTCTCGCCGTGGTGTCGCTGTCCCCCTGGTGCTCGATGACGTCCTGGTCAACTTCGACAGCCATCGAGCCCAGTTGGCGGCCCAGGTCCTCAAGGATTTCGCCGCGATGGGGCATCAGGTGATCATGTTCACCTGCCACGAACACATCATGCGCATGTTCCATCAAATCGGCGTGCAGGTACGCGTCCTTCCGGTTCAAGGCGAACCGGGAGAAGCGAAAATCTACCAACCTCAACCGCCCGTCCAAAAAGCCCTGCCCGAACCGGAGATCTTGGAACCGATCGCCGAGCAGCAACCAGAAGAACCGGCCGTCGAGGACGATTCCCTATGGTTCGACTTCGAAAACCGCGAAGACCGCTGGATCCCCTTGGAAGTGCTCGAAGAGGACATCCGTCACTCCCGAAAGGTACCTGCGGGATGGCACGTCGACAATGCAAACGATGCAGGGCACAATGAGGCAGCAGGGACGCGTCGCTGATCGTCCCGCTGCTGACACTTCGACAAAGGGAGCGAGTCGCGTGGAGACGGTATTCTCGAAAATCATTCGGAAGGAAATCCCCGCCAAGATTGTCTATGAGGACGATCTGGCACTCGCCTTTCACGACATCAATCCGCAAGCTCCCATCCATGTGCTGGTGATACCCAAGAAGCCGATCGTCAGCCTGGAAGATGCCAGCGACGAAGATGACGCGCTGCTTGGGCATCTCCATCGCGTCGTCCGCACGGTCGCTCGACAACTGGGATGTGCGGAATCTGGTTATCGATTGGTAGTTAATTGCGGCCAGGATGGCGGGCAGGATGTCATGCACCTCCATTTCCATCTGCTCAGCGGGCGCCGTCTGAAATGGCCCCCTGGCTGATCCGGCCAAAAGACTTCAACGAAACACCACAAGATGGCAAACGTCGTCGTTCTCAACGCAGTAGGCCTCACCCTGGAACTCCTTCCGCATGCCCCTCGCTTGGCTGGCTGCGGAGTCGCAAGGCCTTGGACTGGGTCGATCCCAGCCGTTACATCCACCTGCCAAGCTACCATGCTGACAGGGAAACATCCCAATCAGCATGGCATCGTTGCGAACGGTTGGTATTTTCACGAGACGGCTGAGATCCGGTTCTGGCAACAGTCGAACCATCTGGTTCAAGGGGAGAAGTTCTACGAAGGCTATCCAACCGCCAAAATGTTCTGGTGGTACAACCAGCATGCACCCGTCACCTGGAGCGCCACCCCAAAACCGCATTACGGGTCCGATGGTTCTAAGGTCTTTGACATCCTAGACCAGACAGGTTGCCGACTGACCGAACGGCTTGGTCAGTTTCCTTTCTGGGCCTTCTGGGGTCCAAAGGCGGGTTTGGCCAGCACCCAGTGGATCGCCAAGGCGACCAGCCTGGTACTGCGAGAGAAGAAGCCTCAGCTAACCCTGGTCTACCTACCGCATCTTGATTACGACTTTCAGCGATACGACATCCACGATCCCCAGCGGGTTGCCGAACTGGATCGATGCGCAGGGGAGGTGCTGGATGCAGCGGAGGCGATTGGAGCGATTCCGATCGTCGTCTCCGAGTATGGTCTAGCTCCTGTGCGTCGCCCGGTCTATCTCCAGCGGGAAATGCGCAAGGCGGGGTATCTGGAGATTCGAAAAGGTCCTTTTGGCGAAATGCTGATTCCGGGAGACAGCCGAGCCTTTGCGGTGGTAGACCACCAGGTGGCACATCTCTACCTCCAGCCAGGCGAAGATCGCATGGCGATAAGGCGGCTGGTGGAGTCGATCGACGGCGTCGATTTCGTCGCCGAACCTGGGGATCTGCAGCTGGACCATCCGCGCAGCGGCGATCTGATCGCCGTCGCTAAAGCGGATGCATGGTTTGCATATCCCTATTGGATGGACAATTCCGCAGCGCCCGATTTCGCGCGGACGGTCGACATCCACCGAAAGCCTGGATACGATCCGGCGGAGCTTTTTATGACCAGCGGCTTGCGAGCTGCCGGAAGGCTTTTGCAGAAGAAGCTGGGCTTTCGCTACCGCATGGATGTTATTCCGCTGGATGCCTCCCTGGTCCGCGGCAGCCATGGCCGGTTGGCAGAAGGGCCGAAAGGCCCCTTGGTGATCGGTCCGGACCCACCGGGTGAGATGACAGGATTCGCCACCTACATCCGTTCGCTCTTGGGACCGCCTAGCCTGCAATAAACCTCTGTCCTATTCCGCACCCAGGGCGATGCCTTGGGCTTTCCCCCCTTGCCCTGTTGGGGCGATTTGTCATCCGCTCGTTTTTCCCTGATGCCAACGGCACATCGTGTGAGAGCCTAGGGTGAATACAACCTGTAGTAGATGCGATCAAAATCATTCGATGCCTAGTGCGCACATCCGCCACCGCCGACGGTGGTGAAGAAGTCGTTCCCCTTGTCGTCGACCAAAATGAACGCGGGAAAATCGACGACGTCAATCTTCCAGATCGCCTCCATCCCTAGTTCGGGAAACTCCAACACCTCCACCCGCTTGATATTCTCCTTCGCCAGAATCGCAGCAGGGCCTCCAATGCTTCCCAGGTAGAAACCGCCATGCTTTTTGCATGCCTCGGTCACCTGGTTGCCACGATTCCCCTTGGCGATCATCACCAGACTACCACCCAGCGACTGGAATCGATCGACGTAGCTGTCCATCCGCCCTGCAGTCGTCGGTCCAAACGAACCGCTGGGCATCCCCGGAGGCTGCTTGGCGGGACCCGCATAATAGACCGGATGCTGCCTGAAATACTCTGGCAACGGCTGCCCCGCCTCCACCCGCTCCAGCAACTTGGCGTGCGCGATATCACGGGCCACAACAATTGGTCCAGTCAGCAACAACCGCGTGGTGATGGGATAACTGGATAGCTGCCGCCGCAGCTGGTCCATCGGTTGATTCAAATCGATACGGACGGCCGTCTCATCCTTGCGATGCCTAAGGGATTCCGGGATCCAGCGAATGGGATTGCGATCGAGCTCCTCAAGAAAAACTCCGTCGCGTGTGATCTTCCCTTTGGCCTGCCGGTCGGCGCTGCAGGAGACGCCGATCCCCACAGGAAGACTCGCCCCATGTCGCGGCAGTCGAATCACTCGGACATCCAGTGCAAAATACTTCCCACCAAACTGCGCTCCGATCCCCGTCTGTCTCGCTCGCTCCAACAGCTGCTCTTCCAGCTCAAGGTCCCGAAAGGCTCGCCCCAATCGATTTCCAGTGGTCGGCAGTGTATCGAGGTACTTGGTCGACGCCAGCTTGACCACCTTCATCGTCGACTCTGCCGAAGTCCCTCCGATCACAAAAGCGAGGTGATAGGGAGGACAGGCAGCGGTTCCCAAGGTCGCCATCTTTTCGGTCAAAAAATCGACCAGCCGCTTCGGGTTCAAAATGGCCCTGGTTTCCTGATAGAGAAACGACTTGTTGGCCGATCCGCCACCCTTCGCAATAAACAGCAATTCGTACTCGTCCCCGTCGACGGCCATCAGGTCGATCTGTGCAGGCAGGTTGGTCTGCGTATTCTTCTCGTCCCACATCGTCAGTGGCGCATTTTGGGAGTAGCGGAGGTTGTTCTCGGTGTAGGCATGAAAAACGCCGTGCGATATCGCCGCCTCATCCCCTTCGGACACGACGCGCCCCCCCTTCTTTCCCATGACGATGGCTGTCCCCGTATCCTGGCAGAACGGCAGGACCCCAGCGCTCGAAACATCGGCGTTCTTCAGCATGGTGAGGGCTACCATGCGGTCGTTCTCCGATGCCTCAGGGTCGTCGAGAATGGCAGCCACTTGCTTCAAGTGAGCCGGGCGAAGGAAAAAATTGATGTCGTGAAATGCCTGCGAGGTCAAAAGCCGCAGGGCTTCCGGATGCACCGCCAGCCACTGCTCGCCTCGCCAGGAAAGCGATTCCACATGGTCGGCCGTCACCAGACGGTACTCGGTGGCATCCTTCCCCAAATCCAGCAGCTTCTGGAACTCGAATTCCATCCCTCCCATGGCTGACGTCTCTCCTGCAGGAAACTTCGATCACCGAACCCTAGCGGCTCTAGTGTAAGCGGACCGGTGGAAGTCGTGAACGCCTTCCAGGCCTAACAATGCCTCCTACAGGCCAAGATACTTATTGCGCCGAAAAGGATTCGATCCTTCGGCATTCGCCCGAACCCCACAAGACGAACCTTTGCCGAGTCGGCACCGTACCACCCCAGGCCTTGCAAACTGCTTCCTTGTGACTTGGGAATGCATCGTCTTGGTCGGTTGTGTCTCCCGTGCATGATCACCGACCAGGATTTGCCGGTTCGATATAATCTTCAGATTCCTATGATTCTCAAGTCATTTTGCGACCGCATCCTTTCTCCTCTTTCCCATTGTCGGGCAGTACACGACTTGTTCGTTTCTCAGGAAGGCTGCGGTAGGCACCATGATCGTCGCGGATGGCTTGGTCAAACGCTTCGCTACCAAAGGAAGGTGGATTGAAGCTGTTCGTGACGTCAGCTTTCAGGTGCGCGAGGGGGAAGTCTATGGCCTACTGGGTCCCAATGGGGCAGGCAAGACGACGACATTGCGGATGGTGATGGGTCTGCTGGAACCAGACCAAGGGACGGTTTCCATCGACGGAAAAAGCTCCCAGGAGAACAGTGTCCAACTGCGCAGTCAGATCGGCATGATCTCGACCAATGATGGCGTCTACCCCTGGCTGACCGCGAAAGAAATGCTCCTCTATTTCGGCGATCTCTACGGAATCGATCCGCCACTGGCTCACAGTCGGCTGTTTGAGCTTTCTGCCATGCTTGGGATCACTCGACTTTTGGATCAGCGGTGCAACACACTCAGCACCGGCCAGAGGCAACGCGTGATTCTCGCTCGCGGGCTGATGCACGATCCACCTGTTATTCTGCTCGATGAGCCGACAAGGGGTTTGGACATCGTGGGCAGCCGGACAATCTTCGACTTCATCGGACACCTGAAGCAACTTGGAAAGTCGGTCCTCCTCTCGACGCATCGGCTGGATGAGGCCGAACGTCTATGCGATCGATTCGGGCTGCTGCATGAAGGACAGATGCAGATGGAAGGAACCCTCACCGAACTCAAGGAGCGAACAGGGAGGTCCAACCTGACCGATGTATTTCTCGATCTGCTCAATCGTCCGGCGAACTTCATGCAGGCGGAACACCGATGACGCATGCCACCCGATGGTCGCTAGCTCGATTGTTTCGGCTGATGCGCAAGGAAATCCGCGAATCGCTTCGGGATCGTCGCACTCTCGCGACCCTGATCCTGATGCCGCTGATCGTCTACCCTATTCTCAGCTTGGCACTGCAACGTCTAGTGGTGACATCAGGACTATCTGGCAAGCCAGCAACGAAGATTCGGATTGCCGTCGCGACCACGGAAGATGCATCTCGGCTAGTGGAGATGATTCGGGCCAGCAGTGCTTACCGCTGGGAAAGGCAGCAAGCACTGCAGAAGAATGAAGACGGCGAGAAGGCTTCGGACCCCGAGAGCCCCTTTGACCTGCAGTTGGCGATCACCGACCCCACGGTCTTTCTCGAAAACGGCTCGATCGATCTGGTGGTTCAGTCGACTTCGGCACCCGATGACTCGGATGATCGAAAGGCATGGCGGGCGACCGACCTTCAAATCGACTATCGGAAGGGAGACCCGATCAGCGAGCAAGGCCTGCAGCTTTTGGAAGATGTGCTGCACGATGTGAACGAACTGGAAATCAAAAAGCGATTCCCCAAATGGCGCCCCGATGTCCAGTGGCATGCTGTACCGCGTAAAAGCAGTCGAGATCTTTCGGTCGGCTTGGCCACTGTCATCCCACTGGTCCTTCTTCTGATGACGATCACAGGAGCCGTCTATCCGGCGATCGACCTGACGGCTGGAGAGCGGGAACGTGGGACCATGGAAGCCCTCATCGCGACACCCACGCCCAAGTTCCAGATACTGCTCAGCAAGTACGGCGCCGTCGTCCTGGTAGCCATCCTTACGGCCATCGCGAATCTGGTGGCGATGTGGATGACCCTTTCAGTTTCCGGAATAGGTCAGGCATTGCTTGGCAGCGAAGGCTTTTCCCTTGCCAAAGCCTTTCGTATCCTACCCCTCCTTGCCCTTTTCGCCGCATTCTTTTCCGCCATTCTGCTCTCCCTTTGCAGCTTCGCTCGAAGCTTCAAAGAAGCCCAGGCCTACTTGATTCCGGTGATGCTCATGGCACTGGCCCCTGGTATGGTCACACTGCTTCCCGGAGTCCACCTGACACCGGGAACAGCCTGGGTGCCACTGATCAACATGGTTTTACTGGCGCGAGAGATCATGATCGGTTCGGTCGATCCGTCATCCAGCCTGATCGCGGTGGCCAGCACCCTGATCTACGCCGCTCTCACGCTCTTCCTGGCCTCCCATCTCTTCGGCCGCGAGGCGACTCGCCCCGGCGGCTCGGAGGGTTCCTGGCAGAGTTTTTCAGAGAACCTGCGCCCCACACCTAGTCAACTGACAGGCTTGCTGGCCGTCCTCTACCCGCTGTTTTTCCTTCTGAGCAATCTGGCGACAGGGATATCTTCTGTTCTTCCTTTTGCCAACCCTCTACTGCCGCCTTCGTCGCATTTCCATCCGCTCCACCTTTCCGATTGGCCTCTTCGGCTGGCGCTCCCTTGCGATGGTCGCCGGTTGCATCCTGATCGCTTCTTCCCTTTGGATGCTGGCTTTTGAATTCTACCTGCTGAGCGAAAGCTGGGAGTGGATCAAGATTTCCGAAGACCAGCGAAAACTGGTCGAACTGGAACGACAAAAGCTTGTCCAACTGCCTTGGTGGTTTCTGATTCTGTGGACTGCGGTCGTTCCAGCCATTGCCGAGGAATGGTTCTTCCGCGGCTTCCTGCTAAGCAGTGTGCATCGCTGGAAGGCATGGCAGAAGATCCTCCTGTCGGGAATACTGTTCGGCCTCTTTCATGTCTTCGTCGGGCAGATTGTTGCCCTCGAACGATGGCTGCCCACAACCGTTCTGGGACTTGCCTTCGCTTGGCTGACGATCGCCACCGGTTCGATCCTCCCCGGAATACTGGTCCATGGACTCCACAATGCAGCCCTTTTCTCGCTAACGTATTACAAGGATCGGGTGGAATCCTGGAGTTGGTTTCCCAAGACCAGTGATCATCTGCCGCCAACCTGGTGGCTGACGGGAATGGTGGCAATCGTCGCAGGAGCTGCCCTGGCGGTATGGTCGGCAAAAGGTTCGGGCAAGGAGCTGGTAGATGGCAAATAGCGTCTGGCGTTTTGCGATGGCCGGGCAAATTCAGTTCGGGCGTGGTGCGTCCGCTTTCTGTGGCCTGACCGCAGCACAGCTATCGATCCGCAGGCCGCTAGTGGTCACCGACCAGAACTTGATTCGATCCGGACTGCTCGATCCGATCATGAAGTCTCTAGAATCCCACTGCCAGTCGGTGACTCTTTTTGATGGCGGTCAAGCCGAACCTCCCGTCCAGATCGCAGGCGACGCGGTGTCCCTTGGCCGGGACCATCAGAACGACGGTGTGATCGGCGTCGGCGGTGGCAGCAACCTGGATGTCGCGAAGGTAACAGCCTTGGTGCTTCGCCATGGTGGCCAGCCGGAAAACTATTTCGGATTCCAAAAAGTCCCAGGTCCGATCCTGCCCCTGATCGCCATCCCCACCACAGCCGGCACAGGCAGTGAAGTATCGCACTCAGCGGTGCTGACCGATCCGATTCAGAAGATCAAGGTCAGCACGCTCAGCCCCTGGCTGAGACCCGCAGCGGCCCTAATCGACCCCAGCCTGACCGATTCCTGCCCAACCACCGTGTCGGCCCACAGCGGGATCGATGCACTGGTGCATGCTGTGGAAGCATTCACCGCGAAGGACTTCAGCCTGATGCCATCGGATCCCTCAAGCAATCTTGGCTACGAGGGATCGCATCCGCTGGGAGATCTGCTGGCCCGAGAAGCCATCCAGGCGATCGCAAGCCATCTCCCCCAAGTGTTGACCAAGCCGACGCCTGCAAGCCGCGATGCGATGGCCTGGGCCGCTCTCCTTGCAGGCATGGCATTTTCCAACTGCGGCGTCGGGCTAGTCCACGCGCTGGAGTATCCCGTGGGAGCCTCCTGCCACTGCAGCCATGGAGAGGGCAATGGCCTGCTGCTGCCACATGTTCTTCGCTTCCTGCGACCTGCCCGACAAGAACGCCTGGCAGAGATAGCCACTCTGTTCGGTGCGAAAACCGCAACGCAAGAGCAACTGGCTGGGGAAGCGATCGAGCGGATTGAGGCATTGGCTAGTCAATGCGGCCTGCGCATGCGGCTGCGCGACCTGGGGGTGAAGGCGGAGCAGTTGGAGTCGTTTGCGGAGAAGTCACACCGAATCGAAAGGCTGATGGAAGTCAGCCCCCTCAAACCCTCCGTAGGCGACCTCACCTCGATTCTCCAGGCCGCATGGTAAGGCGATCATTCCAGCGTTTGGCTTTGCAGAAACCACCATCAGGTAGTTCCAGCGATGGGTGTCGTTGGACTCGGAAGACCTCATCGACGCCATCACACATCCTAGGCCATCTCTCTCACGCCCAGAAGGTCCGGAAGGCCCATCCGGCTCATACTCCCCTGGGAACTGATGCGGTATATTCCTGGCGTCGGACTTCGTAGAGTTTCTACTTAAGCTGGACCAGAAGAAAGACCCGGGCGCTCGCTGTGACAGTGGCCGTCCCGTTAGCTCGGTGGGAGCGATCACATTCATGCAGACAGATGGCCGTTGGAGCTATTGGGTCGATGTAGGGGGAACCTTTACCGATGGGGTTGCCGTCGATCCCCAAGGTGGCATCCATACCGGAAAAATGCTGAGCAGCGGCAAGGTACTGGGAAGTATCCAGTCCATTCGACCAGGACAACTCAGCGATCCTGCTCGCCTTGGGGAGCCTGAGAACCTATGGCAGGGAAGTCAGATCGAACTGTTCGATACGCATCGAAACCATCTGGGCCGATGGACCGTCCTTCGATCTCAAGGCAGCCTGCTGGAATGGGATCCGATCGGCAGCCAGTCCACAGTCCACGCAGCTACCGATTACACAATTCACAGTCGGTGGGAAGCTCCCATTGCCCTTGGACGCAAGCTGATGGGCCTCTCCTCCAACGCCCCACTGCCGACAATGGAGATTCGCCTGGGCACCACCCGAGGCACCAATGCCCTGCTCACGCGCACTGGGGCCGAGGTGGCCCTGGTGACCACAGCAGGCTTCGGAGACCTGCTGGAGATAGGCGAGCAGGACAGACCGGATTTGTTTCAGCTGAAGATCGAAAAACGCAAACCGCTCTATCGAAATGTCGTGGAGGTGTCCGAACGCATTGCGGTAGATGGTGCCATCCTCAAGCCACTGGACATCGCAGAAGCAGCAGACAAATTGCAGGAGGTTTTCGACGCCGGAGTTCGCTCGCTAGCCATCTGCCTGCTACATGGTTTCCGCCATCCACAGCACGAAATGGAACTAGGGAGCCTTGCCCAACGCATTGGTTTCCAGCAAATCTCGATCAGCCATCAAGTCGCGCCTCGCATCAAGGCGGTTTTGCGAGCCGAGACGACGGTGCTGGATGCTTATCTGTCGCCGGTGGTGCGTGACTACCTGCAGCGACTGGCCGATCAGTTTGGTTGCGGCGATGGGCATCGCAGCTCCCGCACCAGCCTACTTGTCATGAACAGTCGAGGGGGCCTGGTGCCTTGGCAGACCTATCGTGGCATTGATTCGGTGCTCAGTGGACCCTCAGGTGGCGTCACCGCCATTTGCGGTTTGGTGCGATGGGCAAATCTTGGTACTGCCATCGGTCTGGATATGGGAGGCACCAGCACCGACGTCTGCTGCACTGGGGCTCAACCAACTATCCAGCAGGAATCGACGAAGGCTCAGGTCCGTATGCTGCATCCAGTCCTGCAGGTCGAGACGGTCGCTGCTGGCGGAGGATCCATCTGCTGGTTTGATGGAGTGGCATTGCGAGTCGGCCCCTCCAGCGCGGGATCGAATCCTGGGCCAGCGTGCTATGGACGCGGCGGTCCGTTGACTATTACCGATCTGAATCTGTGGCTGGGGCGAGTCGATGCGCCCAGGTTTCCTTTTCCGCTCGATCGCCAGATGGCCGAGAAACGGCTGCTGGAAATCGAACGACAAATTGCAGCCAACCGTCCCACGGGAGAGAAACCCCAGTTCGAGCCAACGATTACCTCCCTGGATCGATTGGCGAGCCATTTTCGGGCACTGGCCAACCAGCAGATGGCGGAAGCGATACGAGCAACCACCATTCAGGCCGGGATCGATCCGCGTTCGATGAGCCTGATCGGATTCGGTGGTGCCGCAGGTCAGCACTTGTGCGAAATCGCCGACCTCCTGAACATCCCCCGCATCATCGATTCGCCCCACGCCGGAATGCTGAGCGCCGTCGGCATGGGAATGGCCACGCTGCAGCATGCACAGCAGACCCCAGTCCACCAACCACTCGATGCCGATGCAGGACATCGGGTTCAAACAAGAATCGACGAGGCAGTGGAATCATCCGTCCGGACGTGGCAAAAAACGTTCGGCCTACAAAATTCGACGGTTCTACCGACAACTTCGATTGAATTGGAGCTGCGCTACCGTGGGTCGGACAACAGCCTGCTGATCCCCTGGCACGCGTCGGTCGAAGAGGCTCGCAAGGCATTCGCCAAGAGGCATCAGGAAATCTTCGGCTACGCTCGCCCGGATCACCCTTTGGAATGGACTGCCATCCACTCCACTTCGTCCGATCCCCAGCCATCCTCAGAGCCCCTGCCGGCCAAACTTGCAGGCCATCGTGGGCCCGAAGCGATGCGGACCACAAGACTTTTCTCCCGACATCAATGGCACGATGCCTGGGTACTGCAACGCAGCGAATTGACGCCCAACCTTCCCCTGAGGGGTCCAGGGCTGATTCTTTCGTCCGGCCATACCACAGTCGTCGATATGGGATGGACGGCACGGTGCGACTCTGTAGGTATTTTATATATGCACCGAAATACAGAATCTCTGGCAACATCTTCCGATGCCACCGGGAGTCAAGAAGCCGACCTGCTTCCCGAAGTGGTGGCGTTTCGCCTGGGTGCGATTGCCGAGCAGATGGGGCGAGTGCTGCAGCAAACGGCAATGAGCGTCAATGTGAAGGAACGAAAGGACTTCAGCTGCGCTATCTTCACCGCCGACGGACAACTGGCAGCCAATGCTCCCCATGTGCCCGTGCATCTGGGGGCGATGAGCGACACCGTGCGCGAGATGGTTGCAAAATTCCCCACGATGCAACCAGGCGACTCCTATCTGACCAACGATCCTTACTGCGGCGGCTCGCATCTGCCCGACATCACCGTCGTCTCACCCGTTCATGATTCGCGTGGGATTCTACGGTTTCTGGTTGCCAATCGGGCCCATCACGCGGAAATCGGTGGAATGTCTCCAGGATCGATGCCCCCAGGAAGCCGCTGCCTGGAAGACGAAGGGGTCATCCTGCCCCCCCAGCCGTTGATGGAGAAAGGCACGTTACAGCCATCCATCGTTCAGCAACTCGAACAGGCAAAGTATCCTTCTCGCAACCCTCGCGAAAACATTTCCGACCTCCTCGCTCAGCACGCAGCCAATCAGCGGGGCGTCCAGCAATTGAGAGATTGGATGGAGCGGATTTCCTGGAATCGCATCGAAGAATCGCTCGAAGCTGCCAGAGCCGCAGTGCAGAAGAAAACCAGCCTCTGGATCGACTCGCTTCCGGATCGCAAGATGCAGTCGACCGACTCACTCGATGACGGAACTGTGATCTGCGTCTCGATCCGAAAGCAACCTGGAGAAATTCTCGAGTTCGATTTCAGCGGCACATCCGGTGTGCACCCCAGTCATTACAACGCCAACCCCTCGATTGTTCACGCCGCTGCACAGTTCGTCATCCGTGCATCCATTGCCGACCAACTGCCGCTCAACAGCGGCCTGTCCCGCTGCTTGCGGCTGATCCTCCCCCCAGGGCTATTAAATCCCCCGAGAAGAAACCCAATTGGAATCTCTCCCGCCGTCGCCGCTGGGAACGTTGAAACCAGTCAACGCGTGGTGGATGTGATTCTGGGAGCCCTGGGGAACCATGCAGCCAGCCAGGGGACGATGAATAATTTTCTCTTCGGCAACGAGCGTTTCGGGTACTACGAAACGATAGGCGGCGGAGTTGGTGCAGCGGAGAATTATCATGGTGCATCGGCTGTCCATTCTCACATGACCAACACGCGACTGACCGACCCGGAGGTCCTGGAAGCACGGTACCCGATTCGCATGCTGCGATTTGCGATACGTCGCGGCAGCGGGGGCGAGGGGCGTTGGCGAGGTGGCGATGGAATGATTCGCGAGTTTCTCTTCCTGGAACGGTTGACCGTCACCATGATCGGCAATCGGTATGACCAGTGGCCTCCTTACGGTATCGCCGGCGGGCGTGCCGGGAGACCGGGTGAAATCTGGCTGAACCGCGCCAATGGCCAGTCGATGCAGCTCCCCGGGCGATGCCAGATCGAAGTGCAGTCGGGGGATCGATGGAAAATATGCACCCCCGGAGGCGGCGGATTCGGGGCTCCCGAAGAGGATCGCAAAGTGTAGCCAGCGCTACATTTTTCCAAACGGCACAACATCGGTGGCGTGCACCATCAGCATCCATGGTTTCGGCCCGTAGGACCTAGCTTCATTGAAGCGGTAGCATGCAGCCTTTTGCTCTTTCCTGCGTGCGACTCCATGCCACATCACTGCTGTCGAAACAGACCGCTAGTGCAGTCCTGCTAAAAAAAGAAACTCGGTACCACGTTACTTCATGCGACACAGGACGCCCGCTGGATCCGGCTGCCTAGATGGATGTCGATCTCTTCGGATTCCGCTGCCAAAAACGCAGTAGCTCTTCCAGCATTTTGGCTGGCTTCCTGTGGCAGCACCCTCATGCATTCCGTCACCCAGTCGCTTCGCTGCCGGCTTTTTCGACACGTCGAGGGATCGTTCTTGCCGCAACCATCGTCACCAGAATTCCCTCCTGGACAACTTGCTGGCGATCATTGACCACTTGCCGCCGCCATCGAACGATACCATGGTTGCGACCATGCGGTGAGAGAGACTCAACGGAGGTATGGACGCGGATTCGATCGCCAATGTAGATCGGCTGAAGAAAATTCCACTGCTCTACCCCCATCAGTGCCACCGTCTTGACCCGAGGGGCGCAGGAACTGAGCCCCGCCATGTAGGACAGTCCCAACAACCCATGCGCGATCCGACGGCCGAAAGGGCTGTCTTCTGCGTACGAGGCATCCAGATGCAGTGGATCGTGATCCCCTGTCAGCTCGGCAAAATCGACGATATCGACATCCGTCACCTCTCGCTCATGACTCCACCATCGGTCTCCCACATGAAGATCCTGGAACAGAAGCGGTTCCGTCTGCTTTGCGATCGGCGACGAAGGCGCGTCCTGGTGCTCGATGAATTCAGCACGCTGGTCGGAAATCGGGGTGTCGGACGGTACCGAGGTCATGGATCCTCCTGGATCTGGGGCGATGGACGCAAAACCAGAAATCTCCTGTGCCGGTTGGCAACAGGAACCGGTGGGGCAGCCACCCAACGCAAGCCAAGAGGTTACCCCATCAATTCGCCGTTGGCCATGACGTAACCTGGGCAGTAAGACTTAGAATCCGAAATCAACCTTGCAAAAATTGCCCAAACATCCGTATTTCACTGAAGTTTCAGGGCCCTGAAGAAACTGGCCTGTCGTTGCCATCTGCAGCATCCAAGGATTGGAAGATTTGAGATCGATTTTCGCATCGAAGGCAGGGGTATCAGCTACTTCTTTCAGGTGGAATCTCCGCTTTTCCTGAGTTCCTCAATCCAGGCATGCTGGGAGATGGCGTGCGCATGGCCGAAGCGATTCGTTGGGCAAAACCTCATTTCCCATCGCTCGACCATGCCGAATTGCTCTTGCTCTTACCGGCCCTGGGGTAGTACAAGCCGATGCGAGACCTGGGACCTGGGCGACTGAAATGGGATTCCTGACGTGTGACCGGAGGCAAGTCCGTGGAGTCAACGATTGCTGAGCCAACTAGAAAGGGTACGCCATTTCCCTCATGGCACTCCCTTGAGGGCAGGCATCCCCTTCGTTCATGTCGCATTCTCACTGTTTTGGTATGGGTTGTCTGCGCTTTCCAAAACGGTTGCCACTGGCAATCGAAAGGAATCAATACCAGCGGCGTTCAGTTGTATCAGCAAGGTCGTTACGGTG
>JBIINB010000211.1:0-6015 GCA_044337705.1 Pirellulaceae bacterium | reverse complement strand
TGCGTGGCCAAGATAATTCGATCAGTTTCATCAGAGTCTCCTTCCACAGTCCCGCCATCGATCGCGGCGGAGAATAGCAAGGTCACAGGGGATGAGCCGCATGGTGGGGTTCGTGGTTCAACCTTTACCCCATGAGCAGCTAGAGGGATCTTTCGAGGCAAGGGGAGGGGGGGAGGGCAACGGACCAAGGACCTCGTCTGTATCGTACCGCAGTTCGAAGGTGCCTAGACATCATCCATGCAAATTAAGTTCCCACCCCGCCAGTCGCTCTAGGGACCTCTACGCACTCTCCTCGCCTTCAAAGGGATCGATCCAATCCGCCCATTGCTCGAGATACCTATTGTAGACCGGCTGCTCCGACGACCTCTTTTCGATCCAGGCCTTTGCCCTGGCCACCAGATCCCGCTCCTCCCTTCGATCGATGCGTCCCATGCAAAGCTGGCAGCGAAGAAAGACAAAGTAGGTATCCAGGACGTCACACCGACAGTAGTCGCTGATTTCCTGAAGCCGCCTCGACTCGTACATGTCCTGCACCATATCCCCCTGCACATCCATTTTCCCAGGCTTGGAAAGGTAATGCGCCGCCAGATTCAAACCGCCGCGAAACCAAGTGCTGCCAAAGTTGGTCAGCCATTCATGCAGGTCCAGGTGCGACTGGATGTTGTAGCGATTGCGAGGCTGCTTGTAGGCGGCATCTGAAGATCCGTACCAGTCCTTGATCGACAATCCGTATCGATAGGCCGACAACTCCAAAAGCGGCAGATCGAACCCGCGGCCATTGAAGGTCACCAGCGTCGGAGATTTGTAGTGTTCCCATCCCCGCCAGAATTTCTCCGTCATCTTATGTGGCCGGAAGTAAGGCTCATCCAGCGACGCGATATCGATCAGCGAAAGATCTTTGCGCACCTTGGCTACGACGATGGTGATCGGGATCTGGTAGGTGTGCGGAATGAAGTCCCGCCCCGAAGCCATCACCAACTCCTGGCGAAATCTCCGGATCGCATGTTCCGGTGAAATCGACTCCCCCGGATAACGCGTTCTGGCGATCGCTTCACCATCGGCGATACTCTCGACATCGAATAGCAGGTACTTCACGTCACCGCTGGTGGCCATGCTGCAGTCTCGCTTCGCCAGGGAATTCGCGCGACACCCATCGATACATTCCGGGTTTGCGAACGCCGTTATCGTAGCCGATTCCCTGCGGGCAGGCACCATCGCGAGGGAGCTGGCAGAACAGTTTCTTCGACATGCATTCCTCCCTCTTTCTGCGATGGCGAACGCCTTCGTGGGAGGCGGCTACAATGAACGCTTCTTTCCTGATCCCCCAATGCGATTGCTGCTTCAGGCTTCCCCACCATGACACCTTCCGCACCATCCCTTCCCCCGATCGACAAGGCACGCCTGATCGAACGTTTTCTTCAGTATGTAGCGATCGGCACCGCCTCCGACCCAAGCAGCCAGCAGATCCCCAGTAGTCCCGGTCAATGGCGCCTCGGCGAACTTCTGGCTCGACAACTGCGTGAACTGGGTGCCGAAGATGTTCAGCACGATGCACAAGGCCGAGTCTGGGGTACCATCCCCGCCACCATCCCAGGACAACTCCCCACCATCCTGCTCAATGCCCATCTGGATACCTCCCCAGAAGCTCCGGGCGAGGGGGTAAAGCCAAGCGTGATCGAATCGTATTCAGGAGGTCCGATCCTGCTTGGTGATGGCGGCATTTCCTTGACTCCCCAGGACTGCCCCGATCTAGATCAGATGATCGGCAGCTCGCTGATCGTCACCGATGGGACCACGCTGCTGGGTGGCGACGACAAGGCAGGTATCGCGGTCATCATGGAAGTCGCTCAGACATGGATCGAGCGACCTTACTTGGCTCACGGCCCCATTCGCATCCTCTTCACCTGCGATGAAGAGATCGGAAAAGGAGCTCACGGCTTCGACCCCAGGCAGGCTGGTGCCACGGTGGGCTACACGCTGGACGGCGGAGGGGAAGGAACGATCGATGCGGAGACTTTTTCAGCCGACCTGGCGGTCGCTCACCTACGCGGCATCAACATCCACCCCTCCATCGCGAAAGGGAAAATGGTCAATGCCGTGCGCGCTGCCAGCCTGCTGGTTTCGATGCTCCCGGTTGATTGGCTCAGCCCCGAATCCAGCGAAGGGCGGCAGGGGTTTGTCCATCCGTATGAGATCCGTGGATCGGTATCCGAAGCGACGATCTCGATCCTGCTGCGCGACTTCGATACGCAGAGCCTGCAGCACTACGCTGAGCGGCTGGAGCAACTTGGGCAGATCGTCCAGTGGCGGATGCCCGGTTTGACAATCGATTGGACGATCAGGAAGCAGTATCGCAACATGGCAGATGGCCTGCGGCGACTCCCCGAATCGATCCAACTGGCCAAAGAGGCGTTTGAAATCCTGGGGCGTCCCTGTCGAACCGAAAGCATCCGCGGAGGTACCGACGGGGCGGCGTTTACCGAGTTGGGGCTGCCGACGCCAAATCTCTCGTGCGGTCAGCACATGATCCACAGCGTCAAGGAGTTTGTCTGCGTCGATCAGATGCTGCGATCCGCCGAACATCTGGTGGTGCTGGCGGAAAGATGGAGCCAACACGGGGCCTCCTGATCGATCGACCGGCAGTGGATTGCGAATCTAACAACCGGAGTCGCTGACTCAACCGAAGTCGCTGACTCAACCGGAGTCGCTGACTCAACCGAAGTCAGAAACAGCCGATCGAGGCCTTCGTTGGCATCGCTTCGATCCGGCTCTCCTTCCTGCTCCTGCTCGTGCTCGAAGAAACAATCGCCCATCGACGATGGGATCGGGTGTGTTCACGGTTGGAGGGATCCGGTCAGGAACTGCCGCCTTCGCAGGGTGTCTCAGCCGGGTGGTGGGCGGGTGATCTCGATGGATGGTAAAAAAGGTGTTTCGGTGCGATGATGTAGCATGCGCTACAACTCGCCCGCGAACAGGCCACAATCACTGAGCAGCAAGAGAACCATTGCCGTTGGATGCAGAAACCCTCGCAAGAGGGTCGGTCACCTTTCCCCTGATCAGCCCGCTCGCTTCTGCATCTGCTCGCGACGCAATCGCTTCTTTTCTGCTTTGCTCAGCGGTCTTCCCGAGTCCTGCAGGTCGTCTTCATCGTCGTCATCCTCATACGATTCGGCGCGCTGCGCCGCTTTTTCGGGCGACTTGGAAGCGACTTCCTGGAACTGCGGCGCCCCCTCTCGTTCCTCCGCCGGTGGCCTTAACTTCAGGGAGTCCATGAAGCCGAAAAGCCCTTTCTTCGTTGCACCCACATCGCCGGTTGGCGTCGACGAAGACTTGGCAGCCACTTCCCCTTTGGCGATCCCAACCTCATTGGCCTCTGAGGATTTGCGACCAGGGAGCCATCGCTTCCAGCCAGCCCCCTCCGAACTCGACTCGACGTCGGCCAGAGCCGCTTTTCCAGGCTGTTTGCTGGATGCCACGGAATCCTCCGAAGATGGGTCCGAACTTCGCTTGAGCCTAGCCATCAGGCGGCCAAGCAATTGAGTCCGTCCTTCACCGCCGGCCGTATCGCCGACGGCCGCCCCTTGGCCATCTCTCCGTTTCCACCAGGAAAACCCTGGCTTATCTGCAGCTGCAGCATCCGTGTCGCTTTTTTCCAACGACTCCCCAGCGGCCTTGCGTTTCCAGGGAATCCAGCTGCTCGATCGCCCTGCCTGCAGATCGTCCGATGGATCGCTACGAGCCGCAGCAGAGGCGTCCCCTTTGCCTGCGGATTTTCCAGAGGGGCCGTCGGATGCGATTGGATCGGCTGCTTTGCGTTTCCAAGGAATCCAGCTTCGGCCCGTAGACGGATCGGAGTCGGCGGGATCCGGCACGGCTTTCCCTTTTTCGGTGGACGGGCTCTTGGCTGCGCCTGCCGAAGCCGATTTGCCAGAGGAAGCCATCCCTGCCGCTGGTGCTGGAGCCGTAGAATTTCGAGCCGCGGCGTTCAAACTGGCCGAAGCGTTTTCCGAGCCGCCCGATGGAGTCGATGGGGCTTTGCTCTTGATGGAGTCGCTGGCCGACTGGGGTGCAACTCTTGCCGCCGTCCCCTGCGACGCAGTCTGGTCGCGCCTCGCGTCTTCCGGCTCTTGCTCCTCAAGCAGAGCCTCCTCAGCCTTCGGAGGCGGTTCACCAACCCGCATCACCCACTGCACCCAGCCGGGCATCTGGATCGGTTCCTTTGCTTCCTCTGCCTGCGCCTCATCCGCAGACTGTTCCAACGCTGACTTTCCCTGGCCGCCCGATTTGCGATGGCGACCGGGAATCCAACGGAGCGAAATGTTCTTGGCGTTCGGACCGACCAATCCTCGACGCTCCAGAAGGTCTCTCTGCGCCGCCACATAGACCATCTGCAGATGCTGCGCGACAGCGACGAATACCGCCAGCACTCCCGCCAACCAACAACTCCCCACCCACCAGTCGAGCATCGCGGGGCTCGATCCCATTTTGAACAGTCCTGTGCCATAGAGCCCCGCGCCGATCCACGCGGCGAGGCCGATCAGCCAATGCGCCAGACTCACCTTCGCATTGCGGAATTCATCACACATCCGAATCCCAAGAATCGCTGCCACCACCGAAGCTGCGACCGCGGCTACACCCCAGCCGGGATACCCTAGCTGGGGCTGCGTCCAACGATCGATCGTCGCACCTACCAGTCTCAGCAAGGAAGTCGATGCGTCGATCGTCACCCAACCCGCAGCAAAGACCATCACCCACCAGATGCGATACTTGGCGTGATAGTCATTCATCTGACACGATCTCAGTCGGTACGTCATCCAGCACATCAGGGTTGTCAGTACCAGAGCGACCAAGACGAAACACTGAGCGAGCCCGTGGGGTGACCGGAGATGGAAAAGATAGAGCAGCGGCATAGGAGCTGCCGATGTGTTTGGACGGACGTAGATCCACCAGTGAAGACCTACCATCATCAGCCAGAGCGCCCAGAGTCCACCTACCGCCGCTCCACTGGAAAGACTTCGCACCGGCAGCGCATCCAAAACACGCATCCGACAATACCGATGCACCGACTCGCTGAACCCCTCGTCGGGGGTTGCCAGGAGGCGAGACTCAAGACTAACGCCCGGCGATGCGCGTCGAGTCCGCTTGGGAGGCGAAACCGACGACATCTCCGCTGTTGCCTCCAGCAACTGCAGCCGTCGCCGATCGACACGCGTATTCCTGCTCAAGGCCATCGCTGTCCCTCGCCAAAGCCATATCCTGCGGCGACATTCGCCGACATTTGTGGCGATCGATAGAAAATCCGACTCGCGACGTCAACGTCGGACCCTCGGGGAAAGCATTCTCCAAGCGAATCGCAAGGGGGCGATCTCAGGCATCTTGCACCAGATCGCTAGCAAAAGAGCAGCAAAAAGGTGTCAGGACTCTTTTCCTGTACAGGAAAAGAGTCCTGACACGAATGGCACCAACTTAAGCCACCGACGCAACATGTAGGGCACAAGTTTTTTTGCTTGCACTGCAGGTAGTGCAAGCAATTCAGGCGAGCGTTTTCGTCAATGAATCGGGATTGAAATACACGGCAGGATTCCTCTGAATAGGTGTTCATCACAACAACCTTTCTTGGAGATCCTGCCGTGCACACTGAATGTAGCTCGTCCAACCCCGATATTCAACGTAAGCTCCAGTCTGCCTCAGCATTGGTTCAACGTCTTCTTTCACCAGACCCAGCTGTCCATCTTCTGTGCGAAGAGCATGGCCTCCATTGGCGTGATCGTATCTACAGCCCAATGATCACCGTCTGGATGTTCATCACCCAAGTCATTTCGGCCGACAAGAGTTGCCAGTTGGCTGTCGGAAGACTGAATGCATGGCGTATCGCCAACGGACTGGCTAAGGTCAGCAGCAAGACCACGGCATTTTGCAAAGCGCGAGCGCGTCTACCTGAGCTGATCTTTGAGCGATTGCTTGAGATCGTTGCCAAACGGTGTGAACAGGCTACGGAAGAGGCTTGGCTATGGC
>JBIINB010000087.1:0-19323 GCA_044337705.1 Pirellulaceae bacterium | reverse complement strand
TGCGTGCTGAGCTGTTCTCTGGAGGAAAAGATCCGAGCTATCGACCGCTTCTCCGGTCGTCCAGCGGCTGAAATTCTCAGGATCTCGATGAACCCTTCGGTAAATCGTATCCCGCTCCACGGGCTCCCTGCCGGCCTCTCGAATCAACTGTTCTATCTGCTCAATCGATAGACACTGTGGCGTGGTCGCCCCGGCATCGTGATAGATCAATTCATGTCGGACCGTGCCGTCGATGTCGTCCGCACCGTACGCCAAAGCCGTCTGCGCCGTCCCGATTCCCAACATGATCCAGTAGGCTTTCACATGCGGGATATTATCCAGCATCAGCCGGCTGATCGCGAGGGTCCTGAGGTCCATCAGTGCCGACGGTTTCTGGAGGTGGGATAGTTTGGTATTTTCCGGATGGAATGCCAGAGGGATGAACGTCTGAAAACCGCCCGTTTCGTCCTGCAACTGTCGAAGCCTTATCAGATGATCAATCCGATGGTACGGCTTCTCGATATGCCCATACAGCATGGTGCAGTTGGAGCGGATTCCTAGTTGATGAGCGGCCCGATGGATCTCTATCCACTTGTGGCTGTTCGCTTTGTGTTCGCAGATCTGGTCGCGAACTTCGGGATGGAAGATCTCCGCTCCTCCACCTGGCAGCGAGCCCAGCCCGGCAGCCCGGAGGTCTGCCAGCACTTCGGTGGAAGTCTGTTTGGTAAGGAATTCAAACCAATCGATCTCGACAGCCGTCCACGCCTTCAAATGCAACTTGGGAAAATGCTGTTTCAAGAGCGCCAGCATGCCGCGATACCAGTTGTAATCTTTTTTATGGTGCAGACCGCCGACCACATGCATCTCGGTGCAACCATGATCGGTCGCCTCCTGACCGCGAGCGATGATCTGTTCGTCATTCATTACGTATCCCTTCGGATCCCTGAGGTCCGATCGGAACGCGCAGAAGCGGCATCGGTAAACACACACGTTGGTGGGATTCAGGTGGGTGTTGATGTTGTAATAGGCCACATTGCCATGCTTTTTCTCCCGAACCCAATTGGCCAGGACGCCGATCTCCTGCAGTGGCGTGGAGGGCTCCTCCAGAAAAAGCCCATCATCCATCGAAAGTCGTTCGCCCGACTCCACCTTCTTGCGGATCTCGCGAAGTCGATCGCGTTGCACTGGGGTCATCGGCATGGTGCTTCCGTCCGTGTTCAAGAAAGCCTACAGAAACAGATCCAGAATACCGCAAACAGAAAGGATCAGGCTGATCCATCCATTCAATCGAAAGAAAGCCAGATCGACCCGACGCAAGTCCTCTGGCCGGACAATCCGGTGCTCGTACGCCAGCAGCGCTGCGATCGCCACCAAGGCTCCCCACCAGATCCAACCCAAGCCAATGGTCGGTGCTGCCCAAGGGAGGGTTGCCAGCAACAACCACATGCCAAGGTGCAGCCACTTGGCCAATTGCAGCGCGGCGGGAATGCCCCACCTAGCTGGAATGGAATGGAGCCCTGTACTGCGATCGAACCCTGCATCCTGGCAGGCATAGATCAGATCGAAACCACTTACCCAGAAGAATACTGCGGCCCCGAGTAGAGAGGGGGCGATCAAATCACCAGGGTGCCCGGCCAGCCATTCACCCCGAATACCAATCCAAGCGCAAATCGGCGCCAGCATCAGAGCAGACCCCAACCAGAAGTGCGCTCCGGAAGTGAATCGCTTGGCGTAGCTGTATCCGGCCAACCAAACCAGTACTGGTAAAGAGAAGAACAGTGGCCAACGATTCGGAAGGAACAATGCAGTGCAAGCGACGAAACCAAGGGCACACACCGCAGCAAATCCAATCGCCGCGCCACGCGATATCTTCCCTGCAGGAATCGGCCTCCCTGCGGTGCGAGGATTTTTTGCATCCCACTTGGCATCCACCACCCGGTTGACCGCCATGGCGAAACTTCTAGCTGTCACCATGCAAAGCAGCATGGCGATCCAACGAACCGGATAATTCGGCGATGCACCTTCGCCAAGTGCTACGGAAAAGGTTGCCCAAAACGTGCTGAGCAGTGCGAAGGGTAGCGCGAAAATGGTGTGACTGAATCGCACCAACTCGCCATACACCCGCAATCGATTCCACGTTCTCTTCGTCCATGAGTCGATCGAAAACGCCGATGCCGCCTGCCCCATCTCACACACCCTCCTTGCGATTGGACAAGTGAGATAGCCCGGAATCTTCCGATCCCCATCGCCGCATCAACTGATGGGGTACCGCCAAGTGATCGAGAATTCTTGCGACGACAAAGTCGACTAAATCGATGATCTCAGCGACGCCATGATACCAACCGGGACTGGCGGGCATCACCACGGCACCTGCCTGCGCCGCCCGATGGAGATTTTCCAGTTGGAATACCGATAAAGGCGTCTCACGAGGCACCAAAACCAGCTTGCGATGCTCCTTGAGATGCACCTCCGCGGCACGCTGTATCAAGTCCTTGCCTCCCGCATGGACGATCCCCGACAGCGTTGTGCCAGAACATGGGCAGACCACCATTCCGCGCGTCAGGTAGGAACCGCTGGCGATGGGCGTAAAGAAATCGTTGACTCGATGAGGAAAGACGACCTTCTTCCGCGTTGCAACCTGCTCCAGGTCCACCGGACTCCATCGCGGCGAAGTCTCAGATCCTTTGGTCTGCCAGTGATAGCCTAGAATCGATTCCACCAAATCCTCTGGCGAACGGCCATGGATCCCGAGTTCCTGCTGCAGAACAACTCGCCCTGATTCGCTGGCAACCCAATGCGTAGCAATGCCCGCGTCGGCCAACTGCTGCAACAAACGCACTCCATACACGGCGCCACTGGCACCGGTCATCGCCAAGACAATTGGAAGGCTCATTTGCGCCCCAAATATAGCGATGCCACGCCAAAGGTCATGGGAACACATCTCACCTGCTTTAACCCAGATGATTCAAGAATCTTCACCAATTCCGCGCCCGAGGGAAAATCCGCAACACTCTCGGGGAGATAACGATAAGCACCCTGGCCGTTGCGAGCCATCGCCTGGCCAATCCAGGGCAAGACCCGGCTGAAGTAGAAGTTGTAGAGCTGTCTCAGGCCGGGCAGCCAAGGCTTGGAAAACTCCAGGATCGCTACCTGCCCCCCTGGCCGACAGACCCGCAGGATCTCCTCGATCCCTTTCCCGGTATTCGATACATTTCTCAGTCCGAACGCCACGGTGACGGCCTGGAAGGTATCGCTTGCGAACGGAAGGGTCTGGGTGTCCGATTCCAGGAACTGCAGCCGAGGAGATGGAATCCCTGCTTTCGTCTGCTTGGTCCTGGCGATCTCCAGCATCGCCCCGCAGAAGTCGGTCGCAAGCACTTGAATTTCAGGGACCGGCTTTTGAGCGATTGCCAGAGCCAGATCGCCGGTACCCGTGCAGACGTCCAGAACTGGAACACCTGGCTTCAGTTCCAGTCGCTCCAGCGTCCGCCACCGCCACCAGCGGTCGATGTTTAGAGATAGAAGATGATTCAAAAGATCGTAGCGCGGAGCTATCTCCGAGAACATCTTCCGCACTCGATCGCCACTCTTGTCCACCGAAGTCATCGGAAAACCAGACGTCCAGTAAGTTTCCATCATTCTCAAGGAACTACGCCGTCTTTAGTGTAGCGGCGGGGGAACCCGGACGATTCGGAATGCAGATGGCTGCGGCGTTTCCGCAGCCTCGCGAGGTCAGCTTTCGTGCCGCAACAGAGGGAAAAGAACGATATCCCGAATACTGCGGGAATTGGTCAGCAACATAATCAGCCGGTCGATCCCTATGCCCAGGCCTCCGGCAGGCGGCATGCCATGCCTCATTGCCCGAATGAAGTCATGGTCCATTTTGGCCATCGAATCCTCTTCGGCCATCCCTTCCAACTGCGTTCGGAAAAGCTGTTCCTGCAGCAAAGGGTCATTCAGTTCCGTATAGGCGTTGGCCAGTTCCATCCCGTGCACAAACAGTTCAAACCTCTCGGCCACCTCCGGCTTACCGGTCTTCCGTTTGGTCAGCGGGCAGATGCTGGCGGGATAATCGATCACGAAGATCGGTCCCTTCAGTTGATCCTCTACCGTCTCTTCAAAAACTTCGCTCTTGATCACATCGGGGTGCTTTCCGGCCGTTTCCAACCCCAGCTTCTTCGCCAGCTTTGCGATCGCTTCCGCGTCCTCCGGGTCGACCCTAGCGTGTTCGGCAAAGAGGTCTGCGTAAGTCCTGCGCTGGAAGGGAGGAGTGAAATCGATCTCCAGGTCCCCCCAGTTGACCTTCAACGGCTGACCGGTCGCTCGCAACGCGTCCACGATGATCTGCTCCGTCAGCTCCATCATCGTTTCGTAGTTCGCGAATGCCTGGTAGCACTCCATCATGGTGAACTCTGGGTTGTGCCGTACGCTGATCCCTTCGTTGCGGTAAACGCGGCCCAGTTCATACACCCGCTCCATCCCACCCACCAGCAGTCGCTTCAGGTGGAGTTCCAAAGCGATCCGCAGGAACAGCGGCATGTTCAGCGCGTTGTGATGCGTCGTGAAGGGCCTAGCTGCAGCCCCCCCGGCGATCGCGTGCAGCGTTGGGCCCTCGATTTCCCAATAACCATGACGATTGAGCGTATCGCGGACCGACTGGACGATTTGAATTCGCTTGCGGAACGTCTCCATCACCCCGGCGTTGTAGGTCAGGTCCAGATACCGCATCCGCTGCCGCAGTTCGGGGTCGGCCAAGCCGGCGTGCTTCTCCGGTGGTGGCTCCATCGTCTTGGTCATAAACTCGATCGCGTCGGCAAAGACAGTCAGCTCTCCGGTATTCGTCCGCCCCAAACGACCTTCCACCGCCAACCAATCGCCAAGGTCAAGCAGCTTGGTCAGTTCGAAGGCTTCTTCGCCCACCTGTCCCTTGCCAATCAAAACCTGCAGATCCCCAGTCCAGTCTCGAAGGTTGAGGAAGACTAGCTTTCCCGTTGGCCGCATCAAGACAATGCGCCCAGCAATTTTTACGCGTGGACCAACCTCTTCGCCGGCTCCCTGCTGCGCGCGCCATCCTTTCAGCTCCAAGCCTTCGACTATTTCAGGAAGCGGGATCTCGTTGCCGTCCGCCAGACGAAAACGAATCCGATCGGCCTGATGCCGGACGGAGTCGATCATCAGGCGGCCATCGATCCGATGCCCCCAAGGATCTATCCCCGACTGTTCTAGCCGCCGCAGCTTCTCCAAGCGAGCCGCCTGCTGGTCGCTCAGGGATCTCTGATCGTTTTCGGAGCTGTGGGAATGCGGGTTCTGAGGACCGCCAGGAACATCGGACATGATGGAGTGGCCACTATGGGATTCGGGAGGTGCGGGGCAGTCGAACCAGGAGTCACCAACCCCCTGCGGTGGATTCAAGCTACCTTCTCGTGATAAGGAATGGATTATACGTCGAAACGTCCATCCGCCCAAGGGACCCGGGCGTTAGGTGCGCAAAGAGTCAATGGATTCCATGAGCCGCAAGGCGCTCACCTGCGGTTTGTGTAGATTGCGACCCCGGTCCCGCATCCACAATGACGCAATCGAGGTCGGCTGATAGGGAAACCAAAGTCGATGAGCTGGGTTTTTCAGTCGACGCGCATGCCCTGATACGACGTGCGTCGCTGAAACTCATCCAGCACTCTCTGCTGTAGATTTGGCTTGTCGCGACACCACGCCGGACCTACCAGGAACCGCGACGGTGCCTCGCCGCTGATCCGTTCGATCACCACTCGCCCAGGCACCCGCTCCAAAAGATCGACCACCAGTGGCACATACTCCTCCAGCTCCATCAGCTGAACCTGCCCACTGCGTACCTGATCCGCCAAACGTGTTCGCTCGACCGCATACAGATTATGCAGCTTCAGTGTCTGCGCACCCAAACGGATCGCTTCATCCAACGATTCGTGCATCATCGAATGCGTCTCACCTGGAAGTCCGAGGATCAGGTGAATTGCCACTTCGAATCTCCGGCCTCGACAACGCTGCATCGCTTCCACCATGGCGTCATGGTGGTGGCCTCGGTTCATCCAATCCAGTGACGCATTGTGCATCGACTGCATCCCGAATTCGACGCAGACGTAGGTGCTTTCCGCCAGTCGGTCCAAGTAGTCCAGCACCTCATCCGGCACACAGTCGGGACGCGTGCCGATGATGAGTCCCACCACCTCGGGGTCGGCTAGAGGAATCTCGTAAAGCGATTGCAACTTCTCTAGAGCCGCGTAGGTGTTGGTGGCTGGTTGGAAATATGCCAGGAATCGGCACGGCCCATATCGCTCCGATACCTTTTGCTTGCCGTGCGCCAATTGGTCGGCCACGCTCCGCAGTTTCAAACGCCGGCTAGGGCTAAAGCTGCGGTTGTCGCAAAAAGTACAGCCCCCCTTAGCAACCGTCCCATCGACATTCGGGCAGGTAAAGCCTCCATCGAGGCTCACCTTCTGAACCCGTCCGCCAAAACGCTGCTTTAGAAAGACACTTTGGCGAAAGTAGGGAAAACCATCCTGACGCCAAAATGGGATTTCCACTGGGGATTCTGGGGGCTGCATCAGCGATTTGACTCACGAAAGGTGGCTGCGTAGATTGTAGTTATCTCATCCAGATGAGGGACTAGTCCAGGAGAGCAGGCGTGGCGGAATCCCCGAAAACCGATTTGGGCCTTTTGATCCCTCAGGGTGGCGGCGACGATATTCCGCTGCGGAAAGACCGGCTGACCGTAGGGCGAAGGGAAGGATGCGATATCGTCCTCGGTTTCCCAAACGTCTCCAGCCAGCACTGCCGACTGACCCTCGAGCAAGGATATTGGTTTGTCAAGGATTTGAACAGCCGCAACGGAACGAAGGTCAACGGAGCCAGGATCACCCGAAAGCGACTCGATCCCGGATCGACCCTTGCGATCGCCAAGCATCTCTACACGATTGAATACGATCCCGAATCTCTGGGCGCAATGGGACCGCCACCCGCCGATGACGACCATATCGAAACCATGTTGCGGACTTCGTTGCTGGAGCGATCTGGGCTGCAGCGGCGAAGCGATGACGATCGCGGGAAAAACCGTGATCCGCTCGACGACTGACGCGCGTCGTCCCGGCCATTCATCAGGCTGGCTCCACAAGCTGCCATCCTAAACCGGCAGAAGTTGAGTCGAAGGGACTTGCGATCCAAGTCGTCGAAGCTGCCGGAAAGGGTTCAACGGTGGTACTTTGGAATCGTAGCCGCAACTTCCACCACAAGGCCGCCGGGTCACACACCGCTGCCGCCGTAACAAGCAGCAAGATCGCAATCCAGGAGGCACGGGTTCGATTCGGCTGAGGCCAGCAGCGACCCCGGAAGCCCTCTCGGATTACCCCGTTTCTGTTAACATGGTTATGAGCTCACTAAGGCAGGAAAAAGGAATATTGGCAGAGCCAGCCTAGTGGAGCCATGGATGCGAGATGTCGGTTCGCCGCAAAAGCGTCCGCTCTGTGGATGATCGATTTCGATAGATACCGCACAGGTAGGAAAAGGAAAACTTATGAGCGTCGAAGAAATTGTGATGGATGCCGAAGAGCGAATGGAGAAGGCAATCGGCGTTCTCAAGAATAATCTCGCAGGGATCCGCACCGGTCGTGCCACTCCAGGTTTGGTGGATTCCGTGAAAGTCTCGGTATACGGGTCGCTTACCCCCTTGAAGCAACTTGCTTCCGTGGGTGCCCCGGAGCCACAGCAGTTGGTGATTCGCCCGTTTGATCCCAGCACGATCAAGGAGATCGAAAAAGCGATCGTCGCAAGCGATCTGGGACTAGCGCCTCAGAATGACGGCCGCATCATCCGACTGAACATTCCGCCGCTCAGCACCGATGTTCGAAAGAAGCTGGTCACGCGCATCAAGGAATTGACCGAGGAATCGAAAGTCGCTGTTCGCAGCATTCGACGCGATGCCAACAAGGCGATTGAAACGGCCGAAAAGGACAAAGTAGTAGGAGAGGATGCCGCCAACAAGGCGAAGGACGAAGTCCAGGAACTAACAAAGAAATTCGAAGCATCCGCATCCGATCTGGCCAAAGGAAAAGAAGCCGAAGTGATGGAAGCCTGATCACTCATGGGTTCCTGGCGATTCAGGATCGAGGCGGCCTCATGTCTTCTAGCCGCCTCGATCGGCCTTTGGAAGATAGGTGAGCTTCGGCCGAGATGGAAGCAACTGCATTCGGCTCATCAAAAGCTTCTGGAACAGGCCCAACCTCTACAAGTGATTGATCCTGCCCGACCGCAGGTGCGCCTCCGCAGCCGAGAAGGCTTTGATTTTCTTTTCGATTGCTATCTCCCCGTCGGCAACGGAGCGGTGGCTCTGAAAACCTCGAATACTAGACAGCTTCAATCAGTCATTCGAATCAAGCCGCAATGGACGATGATCCGCATTCGACTGGATCCGGGTGAACCGCAGTCTTTCCTGTTCTACGCGGGCCCCGATGGCTCTTCGAGATCCACCCTTCAGCTTCCTGCTAACGCCCGATGGATGATCGAGCGGCCGGAGTCGGTTCAGATTGAGGTCTCGGATTTAGGCCGCGACTTTGTCTTGGATGATTCTGAAAAATCACTCCAGTTGCTCCGTCTTACCATCGATCCCGAGTCGGTCGGCAGCGGTGGCTCCACCGATGGACCAATGGAAATCTTGCGAGCCGACCTGGAATGGGAATGATCGAAGAAGGGACGTACAAAGATAACAGCGACCAGAATCCAAGCCGCCGACGAAGTTGGTTGCAGATGCGATTAGCCAGCCTGATCATGCTGCTGACTGTCGCTGCCATCTGGGTCCAGTGGGTTTCGATGCAAAGACAGATCCGATGGCTGGAGCAGGAAATTCCACAGTTACAGCAACTCGCCACAAACCTGGTTCCGATCGACCCAGGCCTATGCTACCTCTTCAAGACGCCCGGCAGTTATGAAGAGGAAAGCAGTTGGCAGATTCACCTACCCAAAGGACAGAAGAGAACACTAACTCTTGGGGGCCAGTGGAAAAATCTCGATCGATTCCCCAAAGATTGCAACGATGCGACAGCACTCTTGCTTGGCGAGGGGATGCATCGAATCGAGGTGAAAAGAATCGGTTTCGAGTCGGGGATTCAATGGATCGTCCGCCTGAACGGACAGGAAGTCTTCGAAAAAAAGATAGAGGCGAAAGATGGCGGTCCGGGTTGGATTGGATACGAACGGACCTGCAAGTGCCCTTGTCGCTGGGTGAAAGAGACGCAAGGCGTTTCTTTCATCGAGAAATCAAAGACCCGAATCCGGTCGTCACCACCGTCCCATCGCAAATCACCACCGCCGACTCACCCGACGCCCAGGGCATCATCATGCTGCTCTCCGAGGCCATCTAGTTCAGGCCCAAACGGACGCTGAACTTGTGAATGAAACAATCGATCAGGAAGCTTCAGCGAGTTCAAAATCGTCTGCTGGCAAGGGCAAATCTTCGCTAGAACCAGCCAGATCTCTCAGCTTGTCCAATGCTCGCTTTTCCAACTGCCTTACTCGCTCCTTCGAAACCCCTAGGATGTCAGCCAATCGCTGCAGCGTCTGCACCTTGCGGTGGCCGCCCAACGAAAACCTGGCGCGTATGATCAGTTGCTCTCGGCGATCCAGAAGACTCAGCAGGCTGGTAAGGCGACTGCGAAGCTGCTCCCAGCGAACATCGTCGATCGAGGAAGAGCGGTCAGGCGATTCGACATCCAGACCGGTTTCTTCCAGGCTGGCTGCCTGCTTCTGCCTCTCCTTTTGCTTGGTCATCACCATGCGATAGGAGTTCCGCCGCACTACCTGAGTCGCATAGGTGCTGAAACGGAAGCCGCGGTCGTAGTCGAACTTGTCGATCGCCCGCAGAAGAGCCATCGCCCCGTCGCTCAAAAGATCATCGAACGAGTTGAATGAATTGACAAACTTCTTGACGATCGAAATCACCAACCGCATGTTTGCCTTCAGCAGCGCGTCACGATGCCAGTCAGCAGCCTTCAGCAACCCTTCGATCCGCATCAAATCGTAGTGACTCGATTTATCCGGATGCAGTCGGCTCTGGTACTGCTGAGCGCGGAATCGGAGATAATTCATCCGCTGAAAGTGTGCCTTCTCTTCGGCAGGACTCAGCAGACGTGTTTCGCACAGACGAGCCAAGTGAGGGGGGAGATTGGCGACTCGCACTGGCTTGCCGACTGCGGGTGGGCACCCTGTTCCCAAAAGGATATCACCCAAAAATTTCGCCTCAGCGCCCGCCTGCGAGAACTCTTCATTGCCGATGAAGTCGATTTCCTGCTGCAGTCGTCGGCGGATTTGATCCGCTAAGGTGCCATCCTCTAGTTGCACCGCTTGGGAGGTTTGGCAGAAGGAGACAAATGTCTGCTCTAGTGCCCTCTTGCGAAAGGTCATGGTCGGACTCTTGCGACTGGCTACCGTCCCTGCTCGGCTCATCAATGCACCTCGCTATTCAACGATGCTCAAAACGACCACTTCGACCGAAACGTTCAAATCGTCCACCCCGGCAATATATCGGACTTCCGCCTAGCGAACAACAGATTCTCCAGAATTTGTCGAAAAAACGGAAAATTTGATTTTTCACACCAAGCACTTGCTTTGGACTGGACGAATTTAATAGAGTGTACGTGCGGTTGTTTAGGACGGTTTGCACGTTTTATGGTGAACGCCTTGGACGAACAGCTAACTACCAAACAGGTCGCAGACGTACTTCGAGTCAGCGAATCGTCGGTCAAACGATGGTGCGATTCGGGAGTCATTCCGACCGTACGAACCGTCGGTGGCCATCGTCGGATTGCCCGCAGTGCGTTGATGCAGTTTCTCAAGAGTGCTGCCGGAAGGGATGACCGCGGGCTGATCAGCGGGGACCAGCTGGCGCGGATGGGGGTGGAGTTGGAGTCGCTTCAGGAGGAGCAGGACACGACGCCTCCCACCAGGCCCACGGGCAGCCTGGACCAAAAGCGGCTGAGGGAGGCATTCGAGGAAGCACTTCTGCGAGGTGACGAAGCTGGTAGCCGGCGTGCTCTGACCCAGTGGTACCAGGCAGAGCGTGCTTTTGCGCCGCTGGCCGACGAACTGATCGCCAAGACCTTTCACCGACTTGGCGACCTCTGGGAGTGCAACCAAATCGAGATTTACCAGGAGAGACGGAGTGCTGAGCTGTGCGTCCGCCTGGTGCATGAATTGCGTCGCATGGTGGTCGATCCACCACCAGAGGCACCGTTGGCGATGGGTGCAACGCCAGAGTTTGACCCCTACTCGCTCCCTAATCAACTCATTGAACTGGTGTTGCGAGAGAGCGGATGGAGAACCCATGCCTTGGGAAGCAATCTACCCTTCGAAACGCTTGCCTCAGCCATCTCTACCCACCGCCCGCGTTTGTTTTGGCTGAGCGTATCTCACATCGAGAACATCCCAACCTTCCTGCGGAGGTATCAGGATTTTGCTGAGTCTCTGCCCAAGGAAGTCACCATGGTGGTTGGTGGGCGAGCCTTGACGGACGAAGTGCGTCCGAAAATGAAATATGCAGCCCATTGCGATAATCTTCGGCAACTTGCCGACTTCGCCGCCGCTCTTCGTGGCCAACGACAAACCTGGGGCGACCGAGACAACTGAATGAAAAACTCCCTTCCGGCGACGATCAACGCGAAGGGAATTGCTGGTCCGAATGATCGAATGGTTGAAAACCGTTATGGACAGATCTTCTTTTCTTTTTCCATGAGGGCTGGCAGCAATGCAACGACGGCAATTCGCTCAAGGTGTTTTCGGAAGCTTCTTGGTCAGTCATCTAGTCGGTAGCTCCTTGGCCGCCGACAGATTCCAGGAGAAGTGGCCTAGCTGGCGGGGAGTGCATCGCGACGGCAAATCGACGGCCCGCCAATGGCCCCAATCGCTTGATGAAGACCACTTGAAACTCTCTTGGGAAGTTCCGTTGGATCTTGGTTATTCGGGACCAATCGTCGATGGCCAGAATGTCTACGTCACCGAGACAGTCGGGAAGAAGTCGGAGTCGGTCAGGGCGCTCGATCGCGCAACGGGAGAACAGAAGTGGACGACCTCTTGGGACGGCGCGATGTCGGTCCCATTCTTCGCCAAATCCAATGGAGACTGGATCCGTTCGACCCCTGCCTGCGATGGCCAGCGTATTTATGTCGCCGGGATGAAGGACGTTCTAGTGGCCCTCAATCTCACCGACGGTAGCGAGGCATGGAAGGTCGACTTCCCCAAACAATTCGGGAGCGAATTACCCGCCTTCGGCTTTGTCTGCTCGCCGCTGGTCGACGGGGATTGGCTTTATGTGCAGGCAGGCGGTGGCGTCTGCAAACTGAAGGCGGCAACAGGCGAACTGGTTTGGAAGAAGCTGGATGATGGCGGAGGCATGAACGGCAGTGCATTCAGTTCTCCAATTCTTGCCACACTCCATGACCGGCTTCAATTGCTGGTGCAGACCCGGACCACGCTGGTGGGGCTGGATCCCGAATCGGGCGAGACGCTTTGGAGCAAACCGATCGAAGCCTTTCGCGGGATGAATATCTTGACCCCGACGGTATACCAGAACTCGATTTTTACCAGCAGCTACGGAGGAAAAAGCTGGCGGTATGACGTCGGTCCCAAAGAAGGTCCATGGGACGTGGCGATGGCATGGGAAAACAAAGTCCAAGGCTACATGTCCAGCCCCATCCTGATCGGATCCCATCTCTTCCTCCATCTGCGAAACCAGCGATTCGTCTGCATCGACATGGAGAGCGGGAAGGAACTGTGGACAACTCGACCTTTTGGGAAGTACTGGAGCATGGTCTCCAATGGGGAACAGATCCTGGCGCTCGACGAACAGGGGAAGCTGTTCCTCATCGATGCCGATCCAGCGGAGTTTCGGATGGTATCAGAGCGAAAGGTGTCCGAGGAAGAAAGCTGGGCTCACTTGGCCGTCGTTGACGACCAAGTCTTCGTACGTCACCTCAAGGGCCTGTCGGTCTATCAGTGGACCTGAAACACAGACGACTTGCTTTCGACGGGACCTGGGCCGCGACGGAAAAATCAAATGGCTGGTGCGACCTATAGATGACGTCGCCCAGCCTGAACCGACGGGCTTTTTTGATCAGGATGCCTGGCGATCAGGTCGGTTTTGGCTACTAGCCGCCAGGGTTGGAAATCGGATCGAGATGCTGGTCCCTTTTCCAGGGGCGCTCTCGACGCGGATTTTCGCCTGATGTTTTTCGAGAATCTTTTTGCACTCGGCCAGTCCCAGACCGACGCCTCCCTTGCCGGTGCTGTCTGGTCCCTTTTTGGTCGTGAAAAAAGGGTCGAACATTTTCCGCATCTGGGCCGGTGTCATCCCGCAGCCACTGTCGCGGACGGTGCATTGCACCATGTTGGTCGCAGGATCAGTCTGAAGTGTGACCTGTACTTCTCCGCCATCGGTGATCGCCTGACGGGCATTGGTCAGGAGGTTGATCATCACCCGCTGAAGCTGTGAAGCATCCCCGAGGATATCCGGTACCGCTTCGATCTGCCGTTGCAGCGCGATGCGAAACTTTTGAAATTCACGCTCCATCAGCAGCAGTGAATCCTCCAGGAGCGGCTTGAGCTTCAGCGGCTCCATCTCCCCGTTACCAGGGCGTGCCAACCCCAGCACAACCGTGGTAAGACGAGCTGCTTTTTCGGACGCAGCCACGATCTTCTGGAACGCTTGGTCGCGGGTCGCGGTGTCGGGGTACCGCAGCCCCATCCTGGCGTAATTCAGAATCGTCATCAGTAGATTGTTAAATTCGTGGGTGACGGTTCCTGTCAGCTCCCCAACGCTGGCCAGACGCTCCAGTTCCCTTAGCCGCTCCTGCAGCCCCCGCAGTTCCGCCTCCAACGATTCCCGCTCCTGGAATTCCATCCAATGCACCCTGCTAGCATTTCCCGTCGACTCGTTTGGCCTTATCGACCCTATCCCGGTTTCTCCATCGACGCACCGGAGACGGATCATTAGGATTTCGTCGCGGACAAGACAGCCGGAAAGAGGGCAATGTTCGAATTGGGGACGATGGAGATTCTGCATGGACGAGGCAGTTCGCACAGGACCGATCTACACGATCGATTTGCTGGAGGAGTCATTGCAGCTGGCGAAAGCATGTGGCTATCAGATCCGCATGGAGCCGCTTGGGGGCGCAAAGGGTGGGCTCTGCAGGCTAGCCGGTTGCTGGATCGTGATGCTGGATCCACGGAGCACACCGGTGGATCATCTGGAGATTTTGGCCGATTGCATTCCCTGGGGTTCGGCAGATCGTCCCAGCCCTGCCCTGCGGCGCTGGCTGCAAAGGTATCGCGATCGACAGGCCAAGGCCCAAACGACTCCACCTTTATCAGCAGCCTAGCAGCCGAAAATCTGGCTAGCTCCTGTCTTCGACAAGCTGCAAAATCCTGACCCGCGGCGTAAGTTAGGCACGGTTTCGCGCTCTCTTAGCCACGCCGCGCTCGCAGCCGGTTTTCTTTATTGAAATTGGTCCGGAGCGGCGCACTGGTAAAACCTGTCAGGTCGCGTTCAATACCGTCCAAGTCGACTTCCGCGTGGCGTGAAAAAACCGAACTACCACAGCTGCCATTCAGTCGCGGGGAGATCGCGTCCAGATTCAGCACCCACCCAACCGGAAGCTAGTGCGTTCCGGCTGATCGAAGAGTGGAGGGTCGGTTGCGCAATCAACCGGACGCCAAGGCAGTCAGGATGACGGAGGAGTGGAAAGTTTATGGGTCAGTAGCGAGGCACCGAGGGATCGACTTCCAGCGACCACGCATCGATCCCACCGGAAAGACTTTGCGCGTCTGGATAGCCGTTGCGACGAAGCCACTGAGTGGCGCGTAGACTTCGCATTCCGTGATGGCAGTGCACAACCACCGGTTGGCTGGCATCCAATTGCAATTGACCCAACGCCTCCTCCCAACGGCTCAGTGGCACCAACTTGGCACCATCGATTTTGGCGATCGCAAACTCATCGTCCTCACGGCAATCGATGAGGCAGAAAGGCTGATTTGTCTTGATCAACGATTGCAGTTGGGCCGGAGTGATTTCGACGGGCGTGGTCATGAAAGGAGGTCCAGCTAAGGTAGTGTTCCAAGCGATGAAAAAACGAACCTGTCATCACGATTCTTCATCGCTTCGCAGCTTTGCCAGAATCGTATAGTCTTCCAGTGTCGTCGTATCTCCGGTCTGCTCCTTGCCGCTGGCGATGTCGCGCAGCAAGCGACGCATGATCTTTCCGCTTCGCGTCTTCGGTAGCGCGCTGGTAAAGCGGATATCATCGGGCTGCGCGAGCGCCCCGATTTCCTTGCGAACGTGCATCTTCAACTCCTGGCGCAACGCCTCGGATGGTTCGCAGCCCCGAAGCGTCACAAACACTGCGATCGCCTGTCCTTTGATTTCGTCGGGCTTTCCAACCGCTGCGGCTTCGGCCACACGAGGGTGGCTGACCAGGGCGCTCTCCACTTCAATCGTGCTCAATCGGTGCCCCGATACATTGATCACATCATCGATCCGTCCCATGATCCAGTAGTACCCATCTTCATCGCGGCGGGCATTGTCACCCGTGAGATACATGTGCGGCACAAGGCTCCAATACTGCTGGCGATACCGTTCCGGATCACCCCAAATGCCTCGCAGCATTCCGGGCCAAGGTTTTTCGATGCAAAGCATGCCACCGTGCCCCTGAGGAACTTCCTGATGGCTGCTGTCGACAACGCGTGGCACGATGCCCGGAAGGGGACGAGTGCAGGAGCCTGGTTTCGTGGCGATCGCTCCAGGTAACGGCGACATCATGATGCCGCCTGTTTCGGTTTGCCACCAAGTATCAACGATGGGACAGCGACCTCCACCAATTTTTTCGTGGTACCACATCCAGGCTTCCGGATTGATCCCTTCCCCCACCGACCCCAGCAACCGCAGGCTGCTGAGATCATGTTTTTCAACATGATGATCACCCCACTTCATGAAAGCTCGGATAGCGGTCGGTGCGGTGTAGAGAATGGTTGCGCGGTACTTTTCGATGATCGCCCAAAAGCGATCTTCTTCGGGCCAATTGGGAGCCCCTTCGTAGAGAATCTGGGTGGCACCTGCAGACAGCGGCCCGTAAACGATGTAGCTGTGGCCGGTGATCCAGCCACAGTCGGCAGTACACCAGTAAACATCATCGTCGCGATGATCGAAGACCCATTGAAAGGTCCGTTTGGTGTAAAGGTTGTATCCAGCCGTGGTGTGCCGAATCCCCTTGGGTTTCCCCGTCGATCCGCTGGTGTAGAGGATAAACAAAGGGTGCTCGCTGTCCAGCGGCGTTGCCGGGCAGTCGTCGGTCACCGTCTCAGTCAATTCGTGCCACCAGATGTCGCGCCCTTCCTGCATCGGGGTCGGCTCGCCGGTGCGACGCAGCACAATGCACCGCTGAACCGATGGGCTCTTGGTCAGCGCCTCATCCACCGTCTTCTTCAGCGGCAGCGTCTTACCACGGCGCCACCCGCCGTCTGCGGTAACCTGGACCACCGCACCGGCATCCTGATTTCGGTCGGCGATAGCTTCAGCAGAAAACCCGCCAAAAATTACCGAATGGACCGCGCCGATCCTCGCGCACGCCAGCATCGCCACCACCAGCTCGGGGACCAAAGGCATATAGATACTGACCACCTGCCCAGGCTGCACTCCAATCGACTTAAGACCGTTGGCAAAGCGGCAGACTTCGCGGTGAAGATCGCGATACGTCAGCGTCCTGGTGTCCCCAGGTTCCCCTTCCCAATGGATCGCGACTCGATCTCCCAACCCCGCCTCCAGATGACGGTCCAGGCAGTTATAGGATGCGTTCGTCTTGCCTCCAACGAACCACTCGGCCACCGGCTCATTCCACCGCAACACCTCCCCGAAGGGCTCGAACCAGTGCAGATGCTCCCGCGCCTCGGTCCCCCAAAACTCCTCGGAATCGGCAATCGATCGTTCGTAAAGCGATTGATATGCCTCCATCGAACCAATCCTGGCCCGCGATCGAAACGCTTCACTGGGAGGAAACAGACGCGACTCCTGCATGACCGTGTGCACTTTGCCGTCGGTGGGGTGCGACATTCAGAGATATCCGAAAAGGGGGGGAGGATGGTGAGCGGCTGGAAATCCGCCAAAGGCAATCCAAAAGCCTCGCGTTTGCCGCCAGAATTTGCCCGATTGTCGGCCAAGGGGGACGCGAAGTCAATCAAGCGGGGTTGCTGCATTGCTACAATTTGCAGGCGGTGCGTCGATCGGTTAAGCCTGCTGTTACTGCTGCGGTCTGCCAGTCGTCGTTTGGCGAGGGGCTCCGCATGCAGGACGCATACCAGCGACCGCCAGCACTACTTAATGAATCGAGTGAAAGGACCCACCTATGAACCGAACCCATTGGCGAAGTTTGGCCGTCCTGGCCGTTGTATCTTCTGTACCGACTTGTAAGGCGGCTGAGCCGATTACCTTGGGGAAAGAACCACTGACAGCAGGGATCGCAGGAGAAGGCTCCATCGATTTGCCCACCATACGAAACTGGCTGGCAGAACCACGAAACCATCTTCCGCTCCAGATCGAACTTCCGGAGGGGCTGGCCGCCGGTAAAGATGCGGTTTGGGTGCCAGAAGACAACCCAATGACCCGAGCGAAGATTGAATTGGGCCGGCAGCTATATTTTGACCGAAGGCTTTCCAAGGGGAACCAGGTCAGCTGCGCCGATTGTCATCATCCCGCCAACGCCTACGGACGAAGCACGCAGTTCGGGGTTGGCGTTGAAGGACAGGAAGGAGGACGAAATTCCCCTGTCTCCTTCAATCGCATCCTCAGCAGCATCCAATTTTGGGATGGACGAGCCGCCTCGTTGGAAGAGCAGGCGAAGGGGCCGATCGCTAATCCGATCGAAATGGGAAATACTCATGAAGCGGTCGTTCAGATGCTGAAGGTCAATCCGGTCTACCGGGAGCAGTTTGTGAAGGTGTTTCAGAGGGAGCCGAACATCGACGACGTGGCGAGGGCCATTGCCACCTTCGAACGGGCTCTCGTGACCGGTCCCAGCCCTTACGACGCGAACGAACCACTTCGTCGCTTCGAAGAGTCATTCGCCGAGCAACTGGAAGACATGGAGACTTTTGCGGAAGAGCAGCCCGAGCAGGTGGATCGCTACCGTAAGCTGCAGATTGTTGCGGCAAGTCGCCCGATGTCCGAATCGGCTAAGAGAGGTCGGGAACTCTTCTTCTCTGCGAAGAGCAACTGCACGGCCTGCCACGTTGGGGCGAACTTCAGCGATGAAAAATACCACAATCTTGGCGTCGGCATGGATTCGGACAAGCCGGACCTGGGACGTTACGTGATCACGAAGAACGAAGCCGATAAGGGCGCGTTCAAGACTCCAACGCTTCGCAACGTCGCTTTCTCTGGCCCTTACATGCACGATGGGAGCCAGAAGACGCTGATGGAAGTAGTTGAGTGGTATGCGAAGGGAGGGCACCCCAACCCATATCTCAGCGAGAAGATCAGAAAGCTGGACCTCACACAGCAGGACAAGGAGGACCTTGTAGCCTTCATGGAATCGCTGACCGGAGAACTACCCGCTGTGGAAGAAGGTCGATTGCCCGAGTGATCGAGTTGTACAACCACAAACGCTTTGCCGGGCCGAAGGCAGCCTGCAAACAGTGCCAACAAAAACCCAGGGGCTCTGCCCCTGGGTTTCTTTTTTGCCGTTGGGCCCACTGTTTCCATCACCTGGGGCAACGCCATGGAAAACGGACTGAACTCAAACCCATTGGCTAAGGACCGTTATCACGATGGTTGATTTCTGAATATGGCCGTTTGCCAAACATGCTGGAAACGATCCGTGGCCTTCCGAACTTTTGAGCGTCTCTATTTTTTTGTGACTCTGGGCACGAACCCCATCCAGCCGACGATTGAGGAGCGCGCTCCCCCTGCTTCGAATTGCGTCGGTGCAATCCGACCCTATCAACGGCTAGCTGCCTTCCCCTAACGGGTCCATAGCGGCGTAATTCGCTTCTTTGATTCCGTGCACCATGCCAAGTTTTGCCGAAGGTGGCTCCTTCGATCCGTAGCCCGCATGCAGCGAGGTGGCCGGGATACGCGCTGTCGAGCGTTCTCCACTTGGGAAAAGCTGGGTTGCCTTCAGTTGCTGGCATGCGCTGGGATTTCTATACTTCCGGAGGGGCTGCGAAGGGATGCCGTGATCGGGAAATCGCGACGCGTGGCCGGGAGGCAATCACGGTGGATGAGCAGCAGCGTCGTCAGGAAGCAACAGGTCTTTTCGGCCCCGATCATCTTGGGGTCAGCGC
>JBIINB010000210.1:0-6050 GCA_044337705.1 Pirellulaceae bacterium | reverse complement strand
TGAAGTGACGCTGGAAGAGCCGAGGTCGAAGAAGAAGAGCTCCTGGCTGGCATTGCTGAATCCCCAAAGCCCCCCGGACCCCATCACGAGGTCGGCGATTTGAGTGCGTCCGGTCGGTCCCACGGGAATCGAAAAAACTCCTGTGACATTCCAGATGACTCCCAAGGGGTCGGCTGAAAACAGTGTTCCATTGGCGGAGATGGCCAGGCTGTCCGAATAAAAGGACTGGCCCGGGATCAGAGTCTCCAAGTTGGTTGATATCGGCACGCGGTGCCGGGTCTGGTTGAAGTTGAGTGTGGTGGCGATCGGAGCGGCGGCGATGCGCGGCGCGAGGCCTATCCAGCATGCGGTCGCGAGAATCCAATGCAGAAGCGTCGAAAGAACCAGGCAGACGGAGAAACTGTCATGGTTGGGTCTGCACGTCGCTTGCGAGCGGTCCAGCATGCAGCTAAGCAGGCCGCGGCCGAAATCGATGTCTCTTCGAGCGAGGATCATGAGTTACAACCTTCGAAGAAGAGTGGAGAAATCGACTGACGGTAGACCATTGACCCTTCTTGGTATAAGGTCTCGTTGAGACGCAAGTCCAACGGTTTCCAATCATTTTGTGCGATTCGTTGGACCAAAGACTTTTGGGCGGAGATGAAGGCCGCGACTCAAAGGCCACCTTCAGAAGGAGATCGCCGTCGCCAATGAGCGACTTGCAGGTGGCCAAAAGAAAGCGATTCCTTCAATTCCCAAGATGCCGGGTCGAAGAAGCCACCACCCTCGTCCAGGGGCAGGCGGATATCCAGGGGGTTCTGGCTGCGGACCAGGATCCAGAACCCCTGCACTTCCTTAGGCCAAGGCAGATTCAGGTTCCACTCCTCGGCGCGATTGGAAACCACCAGGGCATTGGCATCGATTGCCTCCCATTGCGCCCGCTGATAGTCGTTAAGCAACTGCGTCTGGGGATAAACGGCATCGATGGCAAATCGCAGATACGGACTTGATGCCTGCTGCATCGTTTCTGCGTTGGCGGTCTCGACCAGCTTGGGCGCCAGCACCAGTCGCTCGCAGGAACCATCCCCCTCGCTCGCGATCCACTGAATGGCCCGATTCCAGTCCTCGCCTCGCAGCCAGATCGCATCGCGCAACGACACCTCGGAGGAGGTTGGCAGCAGGGGGAAGAGGCTGAATGCAGCGGCTGGCATCCAGTTCCATCGAGACAGTCCGTTTCCTGGAACCGTTTGGGCGATCCGCCAGGCCAGAGACCAGGAGATCCATGCCACCGCCAGAGGATAGAAGCCAATCCAGTAGCGGAGGTGCGATGCACCATTCCATCCAAGCCAAAAGCTGATCAGGTACATCACGATTCCCTGTCCCAGTACCGAGGCAACGACGACGGCGGCCGGAGGTGCAGGATGGGGAGGTTGATGTCGCCGGATCGATCGCAGCCCAGTTGCAACGGCCTCCCATACCAACCACAAGGCGGCCACCACGAACCAAGCATGCCAGCGATGGCGCAGGAAGTCGATCCAATTGGCATCCATCGGCGGCCAGAGCACTTTGCGCGCGGCCATCAGGCGGATCCAGGGAAACAGCAATCCCAGCGCCAGGAGCGCCATCGCCAGTTCGCAACCGCGCGCGATGAGGAAACGGAACCAACCGAAAGAGCGGCTTGGCACGGAAGGATCTGCAGCCAACGCCAGCAGCCAGGGAAGTAGGATCCTCGCGCTGGCACTGGCGACGACCAGGGCCAGCGATGTCAGGTGGGTCGCCAGGAGGGCTATGGCTACCAACATCCACCAGGGATCGCTCCAACATAGGAGGGTATCTTCGAGGTGATCGGCTTTCCCCTGCGATTGCCGATGGGAAATCGCTTTGGCAAGCCGGATGTCACGCATCACCAGCGCCATCGACAGGATGCAGACCATTCCGTAGGGACGCACTTCGATCGCATAGAACCATGCCACAGGATCTGCCAGCACCCAAATGGCGGCGACAAACCAGAATACTGTTTGGCATCGCAGGCTGGAGGAAAGATGTGCTGCCATGAAACGCCATCCGATGCCCAGGCCGCTTGCCCACAGCAGACCCACCAGCAACCGAGATTGCCAGTCGGCTGGCAGGCCGATCCAGTGAGCCAGGCGCAGAAGCCCAAAAAATGCAGGCACCTGATTTCCTTGAGCGGCTCGGGCAATCCAGTCAGTTGACTTGGCAGCCCAGGCTGACTGAAGTTCGTCGATCCAGAAGCTTTCCTGGACCGCGATAAGGGGTGCCGCCAGCGACGCAAATAGCGCCAGCAGCGCCAGCTTCCTCCAGAACAAAAGAGGGTCGGCCTGACTTCGTCGACCTTCGATCACGGATCACCTGCAGCCGCGTTGCCGGTCGCCGCTTTGGCAATCTCCCGCAATGGCTTGGGAAGTGGAAAGTGAACATGTTCCTCCCTCACCATCTCCTGGCGGACCGATGCCCCATAGCGATCGACCAGCCAATCGACCGTCGCCTTGACCATCTCCTCCGGAGCACTGGCTCCAGCCGTCAGCAGGACGCGATGGGATGCCCCAAACCAGGCTGGATTCAGATCGTCCGGACCATCGATCAGGTAAGCCGCCTTCCCTTGCTCGGCCGCCAGTTCCTTCAGTCGCTGGCTGTTGCTGCTGTTCTGGCTTCCCAGCACCAGGACCACATCGACGTCCGGGCTGAGCAGTCGCACCGCTTCCTGGCGATTCTGTGTGGCGTAGCAGATATCTTCCTTGGGGGGGCCCTCAATCCAGGGAAACCGTTCCTGAAGACGTCGAATGATCCGCGTGGCATCATCGACGCTTAGTGTCGTCTGGGTGAGGTAGGCCAGCTTACTGCCTTCAGGGAACTCCAGTCGGTCGACTTCCTCGGTATTTTCCACCAGGACGATCGCTTCCGGTGCCTCCCCCATTGTTCCGATCACTTCATCATGACCCTGATGACCGATCAGCACGATCGTGTAGTGGTTCTTGGCAAAGCGGATCGCTTCCAGATGCACTTTGGTGACAAGCGGGCAGGTCGCATCGATGGCTGTCAGATTCCGATCCTTGGCTTGCCGACGGATTTCGGGTGAAACGCCGTGGGCGGAGAACATCAGTGTCGCGCCCGCGGGAACTTCGTCGACCGAATCGACAAAGACGGCTCCTTTGCTGCGAAAGCTGCGCACCACATGCTGGTTGTGGACAATCTCGTGGTAGACGTAGACCGGCGGACCGAATTCCTGGAGTGTCATCTCGAGGCTTTTAATCGCCATGTTGACCCCCGCACAAAAGCCTCGCGGTGCGGCCAGTACGATTTCCATCGATGCACTCCCCATCGCTCGGTTGAAATGTTGTTTCCGGGCAGCTAGATCTTACCTTCTTGGGCACGGCTCAGCGCCGAAAGAGCCCTTTGCGGAACGTGCCGACGCGCCTCGCCCCACTCGGATCTGCCGGTCCAGGACGCTATGATACGGACGGGTTGGCGGCTTCGCAAAGGCAACTGGTCGCTTCGAGGAGTGACTTCGTCACCTCGCTTCGGGGTATATGCCAGTTTTTCTTTCTCACTTCCTTTGTTTCTCACGCAGGTGCCATGGGCGGATCAGGACCTTGGATTGACGCCGACCTGGCCGCTTGGGGCCCCCAAGGGCTCTCTCGCTGCGATTCGCTGGTAGAAGCCCAACGGTATTGTCGCCGGCTGGCCAGAGGGCACTACGAAAATTTTTCGGTCGCAAGTTGGCTGTTGCCGAAATCGCTGCGGCAGGATTTTTCCAATATCTATGCCTTTTGCCGATGGTCGGATGACCTCGGAGATGAGGCGACAGGGGATGCCGCATACCGTCTGCGACTGCTGGATTGGTGGCGAGAAGAATTCCTGAGATCGTCCGATCGACCCAGTGGTCATCCTGTGCTTCTGGCCTGCCGCAAGACGATCGAGAATCATCGACTCTCTACCCAGCCCTTCCTCGACCTTGTCGATGCATTCCAGCAGGATCAGAAGCAGACCACCTACACGACTCAGGAGGAGTTGGATCAGTACTGCGCGCGCAGCGCTAACCCCGTCGGCAGGATTCTGCTGGAACTGGCCGATGTGAGGAGTCCTGAGTGTCTGCAATGGAGCGACCATCTTTGCACGGGGCTCCAGCTGGTCAACTTTTGCCAGGATGTCGAACGGGATGCGGAAAAGGGACGCATCTATCTGCCGCGCGACTGGTGGTCGTGGCCAAGAAAGTCCGAACCGGCACCGGCAGATCCTTCAGACACTACCGAAGTCGATCAGGCGCAGTGGCTGGATCGGCGCGTCAGCCCCCGCAAGCAGCGGTTGCTGGAGCGATGGACGGGGGTCGCTCGATACCATCTGCTGGCCGGCACCCCGCTGCTCGATCGCGTGCCGCGTTGGCTGCAGCGGGACTTGGCGATGTTCCAGGCTGGGGGTCTGGCCGTCCTCGACAAGATATCAGCCCAGCATTTCGATGTCTGGACGGAGCGTCCTAAGCTGTCCAAATGGCAGCATGCTGCGATCGTCGCCCGCCATTCCTTTCGACCGATTGGGGTAGATGCACGACAGCGGCAACTGGAGGAGAGCCAGCGCATCTGTCGCAAGATCGCTGCCTCCAGTCGCAGCAGCTTTTACCGCGCATTCCAGCTGCTGGCCCCCCGAAAACGACGCGCCATGGAGGCGATCTATGCGCTGGCGCGCTCTGTCGATGATCTGGCAGACCAACGCAGATCGAATCCATCTGCCCCCGGAACATCCAATCCAACCTTTGATCCGAGATATCTTTCCGAGTCCCAGTGGGATGGCTGGCTGGATGCTGTCGCCTCCAGTCCCTTCCAGATGCCTCCCCAGGCGAAAGAATGGTCGTGGTTGCAGCAGGACCTGTTTCCGGCCGTTGGCGATGCGGTTCATCACTTCGCAATCCAGACGAAATGGCTGAAGGATCTTCTGGTCGGGGTCCGCATGGACAGCCAACCGATAGTGCGCTTGGAGACCGAAGACGACCTGTGCCGTTATTGCTACCATGTGGCATCCACCATCGGTCTATGCTGTCTGCGGATCTGGGGCAGTCCAAGCGACCAAGCCGATGCCATGGCGATCGAATGTGGCTACGCATTCCAGTGGACCAATATGCTTCGCGATGTTCGAGAGGATGCAGCGATGAATCGCATCTACTGGCCTCGCACCGAACTGAAGCAATGGGGGATCTCAGAATCCAACTGGCTGGCTGGGAGGCCCGATGGCGATTGGCAAGGTATGCTCCAAGATCGAATCAAACGAACGCGGTCCGCTTTCGACCAATCCTGGCCTATCGTCGACCACCTCGATATCGATGGGCAGCGCATGTTCAGCCTCATCTGGCAATCTTATCGGCAACTGTTGGAGCGAATTGCGGCCAACGTAGATCGGTTGTGGATCGAGCGGACGCGGGTGGGAACAGGCACCAAAGCAAAGCTGCTGGCAGCTCACTGCCTGAGCCCCTGGTTCGTTCGGCAGCCAAAGCCACCGCTGCCATTGTCTCCAGAGGCCATCGCCAGCCGATGAATACTTCCCAAAGGCTTAGACCGATCGCCGTCGTGGGAGGCGGGTTGGCAGGGATCGCAGCCAGCTTGACCTTGGCCGATGGAGGACACCCCGTGATCCTGCTGGAAGCGCGCCGGCGCCTGGGAGGCCGCGCGGGGTCTTTCTTCGACGAATCGACCCAACAATCTTTCGATTACTGCCAGCATGTCGGGATGGAGTGCTGCCACCACCTGCGCTGGCTGATCGAACGATTGGGCCAGCGATCCAAGTGGCGCGTCGAGGACCGCCTTTGGTTCTTCGCCCAACCCAATCGACCAGTCCCTCTGAAGGCAGCGCCACTTCCCCCACCACTGCATCTGGCAGGGATGCTACGGAAATGGCCTGGACTTCACTTGCAGGATCGACTGGCAATTGCTTTGGCCTCGCTTCGCCTATGGAGCTTTCATGACCCGGTCCGGGCTGATTCGATGCTGGTCATCGATTGGCTGAAATCACACCACCAAAACGCCCGGTCGATCACCGCCTTCTGGGAGCCGATCTTAGTGAGC
>JBIINB010000015.1:0-56599 GCA_044337705.1 Pirellulaceae bacterium | reverse complement strand
ACATGTTGGTTGGTTCTTTGGTTCTTGGCGCTGGCCTCTGTAACCAAAGCTTCGGGATCGATCTGCTCAGCCGCATGCTTGGCGGCAAGGGCAGCGGATGTGACACCAGCTGCTGCGACACCGCAGTGGCCGGACCCTCCTGCGGAAGCGAAGGCATCTGCGGCGGTGGGATTGGTGGCGGTCTGTTGGGCAATGGCCCAAGCTGCGGCAGCGAAGGCGGCCTCGGCGGGCTTTGCGGCAACGGTCCAAGCTGCGGCACCGACGGTGGCTGCGCTGCTGGCGCTGGCTGCGGAGCGGGTGCTGGAGTCGGTGGTCCTTCCTGCGGGATCGACGCCGGTTGTGCAGCAGCTGCCGGTCCTTCCTGCGGAGCTGAAGGGGGTGCGGTTCGCGCTCCTCGCAAGCGTCCTCTGCTGGACTTGGTTCGCAAGGTGGAAGCCCGCAAGAAGGCGATGCTCGCCGGCTTGCTGAAGCCATCGTGCGATGCAGGTGCCTGTGACAACGGCGCTGGTGCTGGCCTGTGCGGCAACGGACCTAGCTGCGGCAGCGAAGGCGGCCTGGGCGGGCTTTGCGGTAACGGACCAAGCTGCGGCAGCGAAGGCGGCCTGGGCGGTCTGTGCGGTAATGGTCCCAGCTGCGGCAGCGACCTGAGCGCTGGCTGCACCGGGATCGGTGGCGGATGCGCCGGGATCGGTGGCGGATGTGCCGGTGCAGCTCCTTCCTGCGGAGCGGAAAACGCTGCCGCTGGTTGCGACGGCAACGGCCTGTTCTCCGGCAAGAAGCACCAGGGGCTTCTGAGCCGTCTGTTCAAGAAGAAGTCCAGCTGCGATGCAGCGGCTTGCGATACCTGCGCTTCGATTCCTACCAGTGGCTGCAGCAGCTGCGGAAGTGGCACCACCACCACCGCTCCTGCCGCTCCCGCTATCCAGGCTGCTCCGGCTCCTGCCGCTGCTCCTGCTCCAGTTGTGGATCCCAGCGCTTACCTGAACAGCAAGCGCCGCGTCATCCAGACCAGCTTCGTTCGCTAAAACGAACGGTCGGCTGAGTCGCTAGACGCGGTTCGTCGAAGCGGCTCGAGCTCCTTCGGGATGCTCGAGCCGCTTTCTTTTTTTGCTGTTGCGACTTGCCGCCATCACGATTTCTTTTGATCGATGCCCCCGAGCCTGCTAGGTTAAAAAGTCGCGTCGGTTTCCTTTCCCTGCATCTCGCGACTCCCACCTCTCCCATGCGAAGCGATTTCCCGCTACCGATTCGATCGATCCATAGGCATCTGATGGCCAGAGTGGCGCTAGCGATCCTGACGGCCGCTTGCGGGCTGCATCAGGATGCCACCGGTCAGAAACCCGACGTGGACTCCATCGCCGCCGATCCGAATCCTCCAAGCTATTCCAAAGAGATTCTGCCACTGCTGCGACGGCGGTGCCTCAGTTGCCATGGCGCAGTGCAGCAGGAAGGCGGGCTGCGACTCGACTCCCTCCCCGCAGTCCACCTAGGTGGCGCCAGTGGATCGGTGCTTCCCGACCAGATCGGTTCCCTTGGATCGCTTTTGGAACGAGTCACCTCGGATGATCCATCGATGAAAATGCCCCCCAAGGGCGGACCTTTGACCAAGAAGGAACTCCAGTTGCTTAGCGCCTGGATCGACGCCGGAGCTCCGGCGGATCCTGTGGACGCTACCCAGCCCCCATCGGTCGCCCAGAAACCCGATCAGCACTGGTCTTTTGAGCCGCTAAAGCGTCCTGAAGTGCCACCCGTCACATCGGCCAACTGGACAACAAATCCGATCGATGCGTTCATCGCCAAACCATTGGAGGATCGGCAGTGGACTCCCAGCCCTCCCGCCGATCCACCGCAGCTGCTTCGGCGACTGTTGCTCGATCTGACCGGCCTGCCACCGACGATCGAGCAGCAGTTGCGATGGGAAGCCGACTCGTCGGAAGCTGCGTACGAGCGGTTGGTGGATGATCTGCTGGCCGGTCCGGCCTATGCCGAGCGGCAGGCGAGGCGCTGGCTGGATGTGGTCCGCTACGCCGATTCCAATGGGTACGAGCGGGACGCGGCTAAACCGGAAGTGTGGCGCTATCGGGATTCGATCGTGCGCGCGTTTCTGGCAGACCTTCCCTTCGATCAGCTGATTTTGCATCAGGTGGCCGGCGATGAACTGGAACCGGCCGGCCCAGATGCCGTTCTGGCAACCGGATTTCTTCGCCTGGGCCCCTGGGACGACGAACCGGCCGATCCTGCTGCCGATCGGATGGACCAACTGGATGATATCGTCAGCACCATCGGACAGGCTTTTTTGGGACTAACCCTGGGATGCGCCCGTTGTCACGATCACAAGTTCGACCCGCTGACCCAGCGCGACTACTACAGCATGGTGGCCTTCGTCCAGCCTCTGGTGCGTCCCCGCGACGGAAGAACGGAGAAAACACTTCCAGTTGCCAGTGTGGCTCAGCGGCATGCCATGTCGTTGGAAGCGAAGCTGGCAGCCATGCAGGGCTACATCTTTGACGAGCCGCCGGGGGCTGTCGGTCCTACGCATATCCTGCTGCGAGGCAATCCATCGCACCCCGGTGAAACCGTAATGCCGGCGCCCCCTGAGATTCTTCTGGGATCGAAGTTCACTTTGCTGGATCCCGATGCTTCCAGTTCGCGCAGGCGACTGTCTCTTGCGCATTGGTTGATCGACCCCGATCACCCACTGACCGCTCGCGTTCTGGTCAACCGCGTCTGGCAATGGCATTTCGGCGAGGGACTGGTACGCACTCCCAACGATTTCGGTCTGACCGGTCAGGCTCCAACCCACCCACAGCTTCTCGATTACCTTGCCCGCTGGCTGATCGATGAGGCTGACTGGTCGGTCAAGAAGCTGAGTCGTCTGATCGTCACCAGCAGCACGTACCGGCAAAGCAGTGCCGTCCGACCACTCCTGCAGAGGGTCGATCCGGAGAATCGGTTGGTATGGCGCTACCCACGCAAGCGTCTGGAAGTCGAACCGATTCGCGACAGCATCCTTTCGGTTTCCGGTCAGCTGGACCGCGCCCTTTTCGGGCCCGCCATCTATCCGCAGGTGCCGCACGAAGCGTTGGAAAGTCATGCCGACAAGATGTCGATCTGGCCTGCCTACGATCCCGCGACGGCGTCCCGGCGAACCCTTTATGCGTTCACCAAACGGTCGCTGATCCTGCCGATGCTGGAAGTGTTCGACCTGTGCGACACCAGCCGCTCCAGCGGCCAGCGCGCCACCACCACCACCCCGACACAGGCGCTCAGTCTCTACAACGGCGATCTGGTGATGGAGCAGTCGAGGCACTGGGCGGAAAGACTATGCGAAGAACCACTCCTGTCGGATCCCGAGCGGATCGTTAGGGCATGGCGGACGGCGCTTTGCCGAGCTCCCAGCGAGGAGGAGCAGCTGGCGATGGAGCGGTTTTTGGAACGCCAGCGCCGCCAGTGGCATCAACTGCATCCCAACGCCGATAGCACCTGGGAATCGAATCGGCAGACCGACCTGTTCGCCTGGCAGCAGGCAACCCGCGTGCTGCTGAACCTGAACGAATTCGTCTATCCAGATTAGATCGGAGTCGCGCGATGCACTGGCGACGTTTTGCACCCAATCCGATGCCCTGCGGCCAGACGCGTCGACAGATGTTCTGGGAGACCGCTGGCGGGTTTGCAGGCTTGGCCCTGTTAGATCGCCTGGTGCGCGATCGCCTGCTGGCCGCCGATTCCTCCATCGCATCCCATGCCCCCCACTTGGCACCCAAGGCGACGCGAGCGGTTTTCCTCTTCATGAATGGAGGACCCAGTCAGATCGACACCTTCGATCCGAAACCGCAACTCGACAAATACCATGGCACCTCCTACTCCGGACCTCTGGCGGTAGGGTCCAACGGGCGACCCGTCGGCCATCTGACCAAAAGTTTTTTTCCCTTCCAGCAGCATGGCGATAGCGGACTTCCGATCAGCAGCATCTATCCCCATCTGGCCCGCCATGCCGATTCGCTGGCCGTCATCCGATCGATGCACAGCGACACGGCCGCTCATGCCTCCGGTTGCCTGCAGATGAATTCGGGGAGCGTCTTCATCGGCAAACCCTCCCTCGGTTCCTGGCTAAGCTATGGCCTGGGAACCCTCCAGGAAAACCTCCCCAGCTTCGTCGTCATGACCGATCCACGAGGAGGTCCGATCGGCAGCGCATCGAATTGGTCCAGCGGCTATATGCCGGCCAACTTCCAGGGAACCCTATTTCGCAGCGGCGATCCTCCCCTGCTCGACCTGGCAACGCCCGAAGGAACAACTCACCAGACCCAACGCGATGGGCTGGACCTCCTCCATCAGCTCAATTCGATCCATTTGGAAACGAGGCCCGGGGAGAGCGAGCTGGCGGCGCGGCTGGAGTCGTATGAACTGGCCTTTCGAATGCAGACGGCGGCGACCGAAGCGGTCGATCTTCAGCGGGAGACCTCCGAGACTCTCAAGCTCTATGGAGTCGACAACCCACGCACCGCCGACTTCGGACAGAAATGCCTGATCACCAGAAGGCTTCTGGAACGAGGCGTCCGCTTCATCCAGCTCTATTCCGGAGGGGGACATATCGAAGATACCTGGGATGGTCACAACGACTGCCGAACCAATCATTTGACACATGCAGGAGAAACCGATCAGCCGATCGCCGCGCTCATTTCCGATCTGAAACGGTGCGGCCTGTGGGAGGAGACGCTGCTGATCTGGGGTGGCGAATTCGGACGCACGCCCACCAGTGAAGGGGTCGACAAGCCCGGACGCGATCACGACTGGCATGGGTTCACCATGTGGCTGGCCGGCGGTTGCATCCGCGGAGGCCAGGCGATCGGAGCGACCGACGAACTGGGCTTCGCGGCAGTGGAAGAACCATGTCACGTCCGAGACCTCCATGCCACCATCCTTCACGCCATGGGCCTGGACCACCAACTGCTCACCTACTTCCACCAGGGACTCGATCAACGCCTGACCGGCGTCGAACACGAAGCTCGTGTCTTCCACCAAGTCTTCGCCTGAACGCTCTTTTTTTCAGATGGCTTTTTATGATCTCGACTTCGATCGACTTCTCGCGACCTGGACGGCAGCAGGGCTTTCTCCGCGTTCCCTACTCGCACAACCTCGGCGGCTGGGCTCAAGTCATGATCCCCATCACATCCATCGCTCGAGGTGATGGTCCCACGGTGCTGGTCCTGGGGGGCAATCATGGCGATGAATACCAGGGACAAGTCGCCGCGATGAATCTGGCAAGGACTCTGCAGCCGGAACAGGTCAGCGGACGGATCATACTGATTCCTTCCCTGAACTTTCCGGCGGCTCTGGCTGCCACGCGACTATCGCCCCTGGACGGAATGAATCTCAATCGCGCTTTTCCCGGAACCCCCGATGGTCCGGTGACCAGTCAGATCGCCCATTACCTGACTCACACGCTTTTCCCGATAAGCGATGTGGTGATCGACATCCACTCGGGTGGCCGCGGCATGGAGTTCGTCCCCTGCGCCCACATGCATGTCGTCGAGGATTTCGATCAGCGCCGGCGGATGATGGAGGCGATGCTGGCCTGGGGAACCGATTTCGCCTTTCTCTATGCCGATATCGCCGGAAGTGGTCTGTTGCCGGTGGAGGCGGAGAACCAGGGCAAACTGGTGGTGACCACCGAGCTGGGAGGAGGTGAGGGAGTTTCGGCGGCGGTCCATCGAATCGCACAGAGAGGACTGCGGCAGGTACTGATCCACATAGGTCTGCTGGAAGGCGTGGTGCCTGGTCGCCAGGAGCTTGGTTTACCCGAGACGGTTCTGGTGGAGGCGCTGGTGGGAGACAACTACCTGATGGCACCCCACTCCGGCATCCTGGAGATGATGGCAGACCTGGGTGCCTGGGTGAGGCGGGATGAGCCGATCGGGGCGCTGCATCATCTGGAACAACCCGACCGTCCGCCGACCACGATCACCGCACCGCGAGAAGGCTATCTGATCTGCCACCGGGTTCCCTGCCGTACCCAGCAAGGCGACTGTGTCGCCGTTATCGCTCAACCGGCAGACCGAAAGGAAGTTCTCTCCCGACAGTTAAAAAAGGATGCGGTCTAATGGTCGAAGATCTTGCATCGGCCGCCAGAAAGCCCCTGCTGGCTCCCGCCATCGGCTTGGTGGTTGCCATGTGGATCGCTTATTTCTTGAATTATTGCGATCGCCAGGCGGTCTTCTCGATGTTCCCGGCGCTCCGTCGCGATCTGGGGATGAACGACCAGCAGCTGGGGATGACTGGCGCGGTTTTCCTCTGGGTCTATGGAGTTGGATCGCTTCTGGCAGGATGGGCGGCCGATCGCTGGTGCCGGCGACGGATGGTGGTGGGGAGCCTGGCGATCTGGAGCTTGGTGACGTTGGCAACGGGGGCGGCCGCTAGCGGGACGATGCTGCTGGCACTTCGGGGTCTGATGGGGATCTCCGAAGCGCTCTTCATGCCAGCCGCCATCGCCATGACCGCATCGGCCGTGCCGGCCAGGTATCGATCGCGAGCCATCGCCAGTTTGACCACCGCTCAGATTGCAGGCAGTGTCGCAGGATCCTGGTTTGGCGGATGGATGACCGAGCAGGGGCAGTGGCGACTGGCCTTCTACTCGATGGGGCTGGCTGGATTGCTCTATGCACTCCCCTACCACTTGGTTCTAGGAAGGGCGACGCCGCCCACCGATCCAAATGGAAGAGCTTCCTGGTCGCTGGCATCCTTTCAGCAACTCCTGTCAACTCGCATCTACCAGATGCTGTGCATCATCTTTCCGATCTTCGTCTTTGGACTCTGGATGCTTTACAGTTGGACGCCCAGCTTCCTGCAGCAGAAGTTTCAGCTATCCACCGCCCAGGCTGCATGGGAGGCCAGCTTCTGGATGCAGGCAGCCACATTGATCGGGCTCTTTTCCGGTGGCTGGATCGCCGATCGACTGGCGCAGGTGACTCCACAGGGCCGCTTTTGGGTGCTGCTTGCCAGCCTTCTTCTGTGTGCTCCCTGCCTGCATGGCATCGGATCTGGCCAGACACTGACGGCGACTCGGATCCACCTGGCTGGATTTGGTCTCTTCAGCGGTCTTCTGGCAGGCAACATTTTTCCAGCCGCATTCGAAGTCGTCTCGTCCGACAATCGCGCTCTGGCCGTCGGACTGCTCAATTTCTTCGGTGCGTTGCTTTCGGGTTTTGCCCCCTGGTCGGTCGGTCTCTGGAAGCAGTCGCTTGGGATCCCAAGGCTGCTCGATCTTGCTGCCCTGGCCTATCTGCTGGCCGCGGCGCTGATCCTATGGACCCTGCTCAGGTGGACGCTTCTCAGGCCGATCGCAGCGATCGAAGCTGGTTCGAGAGCCAATCGATGAACCAACCATCCGGGTCAAGAAGCGGGAAGAGGGAACAACACCAGGAGTTGCAACGATGCGTCTGCTGATCGCCGAATGCAAACAGGAGGTGTCGACCTTCAATCCCCACCTCAGTCGTTACGAAGACTTTGCGGTCCGCCGAGGGGACGCAGTGGTGACCTACCATCGCCAGGTCCGCAATGAAGTCGGTGGCGCATTATCGGTCTTCGACCAGCACCCCAACCTCGACATCGTCCCGACCTACAGCGCCCACTTCATCACCTCAGGCGGTACGCTGCGTGAAGCATGCTGGCAGAAAATCGCCGGGGAGCTTCTGGATGCGATCGATCAGGCCAGTCGCCAGGGGCCGGTCGACGGCATCTATCTCTCGATGCATGGTGCGATGGCCTCCCAGCAGCAATCGGATCCGGAAGGGTATCTTCTGGAGCAGATCGCTGGAAAGTTCGGAGTCTCCGTCCCCATCGTCGTGTCGCTCGATCTCCATGGGATCCTCACCGACCGCATGCTGCGACACTGTGATGCGGTTGTTCCTTATCACACCTATCCCCACGTCGACTTCTACGAGACCGGGGCGCGGGCGGCCAGACTGCTGCTTCGCATCCTCGATGGCAGAGCGACACCCGTGACGGCGCGAGTCACCATTCCAGCTCTGGTGCGCGGCGATGAACTGATCACCGAAACGGGGCTCTTTGGAAACTGCATGAGGATGGCCCGGCAGATGGAAGCCTCCAGCCAGGGGCTCTCCGCCGGCATGTTCATCAGCAATCCATTCACCGATGTTCCGGAACTACAAACCTCCAGCATCGTCGTCGCCGATGGCGATCCGGCGTGGGCAGCCCAGCAAGCCATGCGCATGGCGACTCTCTTCTGGGAACATCATCAGGCGATGCAAGTACCTCTGGTCTCTCTGGAAGCGATGGCCAGCCGTCTGTGCGAAGCCCATCGCCTGGGTGAGCCGGGGACATGGGGACTGGTCGACGCGGCGGATGCCACCAGCAGCGGGGCCTCCGGGGATTCCAACGAGTTCCTGCGTGCGCTGCTACAGGCGGGCTACCTGGGATCGGTCCTTCTGCCGATCGTCGACGCACCGGCCGTCGACGCCGCTATTGCGGCCGGGGTCGGCAGTCGATCGACGATTCCACTAGGTGGTTCGCTGGACCCTCAGCGCTTTCCCCCCCTCCCGTTGGAAGTGCAGGTCCGCATGCTGGGAGATGGTCGATTGATCAGCGAATCGTTCGGCGAACGCTGGGATGCCGGACCAACGGCGGTGCTGGAATCCGGATCGATGACGATCGTCGCCACCAGTCGCGCCGTCAGCCTCTACGACCGAACCCTTTTTCTGGCTCATGGCCAGGATCCCCGTCGCTTTGATGCCGTCGTCATCAAAAGCCCTCACTGCCAGTTCCCGATGTATGCACAATGGTGTCGAGCGATGATCGGGGTGGATGCAAAAGGTTCCAGCAGCGCCAACCTGAAACGATTGGGCCACCAGCGTTGCCCGCGTCCCATCTTCCCGCTTGATCCTGACGTTTCCTTCGAACCCAAAGTCCTCATTTACCAGCGCAAGCTGCAACCATCATGAAGATCACCGAAGTCCGATGCGCCGGCCTGCACGGCGCGACACCTGAAGGGGGCTGGAGCAACGAGCTGCAGCCTGAAGATTGCGTCCATACGCTGGTGGCTGTCCATACCGACGACGGAATAGTCGGTCTGGGAAGCGTCTTCACCAGCCAATCGCTGGTCAGTGCCTCCTTGGAGATCCTGCGGCCCCTTTTGATCGGGGAATCGGCGATCGAGCCGGAGAGGGTCAGCGAAAAACTGCATCAGCATATGTTCTGGCTGGGGCGTGGCGGCGCGATCACGCATGCCATCAGCGGTATCGACATCGCGCTTTGGGATCTTCTGGGCAAGGCAACCGGGCAGCCGATCAGCCGTCTGCTGGGTGGTCGCTACTGCGAGAAAGTGCAGCCTTATGCTTCGCTGCTGATGGAAGAACCTGCGAAGATGCGGGATCGGCTTCTGGAGGTCAAATCGCAGGGCTTTCGGGCATTCAAGATCGGCTGGGGGCCCTTTGGCAGGCGACAGCCGTCGATCGATGAGGCGATCGTCCAGGCCGCGCGCGATTCCATCGGCAGCGACTGCCAGCTGATGGTCGACGCCGGAGGCAGCGATGCCTACTGGCCCGGACGATACAAGTGGGCGCTGCAGACCGCGCGGATGCTTGCCAACTATCAGGTCGCCTGGTTCGAGGAAGCGCTTCAGCCAGATGCACTGGACGACTTCATCCGACTCCGCGAACTCTCCCCCGTCCCCATTTCCGGCGGCGAAGTGCTCACCCGACGCCAGGCCTTCTTTCCATGGCTCCAACAGCGCGCCTTCGATATCGTCCAGCCGGATGTCACCAAGGTCGGCGGAATCAGCGAAGAACGACGGATCGCCTGGATGGCACTCGACTGCGGCGTCGAATTCGTCCCCCATGGATGGAACACTGCTGTCGGCCTGGCAGCCGATCTCCAGTTGGCATCAGCCATCCCCGGAACACGCTATGTCGAGTACCTCACCGGCTCCCCATTCATCGATCATCTCCCCACCCATCCCTGGAAGCTGGACGAACAGGGCATGCTGGCGATTCCCGACGCACCAGGACTTGGGATCGACCTGGATCCGGATGCCGTAGCGCGATACACCGGTCAGCCAAGCTTTCTAAAGAATTGAACTCCTTTTTCCGTGACGATCGTGTCTCCAGGCCCGATGCCCTGCCAGCCTGAGTGCCCCAGGATCCTCTGGATCCCGGGGAATCGACGATTCGCAGTTCGGTCAAACCAGGCAAGCCCCCGGTTTCCTCACGAGCCAGGGAAGTTTACCCTAATGGAGTCTGGAAGAATTTTTCAAAGATCCACATCGATTCGAATCGAGCTATCGGAGGCATCGAACGTGATAAGGAATTGGCATAGCCGAATGAGGCAGACGCTCCAGGTGGGAGGCTTGCTGCTGGGGGGTTGGATCGCTGGAGGGTTTTCTTGCATGTCGCAGGAATGCTGGTTGAAGGCGGACGAGGGGATGTGGCTGTTCAATCGCGTCCCTAAGGCGCATCTGAAAGAGGTGTATGGCTTTGAAGCATCCGATGCATGGCTGGAACACCTGATGAAGTCTTCGGTCCGCTTCAATTCAGGCGGATCGGCTTCGTTCGTTTCCTCCGATGGCCTGGTGCTGACCAATCACCATGTCGCCTCCGATACGCTCTACAAGCTGTCGACGGCCGAGCACAACTACAACGAGGATGGGTTTCTGGCCAAGAGCCTGGCCGAAGAGATCCCTGCCCCCGATCTGGAGCTCAATCAGCTGGTGGCCATCGAGGAGGTGACGGCCGAGGTGAATCAGGCGGTCGATCCGTCGATGACCCCTGCGGATGCCGCCAAGGCGCGCCAGGCTAAGATGGCTGAAATCGAAAAGAAGTCTCTGGAGACGACTGGCCTGAGGAGCGACGTGGTGACGCTCTATGGTGGTGGCCAGTACCACCTGTACCGCTACAAGAAGTACACCGACGTCCGCCTGGTCTGGGCGCCCGAAGCGGGAGCAGCGTTCTTTGGTGGAGACGCCGACAACTTCGAATACCCCAGATACTGCCTGGATGTCACCCTCTTTCGCGTCTACGAGGATGGCAAACCAGCGAAGATCGAACACTTTCTGAAGATGAATCCGGAGGGAGCCAAGGAAGGGGACCTGGTTTTTGTTTCGGGAAATCCTGGCCGGACGCGCCGGATCTACACGGCCGATGCGATGCGCTACCAGCGCGATCATCGGCTGCCCGATACGCTGAACCTGCTGCGTCGCAAGGAAGTTCTGCTACAGCAGTATGGGTTTGGAGGCCCGGAGCAGAAGAGGCGTTCGAAGGATGATTTGTTTGGAATTCAGAACTCACGCAAGGCATACACCGGGATGCTGGAAGGGCTTCAAGACCCTGCCTTTCTCAAGGAGAGGGAAGCCTATGAGGCGCAGCTGATCGCCAAGCTGGAGGCAGATCCGAAGCTGGCTCCGCTGGCCACTGCCTTTGCGGAGATCACCAAGGTCCAGAAGCGTCGCCTGGAACTCCAAGGCCAATCGGCATCGCTACGATCCAGCCTCTATGGGATCGCGCAGAACCTGGTGCTGATGGCTGCCGAGGATGCCAAGTCCAGCACCCAGCGACTGCGGGAGTTCCGCGATTCCAACCGGGAGTCGATGCTGCAGGCTCTCTATTCTCCAGCACCCATCTACCCCGATCTGGAAAAGGTGATGCTGGCCGATGAACTGGCGCGCATGGTCGAAGATCGCGGCGGAGATGATCCCCTGGTGGCTACCCTTTTGGACGGCAAATCGCCTCGTGCAAGAGCCAGCGAACTGGTCGACGGCACCAAGCTGATCGATGTGGCAGCGCGCAAGGAGCTGGCTGCAGGGGGCGTCGCCGCCATCGGCCGTTCGACCGATCCAATGGTTCGATTGGCTGCCGCGATGGAGACCGAGTACCGGCGGTTGCAGAAGATCAGCGATGAACTGGATGAAATCGAGCGGCAGGCGTATGCCAAGATCACGCAGGCCAAGTTTGCGGTCGAAGGGGATAGTGTCTATCCCGATGCAACCTTTACCCTGCGTCTGGCCTTCGGTCCTGTGAAGGGATATTCCCTGGATGGCCAGACCATTCCATCCCACACCACGATGGCCGGAGCCTTTGAGCACGAGTCGTCGCATGAAGCAACCGATCCGTGGGTGCTACCGGAAAGCTGGAAGAAGGCGAAGGACAAGCTGAAGGGCCAGACCCCCTACAACTTCGTCTCCACCGCCGACATCATCGGTGGCAATTCGGGATCGCCCGTGGTCGATCGCCAGGGGAATATGGTCGGAATCATATTCGATGGCAATATCCAGAGCCTGACGGCCGACTACTACTACTCCGACTCGGTCGGCCGATCGGTTTCCGTCCACATTGCCGCGGTGCTCGAAGCGCTTCGCTCGATCTATGGTGCCCCGTCGCTTGCCGAGCAGCTGGGGAGATAGCCTAACTCCTCGCCCAACTCCCCGAGGAAGCGCGTTGCCATGCTTCCTCGGGGGGGATTACGATAAGTGTATGGGATCCATCCATCGTTCTCGATCCTCTCCGGTCGGCCCCTCCTTCCTCGATCCTTCCTTCCAAGGTGCCTCCTCCATGGCTCGTTTTCCTCGTCCCTTCTCGATTTTTTCCCTGCTTGCCGTCTGCTCGCCCATGGTCTTCGGACAGGAGGGCAGGCTCTACAAGCAGGCCTGGGAGGCTGCGGCTACGCAGGCATCCATCCCTACAGCAACCAATGACTCCCTGATGCGCAAGGCACTTCAGGAAGGGGAACGCCCCAAGTGGATTTGGGGAGAGAACCAGGATGTGCGGTATGTGATCAGCAAGTCGGTTCCAGGGGGAAAGGCTCAGGCAGCCTGGATCGCTGCCTCCTGCGACAACCACCTCATCCTGTCGCTCAACGGAAAAGTCATCGGCAGCAGCGACGAATGGTCCGAAGGGGTCACGGTCGATGTCGCCAAAATGCTGAAGGAGGGAGAGAACCTGATCGAGGTGGAAGTCTGGAATGATGGTGGACCTGCCGCACTGGTGGTCAAGGGCGCCATGGTCGATGGCCAGGGGGCGGTGAGCACCTTTGGTACCGACAAAACCTGGACGGTCTCCCCGAAAGAACAGCGCGATCGAAAATCGACCGCTCGGGAAGTGGCGCGCTATGGCGATGCGCCCTGGGGTGAGATGCTGGGAGGGACCAGCAACGCCAACCAGAGCGCCTTCGCGATCCCCGAGGGCTTCGCGATCGAACGGCTGTTTCGCGTGCCCAAGGACGAACTGGGTTCTTGGGTCTGCCTGACCACCGATCCGCAAGGAAGATTGATCGCCAGCGATCAGGGAGACAAGGGGCTGGTTCGAATCACCCCGCCGGAACCAGGCACCGATCAGGAGACGATTGTTGAGAGACTCGATGTGCCGATCACCTCCGCACAGGGTCTCCTCTTTGCCTTCGACAGCCTCTATGTTTCGGTCAATGGAGGTCCGGGAAGCGGCCTGTACCGACTGCGCGACACCAACCAGGACGACCAGTTCGACAAGGTCGACAAGCTGATGGAGTTTCGTGGGGGCGGGGAGCATGGTCCGCATGCGTTGCGACTGTCACCCGATGGAAAGTCGATCTACGTCTGTTGCGGCAATCATACGAAGCCACCTTCGGATCGCCAGCTTTCGGCTCCCCCACAGACCATGGGAGGTCCTCGCAAGGAACCGCTTCGCGCCACCCTGCCAGAAGGCCACTCCAGCCGCATCCAGCCGATTTGGGATGAAGACCTTCTGCTGCCTCGTCAGTGGGATGCCAACGGCCACGCTGCAGGCATCCTGGCTCCCGGTGGATGGATCGCAAAAACCGACCCCGAGGGAAAGACCTGGGAGATGTTCACTGTTGGGTACCGCAATCAGTACGATTTCGATTTCAACTCGGCAGGGGAGATGTTTGTCTATGACGCCGACATGGAATGGGACATGGGCACACCCTGGTATCGTCCAACCCGGGTGGTGCATGCCACCAGCGGCAGCGAATTCGGATGGCGCAGCGGCACAGGGAAGTGGCCGAATCACTATGCCGACAGCCTCCCCACGCTGGTCGACATCGGACCCGGATCGCCCGTTGGCGTCACCTTTGGGACCGGCGCGAAATTCCCTGCCAACTACCAGAAGGCACTCTTCATCTGCGACTGGACCTTCGGCACCATGTACGCGATCCATACGGTGCCCGATGGCGCCACTTACCATGCCGTCAAGGAGGAATTCCTTTCCCGCACTCCGCTCCCGCTGACCGATGTGACGATCGGCACCGATGGCCACATGTACTTCACGATTGGGGGACGAGGCACGCAGTCGGAACTGTATCGGGTGCGATACATCGGCGATCAGTCGACACAATCTGTGGCGACAGAGGAACCGACCGACCTGATGGTGCTTCGCAGGAAATTGGAATCGTACCATCGCCCTGGAGTCGCCAATCCGGAAACGGTCGCAAGGGAAGTTCTGGCTCACCTGGGGCACCCTGACCGATACATCCGATACGCGGCCCGCGTGGCGCTCGAATGGCTGCCAATCGAACTTTGGAAGGGTGAAGCCCTTCGACAGCAGGCGCCCTTGGCCTTGTTCCAGGGCGCCATCGCTCTGGCCCGCATGGGAGGTCACGCCGACCGCGATCCGCTGATCGATCGACTTGCGGGAGTCGATCTTGCCTTCCTGCCCATCTCCCTGCGGCTCGATTATTGCCGTGCACTGCAATTGGCACTGATCCGTCTGGGACCGATTGATGAAAAGCAGACCTTGGCTCTTCGGGAAAAGCTGGATCGGATTTTCCCCAGCCTCGACCCTGCGCTGGATCGCGAGCTGGTGATCTTGCTGACGTTCCTGCAGTCCCCCACATTGGCCACCAAGACGCTGCCGCTGCTATCCCAACAGAGTCCGCTGACCGAGGCAGATTTCCGGGAGATCCTGCAGCGCAATCGCGGCTATGGCGCCTCCATCAGCGCCATGCTGGACAATCAACCCGACCTTCAGCAGTTCGCATACGCATTCTCCCTTCGTAATCTCAAGGAAGGCTGGACAGTCGATCAGAAGAAAGAGTTTTTCCGTTGGTTCCAGAAGGCTCAAGGCTGGCAGGGGGGCAACAGCTACCAGAAATTCCTTCTGAATGCGGCGGAGGATGCGTATGCCAACAGCAACGACCAGGAACGATTCATCCTGGAAGCGACCGGCCTGCGAAAGCCAACTCCGCTTCCCAAGGAACTGCCCAAGCCGCAGGGTCCTGGGAAAAATTACAACACCACGGAGATCGCCGGCTGGATTGGCGAAGGACTGAAAGGCAGGAACTTCGAGAATGGTCGCAAGATGTACGCGGCCGCTCGATGTGTCGTCTGCCACCGCTTCGGCGGAGAAGGGGGAGCGACCGGGCCCGACCTGACACAGGCCGCAGGAAGATTCGCACCTGGAGACTTGGTCGATGCAATCGTCAGGCCCAGCCAAGTGATCTCCGACCAGTACAAGACCACCATCATCCAGACCGAAGAAGGTGCCGTACACACCGGACGCATCGTCAGCGACGTCGATGGCAAGATCACCATGGTGGTCGATCCCGAAGATGCCACCAAGACCGTCGTCATCGATCGATCGGAGATCGAAACGGAAAAGCCCTCGCCCGTTTCGCTGATGCCCGCCGAGCTGCTGGACAAGCTCAATCAGCAGGAAGTGCTCGATTTGGTCGCTTACCTCTTGTCGCGCGGCGATGCCCAATCACCGATGTTCCAATAGTGCAAGGGATCGATCGAACCACCAAGATCGACGGGATCGCTGGGACGGGCGAGTCGATCGCAGGGCAGGGTGGGGCAGGAGGCGATTTCGTTGGATGACGCATTGTGGAAAGAGCGGCTGGCCGGACTGCTGCAGCGCGTGCATGACTCTAGCGTCGCACACGATGACGCTGTGCACGAGAGATCGCAGAAGATGCTTTCCATCACTCCAGATACAGGTCAATTCCTGGTCTGGATGATCCGCGCGCATCGGATCGATCGCGTCCTGGAGCTGGGGACCTCGTGCGGCTACTCCACGCTGTGGATTGCCAGCGCGCTGGCCGAACGAAATGGGGTGGTCGTCTCCGTCGAAAAGCAGAGCTGGAAGCTGGTCTTGGCACGGGAAAATCTGCTCCAAAGCGGCCTTCCAACGGCAACGGTGGAATTGCATCTAGGGGAGGCAGGGGACTTTCTGAAGCAGTGTACCCCAAGATCATTCGATCTGATTTTCCTCGACTGCGATCGCCTTCAGTACGCTCCTTGGTTTCCGCAGCTTCAGGAAATCCTGAAACCGCACCGGTGGCTGATTGCCGACAACGCGACCAGCCATCCAGAGGAAATCCAGGGTCTTGAAAAAGTGCTTCAGGAGGCAGGTTGGCCGTGGGTGGTGCTTCCAATCGGAAAAGGCCAATTGGTCTCGCAGGCTCCCGATAGCCTCCGAGGCTGATCCCGACCGATGACGGCACCTCGCGATGGCGACCCTATCCGCCGCAGACAGGAGACTCAACCGGACATGCTTCTTTCGCCGAATCCCGTCGATTGCGGTAGAACGATTGCGATCAGCGACTCGCGACCAAGGGATTATCCAAACACTCAGATGGTATCGCGAGTCCGCTACATCGCGTGGTTCGGTTCCCGCCGCTGGCCCTCGCGATACTCGGACGCCCTCGACTTCAGCCCCGCGAACCGGTCATTAGCGCCCAGAGAGCGACCCCGAGCACTGCGTTGATCGCCAAGGACCATCCTAGTCCGGCCACCGCCGCCCAGCCGACAAGCCGCCAGCATCCGCCGGCGGTCGCACCGTGCGGCAGTGATCTGCCCAGCCGGGCCCCAGCCACCGCCCCGATCACCGCACCGGCGAGCGGCCCACCGAAGAACAATCCGTACTCAAAGATGCCGTCTGCCCGCCCGGTGGACAGGCGAGCGAGTGTGACAGCGGCGAATGGTGCCATCAGCCCGACGAAGGAGCCGACAGAGGACGAACCCGCGATTGCAAACTCCCGCGACATGATCGCTCTCCTGTCGCCAAACGACGACCATCACCGAGTGGCCGCCTAAAAATTTACCCTCTCAAGCGTTGCCGTTCGGCCACTTCGGCGCATGGTTTTGTTCTGGCTGTTCTTCGTGCTCGTGCTCAGCATCGCGGTAGTCGTACGCGATCGAACCCTCCGCTACGGTCTCGGTTCGTTGGATCAATCGTGCGAGCATCGATACAATTCTTTCTAGACGGATATGCCACGACGACTCGATTCTACGTCAATCGCCTCGCAAACCGTAAGCACCTCGCGGATCGAAGCACATTCCAGCGTCTAGCCGCGTGCAATTTCAACGAAGCGATTCTTTTCCTTCAGACTCTGCTTGCCGTTGCCTTCTGCAATGTTCATTGGAATCGATTGAGCGGCTCGGAGCCACTGATCGCGAGCGGGTCGATTCATACCCGAAAGAGTTTTTGCAATGCGGTGAGAGAATGCCACGTACTCTATCGAAAGACGATAAAGGTCGAGTCTTTCATGATCGAAAACTGGTTCGTCCATCAAAGTCCTTTCGAGTACAAGTACGATTACGAGTACCGTTTCACTGAGTACGAGTACGATGAAGGCAGGACTGCACTAATGCCATTACATGACTTCCATAGATTTAGGATCGCTTTCACAGGGTAATGGTCAAGTGCTTCCCAATTTGAAGGAGCTTTCCGATGCCGGACTACCATTGCCGATCGACCAAATCGCGCGGCAAATCCTATCCGAATGACTCTTCGACCCCCCACTGGAGCGCCTCCCTCACCGAGGATTCGTCTTGCTGACGAGCCAGTTGGAAACCTCGGTGGGAGAGGGAGAAATCGTGATGCAGATGGTGGACGACCAGTCCTCCTTGGCAGAGCTGTCGAAAGCCTTCCAGGAATCGAATCGTCACCTCTGGCTGCTCACGACTTCGAAACGCCAGCGTCCGATCTTCATCGACTTGCACATAGACCGCAATCCAGCGATCGGCAGGATCGAAGGCGGCAGGAACCCCCTTGATCTCGATCACGCCGCGCGATCTGGCCGACACCAGAATCGCCCGCGCCTCGATCGACAACTGATCCAGGCTAACTGAGGCATCATCGACCATCGCCTGGCTAGCGATCTGTGCCAGGGCTACCAGCACCGGAGCTCCGGCACCCAATGCATCCCAGCTACCGGTCAGATAGCTGTCGACCGGTTGCAGATGTCCCCTTTTCCTCGGCCGAAGTCCCTCTCCTGCCCAGGGATCGGGAGTCGATGATTCCATGATGACTGCTGCTTTCCTGACTTGGGTTTGGTGCCAGCGGATCCCACTGTCTGATCTTGAGAGCTAGCGTTCAGAAGGGCAAGAGCTTTGGCGGGGAATGTCGAGCGACAGTCGGGGGATTGGCTTTGACTTGGACCTGCCAAACGGGTTGAAATAGGGTCTTCGTGGATGGGACATCGGAGGTCCGGTACGAGGAAACCAGCGAGGATGGGGCAACGCATTTTCTTTTCTGTGGGAGACCCTAGCGGGGATCTGCACGCTTCCAGGTTGATTGCCGCTTGGAAGTCGATAGATCCAACGATCGACTTTCGGGGCTTTGGCGGACCGCAGATGGAGCGGGCTGGATGCCGGATCGACGTGCGACTTACCGATCATGCCGTGATGGGCTTTGCCGAAGTGTTGCCGAAGCTTCGCGATTTCTTTCGTTTTGCCGATCAGGCAGAAGCGGTTTTCGCTGAGCATCAGGTCGATGCCGTGGTGCTGGTGGATTTCCCTGGATTCAACTGGCATATCGCCAAGCGGGCGAAGGCGAAGGGGATTCCGGTCTACTATTATCTCCCACCCCAACTATGGGCCTGGGGGGGTTGGCGCATTGGGAAGATGCGTCGCACGGTCGACTGCGCGCTGGCTAGTTTACCGATGGAGGTCGACTATTTCAGAAAGGCGGGCATGCCGGTGATATCGGTAGGTCACCCTTTCTTTGACCATGTATCCCAGCAAACTCTCGACCAGCGGTGGATGGACGACCATCGGCCGGTCGATCGCGTCCACGTCGCCTTGCTGCCAGGTTCACGAAGCCATGAAGTCCGTCACAACTGGCCCTGGCAACTGGCCGTCCTGCGGCGTCTATCGCAAACCACCAAAACACCGCTCCATTTCTCCGTCGCCGCGCTGAAGGAAAATCACGCTCGTTGGTGCCAAGATCAGTGCCTGGACCTCGACCGTTCCCTGTCGATCTCCTTCAGCGTTGGAAAGACCTCTGAGATTCTCGCCATGGCCGATTGCGCCCTGTCGAAGAGCGGTTCGGTCAGCCTGGAGTTGATGGCAAGAGGCGTTCCGACCGCGATCATCTACCGGGTGTCCGCCCCCACGTACCTAATCGGAAGGACGCTCAGCCCCCTCCGCAGCATGACGCTTCCCAACCTCATCGCCGGGGAAATCCTGATGCCTGAGTTCCTTTCGGTGCGTCTTGGAGAAACCCAGATACGCCAAGTGTCCGATGCGATGACCCCCTGGATCGAAGATCCCCAGGCTAGGGAACGGCAGCGGACACGCCTTTTGGAACTGACTGGTCGGATCGGTGCTCCCGGGGCCAGCTTCCGGGCGGCGGAGGCTCTAAATCAGCTGATCCAGGGAACGAATTCCGCTTCCCAGCATGTCGCCTGATATAAATCAGGCCCCTCCAATCACCCGCAAGATGGGTAATATAGCGATTATGAGGGGATTTTTGTCAGGAAAATCATTGCAAAAGCTAGAACCTGAACATTCGCCACAAGTAGAATAGAGCTTACGAAATGGAAGTCCTCTGGTATGCGATGGATGCAGACTCCAGCCAGCGAAGTCCCTTCAGTGGGATCCGTTTTCCGTTAGGCGGTGCCTGTGATGCGTTTTACCCCCCTCCTTCTAGCGATCGCTCTTTCGCTGGTAAGCACAGGGAAGGTCTATGCAGCCATCGTTTCTTTGGTGCTGCACAGCGACGGTGCATCAGGAGCATCGACCGCGACCAGTCTTATGGCGACTGGTCAATTTGCGTCGATTCAATCGCACGATGTGAATAGCTCGGGCCTACCCTCCCTGGCCACTCTTAGTGGCTACGATTCGATCCTGGTTTACACCAGTTTTGCTCCTTCGAATCCTATCGGTTTCGGAAATCTATTGGCCGATTACGTCGATGGCGGAGGGCACGTCGTCCTGGGGGGATATGGCTTTTCGACTCCTTGGACGGTTGGTGGACGGATCATGTCCACCGGTTATTCTCCTTTCATTCCCGGTGCCAAGGGGCCAGGTGGAACCTCTCTGGTACCCGTTGCGCTCGGTGACCCGCTGCTGCAGTCGATCCATTTGGCGGCAGTGCAGTACGGAAATGCTGCGACCAATGCCAAGCCGACCCTGGATGCGGGTGCGATGGTGATCGCCGTGGATAATCTCGGGGTTTACCGCCTGGCGCGCAGTGGAAGCCGCGCCGTGGTCGGGCTGAACTTCTTCCCCCGTGGTGGCAACTTCAACGGGAACAACGCGGAGTTTTATCGGTTGGTCGCCAACGCCATGGAACCTCTTGCGTCCCCGCCCCCTCAGCTGATTCCTGAGCCTTCCAGCTGCGCGATCTATGCGATAGGTTCGCTTCTGGCAGTTCGTTGGCGGCGACGTATCTTAGCATCCATCGAATGATCCGAATGGCTGTGCAGGCCTGTTGCATGCGGCCCCCCGCATCGGCTTGAATACTGCTTGCGTCGGTCCTTGAGTTCATTTCGAACCTGGGATCCGGCGGGCCGTCATTTGGAGTCGATAATGCGATGAACTGGAATTCCCGCTCGGGACCTCTGCCAGCCATCGGCATCCTGATAGCCTTCGTGGCAGCCATAGCTTGGTGGCGATTGGATTGGAGGAACCGGCAGGTGTCCAGGCCGGAAATCCAGCTGCCCGCCGCCAGGATCGACGTGCCCAGGCCCGATCGGCGAATCTGGTTTCAAGAGCATTTAGAGCCGCTGATTGTTCAGCAGACCGCCGCCAGTCGCGCAAGTGCTGAGCGATGTACCGAACGCATTCGCGAGATCTTCCAGGGGTACCAGAGCGGTCTGGATCCCTTCGTTCGCGATATCACTTCCACATGGACCCGACTGAGCCTGCTGAGCAAAATGCCGGGTGCCTGGTGGTCGAACGACGATCGGATGGAGCGATTCGTTCGCGCCAAATGGGAGCAGCACCTGTTCAGCGAAGAAAAGCTGAAAAACGATCTGGCGGGTGCACTGCAGCAGTTTCAGGAGGACCTTCTGGCCGACCAGGCACGGATGCTTTCTCAGGTCAAAGTCGCCGTTTCGATCGGCGATTCTCCGGAAATTCAGGTGCCTGGACAGCCGGAGTTTCAGGGAGAAATCACCAAGCAGTTCAGCCAGTATGCGACCGGACGAGCAGAAGACAGCGTCTACCGTGGATTGTCGACGCTGGTTTCCAGTGAAGTCGCCTTTGCCGTCGCCAGTTCCCTGGTGGCGCGGGGAGCCGCTATGCTGGGAGCATCGGCGGTGGCCAGCACAACGGCTGCAGGAGGCGCCACAGCGGGGGGCGCCGCCGTGGGCGCTGGAGGCGGAAGCGTGGCGGGGCCAGTCGGTACCGCCATCGGTCTGGTGATCGGCTTGGCCGCCGGTGTCGCCGTCGACTGGTGGATGACTCATCAGTTTCAAGATCAGCTTCGCGAAGAACTATCGACGTATCTGACCCGTCTCCAATCGGTCATCCTCAGCGGCAGCGGAGATCAATTGGGCTTGCAGGATCAGCTGGACGATTGGCTCCATGATCTGGAAGAAGTCCAACGCAACGTTCTCCGCGAGAAAATCCTGGGAGCCTCCCAATGAACATGCATCGCATCCAGCCAGCTTCGCCAGTGGCGATCGCGTCCTCTTGGATCCTCTCCATCTGCCTCGCCGCAGCTTGGACGAACCTCCTCCCTCTCACCCTCCCCCTGGCTGCTCAAGGCACACTGGTGCGAGAGGGTGGCGAAGCGGTCCTGCGGTCCCTCGGTGGCTACTTCAGCCGAAACGGAGGCCGACAGTTGACCGAGGAACTGGTGGAGCTGGGTGGTGATGTGGCCGTCGGCAATCTGGCGCGCAAGGTGCTGACCGAGAGTGGCGAGCAGGGGTTGGAGCAGTTGGCAACGCTGGCGGGAAAGTTCGGACCCGATGCGGTCCGTGCTCTCCAGCAAGCCGACTCGGTCGCCCCAGTCCTCAAAGCGATCTCCGACTTACCCGAGGCGATGGTGGGCCCCGCTCTCCGCCGACTTGCCTCGGCCACTGCCCCCAAGGAACTCACCGAGGCGGTGTCCCGGTACGGCGCTTCGGCACTGAGGGCCGAGGTGGTGCATCCGGGATTGGGAGCAAGGCTGGTTGGCTCCCTGGGTAATGACGGCATTCTGCTGGCGGAAAGACTTTCCTCCGAACAGCTCCTTCAGGTGGCTCGGCACGCCGACGACATTGCGAAACTGCCGGCCGCTCAGCGTGAAAGCGTCCTGCAAATGATTCGGTCCGAAACCAGAGCGATGGTGTCGTTTCTCGGTCGGTTCGTCGAAAAGAATCCCGGCACAACACTCTTCACCGCAGCGGGCACCGGGATCATCCTGGCGGAATCGGAAAGAATTCTCGGAGGTGATGAGATCGTCTTCGACAAGGATGGAAACCCTCACTTGGTCAGCAAACCAGGGACGATCGGTCGCAGCATCGATCAGGCCGCCGATCATCTTCTTGGCCCCATCCTCAACTGGCTTCTTCCGATCGTCGCCGCAGGCTTTTCCATTTTTCTTGCCATTCGACTCTGGTTCATCTACCAGGAGAGCCTGATGAAGCATCGGCGCCGCGATCGCAGCAGGCCCCCCGCCGTCCAGGCGAAGCATCTGGTACCGCCTCATAAAGCTGCCCCAGCTTCTAAGGCGCAGGCCAAAAGCGAAGAGAATTCCTGACACAGCTGGCCTGCTGTCCGATCGATCCATTCGAGCCAAGCATGACGGTCGGCCATTCGATTTACGACTGCATTCGCCCTCCAAAAAAACTCTTCCGACTCCACGTCAACATTCTAACAAGCGTTAGAATGTCGATCCAGGCATCTATCGACCCTCGTGCCCCCGGAGCGCCAGGCGGGTGGAAACCTTCCTCCCATGTTTTCTGGTCAAGGAGCTAGTACTTCCAGCTTCAGGTTTCGGAAGCGAACCACGGTCGGACCGCCGGAATGCAATTGGAGCCCAAAGACGCCTCGGAGGGCCCCCTTCGGATCTTCCAGATCGACGCAGGGCTGGCCGTTGATCCAGCTTTGAACGCGATGCCCTTTCGCCTCGATCACGTACTGATTCCAATCCCCCTCCCGCACATGCGACTCTCCGCTTTGCTCCCAGAGAAGACCTCGCCCTTCTTCTTCGTAAAGCTTTCCCCACCAGCCTTTACCGATGTCGGCCTGGTAGCCTTTCATTCCTTCGGGAGTGCGAGTGCTTCGCAGCTGAACTCCACTGTTGCCTTCGTTCTTCTCCAGAAGGACCTCCATCGACAGCCGGAAATCGCCTACCGCCAGATCGCTGACGAGAAAATCATTCCGCTCCAGCCCCTCCGATGTCCCTACGATCTCTCCCTGATCGACCTTCCAAAGCTTCGGATCTCCTTCCCATCCGTTAAGATCTTTTCCGTTGAAAAGCGACGCGGCATTTTCCACCGTCGCCAGCATTGGAACCTGGGAACTGGTTCCCAGATAGGCCACCAGGCTTCGGATCTCATGGGGCGAGAAAGGCCGCAACTGATCTTCCGGCATCATCGACTTCTCGCTCAGCATCCGCTGCTCGATCTCCTCCTTGGGAATCACTTCCGTTCCATCGACCGTTTGCAGCGTCAGCGCCTGATCGGTTTCGGACCGGACGATCCCTGTCACCACCCGCCCATCTTCGGTGAGCACGATGGTGGGCTGGTATTCTTTGGCCATCACGGCGCTAGGATCGACAATATTGCTTAGCAGATAATCTAGATTGGCGCGGTTGGATCCAGTCAGCTCCGGTCCCACACTGCCTCCCCTGGCGAACAGAACGTGGCATTGCTGGCAGGTCTTCGAATAGATCGTGCGGCCCAGCATCGGGTCAGGCTTGGGTCCCTTTTTCTCTTCGATCATCTGTTTGTACTGCACAATCATCTGCTGCTTTTCCTCCGGCGTTTCGCGCACGGTGCCCCAGGTCTTCTCCAGAAGCTGCTGGACCATGGGATCCTTGAGGAACTGAAGCTGTCGGACCAGGTCGGCTCCCAGGTCGGTCGCTGGGATCTGCTTCTTTGCAACGGCCTCCAGCAGGGAGACCGCCGATTCCTTTCGGGCTGCCAGGGCGCTGAGCGCAAGTCGGCGATCGGACTGGCTGTATCCTTCATAGGCCTTCAGCAGGATGGCTGGCGTCTGCGGGTCGGCATACTGTGCCAATCCCGCCAGCGCCGCTGGCCTCATGGCAGGTTCTTCGATCAGCTTCTGAAGTCCGGCAGCCAATTTCGGGTCGCGCGCCGCCAGGAGCGCCTGGAGTGCAGCAACGCGCGATTCCACAGTCGCCTCCTTGTTCATTGCCGCCGACCGCACCGCAGCCAGCGCTGTCTCGTCCCCGAACGTCACTCCGATCGCCTGCGCCTGCAGTTGGATTGCCGGGTCGGGCGACTTCAGCACCTTTCCGGCCACTTCCTTCCACGCAGCTGGGGCTTCCACCCTCCGGCGCCCCTGCAAGGCAGCGGAAAGCGCCTGAAGGAAGGCTGCCTGCTGCTGGTTATCGCTGGCGGTTCCCAAGCCTCGCACCAGCAGATCGATCGCCTGATCGCCTTGTGATCCCAGCCGTCGCAGCAGATACTCGCGCAGCTTCGGCAGCTTCTGCCCCGCTCGCACCGCAAGCGCCATCGCTCGTTCTGGATCCTCATCCACCAAAGGTTCTGCGGCGTACCACAGCATCAGCGGCAGATTGTGGTCGTCCAGCGAGATCCGATCGGCCAGTGCTTCGACCAGTGGCCACCTGTCTGCCGCGGTCAGTCGCTGTGCGGCTGAGGCGAGGTAAAGCTGAACGATGGGCGATGGGTCGCTCGCAGCCAACGACGTCAGCTTAGCTCCCGTCCATCCCTCTGCAGGTGACTTGCCTTCCAGAGCCAGCTGGATCACCCATCCCCGTACGTACGGACTGGAATCGGTAAGCCACTTGTCCATCCAACGGGGGCTGTCAGCCCCGATGGCGTGCAGCGCCCAGATCGCCCTGAGCCGCTTTCGATCCTCCGGTGCCCCGGTCGAAAACTCTTCCAGCCATGCGACTGCTGCCTGATCGACCTTCCCCGCAGCAGCTCGCTCCTGAAGCAGCCGCCTTGCGTGCCTGACGTACCAGTCGTTCTCATGACCTGCCAGCCTTGCCAGCTCCAGGTCGCTCATCCCCGCAAGATCCATCCCTTTCTGACCGGCCGATTCGCCGTAGACGATCTTGTAGATCCTTCCGTTGCTGCGATCGTGCTTCTTCGCATCCCCGGTATGGCACGCCTGCATGTCATACCAGTCTATGATCCAGACATTGCCATCGGGTCCGTAGCGGAAGTAGAGCATCTGGGATGCCTGATCGCCGGTGAGCAGAAAGTCGGGAGCATGACTTCCGATATAGCCCGATCCGCTTGGTTTGAGCAGATCGACATTCAGTCGCTGGCCGTGGATGTTGTTCATGAAAAGCCGATTGCGATACTCCTGCGGCCATCGATCTCCCAGGTAGATCATCGCGCCTGCATGAGCATGCCCACCACCCGCCGAATCCGACTTGCCGTTGCCACCATGCGGATTAGCACCGACATAATGCCGATGGTCGGCGATGGTCTTGATGTCGTCATAGGTGTAGGGATTGAAATGATTGCCAGCCTGACGTTCGTACCTGCCACCTTGGATCATGTGGAACAGGTGCGGGATCACGCAGGCAGTGATGAAGGCCTGTCCATGGTCGTTGAAATCGACTCCCCAAGGATTGCTGGTTCCGTGGGAGAAGACTTCAAATCGATGCTGTGTCGGATGGTAACGCCAGACACCGGCGTTGATTGGAATCCGCTGGTCGGTCGGCGTTCCCGGCTTGCCCACCTTGCTGTGGGTGAAGACGCCATGGCAGCCATACAGCCACCCATCGGGCCCCCAGAGGAACGCATTGAGCGTCTCATGGGTATCCTCCAGTCCCCAGCCATCCAGGAGAATCTGTGGGGGGCCGTCGGGTCGATCGTCGCGATCGGCATCGGGAATGAAGAGTAGGTAGGGAGCCGCACCGACCCACACCCCACCGAATCCGACTTCCATCCCGCTGATCAGGTTCAGTCCTTCGGTGAAGACTTTTCTTTGATCGAGTGACCCGTCGCCATCGGTATCTTCAAAAATCAGAATGCGGTCCCGGCCCTGATCCCCCGGCGCCCTGTTGGGATACTCATACGCTTCGGCCACCCAGACCCTTCCGCGATCGTCCAGCGCCATGGCGATAGGCTGCTTCACTTCCGGCTCCGCCGCCCCCACCACCGCGCGAAACCCCTCAGGCAGTGTCATCGCCGCCACAGCCTCCGCAGCATCCAGGCCCTGGTGCGGGTATTCATCGGGAACCAGCGGCGACTCAGCCGGCGTCACCGGCCCCGGAGGATCGATATGGAATCGGAAGTCGTCGAAATTGAGATGCCCCCATCCATTGCCCGACGCATCGGTCAGTTGGATCGAAACCCGCTTGCCCTGGTGTTCGCGGAGGTCGGCCACCACCAGCCGCATGTTCTCGGTGGTCCTCCCCATGGCTCGATAGATCGCCTTGTTGCTGGCTGCATCGATCAGTTCCATCCGAGTATCCATCCCAGCTCCACCGCCGATCAGGAAGGAAGCGAACGGATGGGTCACTTCAAAGGGGACGCTTCGAAGTATTCCCTGCGGTGCATCGCCATCGATCTCAAAGGTACCCACCCAGTACTTGCCCTGGTGTTCGCTTCGCATGTCAGGTCGGCGAGCGGCGACGGTGTCCCCTTGCATCGGCTGGCCTTCGAATGCTTTCCCATCAACAACCCAATCCTCCAGAGTTCCTTTTTCGAAGTCGAAGTTCAGCGACTTACCGGTCGCATCCCTCGGCAGCAGTCCTGACCCTTTGCCCAGCTGCACCATATCGATTCCAAGCATGTAGCCAGGCACCGCATCAGGGTGCTTACCGACGATCTCGAAGGCCAGCAGGTGATTCCCTGAAGACAACTCCACCTCACCCAGACGGATGTTTCCGGTCGAAATCACTTCTGGAGCGTGGTAGAGATCGATCGGCTCTCCCAGTTTCTTTCCATCCAACAGGATCTGGACGATGGCGTAATCGCGGGCCTTGGTCAGCGCAGTCCGCACTTCGTAGCTTCCCGCCTCCGTCACCGGCAGTTCCAGCTCCAGTCGATCACCCGGCTTGCCACCGGTCCACCAAAGCTGCGAATCGTTGCTCCAGTGATCCGCGCTGAAGCCTCCCATCGGCTGCTCCTTGGCATCGCCCCCGGTCACCTGCAGAACCTTCATCCATTCCGCTTCCAGACGGCCCCCTACTTTCGATTCCGTCTTGGCGGGTGCCACATAGACAACCGGCTGAAAGGCGCTCCAGGCATCGCGGTCGACCTGCTGCCGCCGATGGTGTAGCAGGTGCATACCCTTCATCCCGCCAACGGCGATATCGACCAGACCATCCCCTTGCAGGTCGCCCAAAGCGATCTGACGACCGATCCCTGTATCTTCTGCCGCCAGGTAGGGGACCCAGTCGATTCCTTCGGGCCCTCGCACCAGGCGGAACCAGTAGACAACGGCCCCGGCATCCCACATGGGGCTCCCTTTGTGGTGGGAGTAATAGGTTTTTCCTGTGACGATGTCCTTCAGCCCGTCGCCATCGATATCGGCCAGTTGCACCGAATGCAGCTCGGTGAAAACCACCCCATAACGATTCTCCTCCGGCTTCTTCCCCAGAATGTCATGCCGCCGGAATGTTCGCTCGCCACTCTCCTCCTGCTGTTCGTACCATGCCAAGCCGTAGTCATGAGCTGCCAGGCTGGTGATGATGTCGCTGTCGCCATCGCCATCGACGTCGTATGCGAACATCTCCGCCCCGCCATAGGCGTTGCTGAATTTGGCATCGTGCTGGCGCCATGGCTTGGCGTCATCCAGCGTCGGGGGCTGTTCCAGCCATCCACCCGCGTGGATCAGATCGATCCTTCCATCGCTGTTGACATCTCCCGCTCCCAGGCCATGCCCGAATCGCTTGTCGGCGACTTGCGCACTGACCGGATGAAACGTCCATGCCTCCAGCGGCTTGTCCGCATCGACCGTGGCATAGCCGAAAAACCCATCGCGCGTGCAGATCAGCTCCGGCGTCGGGTCGCCGACAACCTGTAGCCACTGCGGTGCCTCGTTGGAGACCCAGTCGAGCACCTGGTGTTTGGACCAGTGACCCGACGAGGTGCGCAACTGCTTGCCCGGGTTCCTGTAGACATAGGCGGCAGTGCCGGGAAATCCAGCAACCAGCAGGTCGCGAAATCCGTCGCGGTCGATGTCGTGGGCCCAGACGAAAAAGTGGTCGGCGTATCCCTCCCGATTCTGCGGCTTGGGAGGATAGATTTCGAACTTCTCGCGAAAGTCTGGCCCCGCATACCAGTGTGGGCCGTAGATAGCGTCAGCATTTCCGTCGCCATCCAGGTCCCCAATGGCCGCTCCCTCGGAATAGTATTCCTCGGTCAGAGGTTGGACTTCAAAGCGGTCGATGGTCCCCTTCTCGCCCGGCGCGGCCTGCCATGCCACCGCCCAGTTGCCTGGAGTGCACACCACCGCCAGCCATAACAGATGCCGGAAGAGGTTGGATCGTGAAGGGTTCATCGAACTGGATCCTGGAGAGGGATTTCGAAAGATAGCATCTTGGAAGGTGGGACTGCCGACAGGAAACTTTTGCCAGCTCGCCGGCCGCAGAGCAAATCTGCAGGCTACGTCGCCTAGGTCGGACGATCACCTTGACTCAAACTGCCATTGTACCGCATGGTGGCTTTCGAATTCCAACCGAACCGCTTCCGCTGCGCCCCAAGCCGACTTAAGGGACGGTGTCGGTGGGAGGCTGGCTGTCGCGATCCAGCCCAAGATCGATGATCTCCACGCAAGCATTGAGCATGGCGTCGACGTCCTGGCGTGATGTGTAGAGCCCCGAGACACCCAAACGCAGCAGATTGGGAGGACGGAAATCGGGAATTACCCGGTAGCGATCAATCAGGCAGCGCACGATCCCAAAGGCTCTTGGGTGAGCCAGGCTGACATGCGAACCGCGCTGCGCCCATGGCCTTGGGGTTGCCAGGGAGAAACCTCGCTCGGCCAGTCGATGATCGAACTGCTCGATCAGGTAATCGGTCAGCCTGCGCGACCTTTCCGCTGTTGCTTCGATCCCCGCTTCGATCGCCAGATCGATCCCTGCCTCCATCGCCGCCAGGGCCAGCACGGGAGGCGTCCCTGCAGCGAATCGATCAATCGATACCGAAGGTTGGTATTCTTCGGCGAATTCAAATGGTCGCGCCGCGGAAAACCATCCAGCGATCGGGTTGCTCAAGCGATCATGCAGCGCGCGACGGACATAGAGAAAAGCGGGAGCCCCGGGACCGCCGTTGAGGTACTTGTAGCTGCAGCCGGCCGCCAGATCGACCTCCCAGCGATCCAGCTCCATCGGCAGCGCACCAACGGAATGACTCAAATCCCACAACACCAGCGCCCCAGCTTGATGGGCTCGCTGTGTCCAACTCTCCATATCCCATCGCCTGCCACTGCGGTAATCGACATGCGATAGCATCACCAGCGCCGTGGTGTCGTCGATCTCCGGTGCGCGATTAGGATCCGCATCCTCGGGCAACGCCACCACTTCCATCGGTGCCGATCGATCTGCAGCGATGCGATCGACGAGATAGCGATCGGTAGGAAAATTCCCTCGCTGAGTGACAATCCGGCGGCGCGTCGGCTCTGCATCGGTCGCAGCGCGGGCCAGCTTAAAGAGCTGCACCGACGTCGAATCCCCGACATGGATCTGACCGGATGCGGCCCCCACCAACTGCCCGATCTTGTCTCCAATCCGACCTGGCAGTTCCAGCCATCCGTCGTTCCAGCCGCGAATCAGTCGCCTGCCCCACTGCCCGTTGATGACATCCGCCATGCGGTCTGCAGCCGCCTTGGGAAGACGACCCAGGCTGTTACCATCCAGATAGATCAGATCCTCATCGATCACAAATCGATCGCGATAGGGAGCTGACTCCCAGGAACAACGGGCCGACCGGTCTTCCATCCGACCTCACCTTTTTTCTTTATCGAAATCCGGAACAACAAACCGACAGTTCTCGCAACGCAAATACGACGCGATCATCCGGCATCCTGAACCAACGTCTCGAAACGCTTTTTCTGCTCCTGCAGCGCGGCGATCTTGTCCGCCGGATCGGTGCGCGCCTCCAGAAGAATCCAGCCCGAGTAATCGATCTGCCGGAAGAGCTGAAACAGCTGAGCATAGGGATAACTCCCCTGATCCAGTTCCCGTACATGGCAGGTTGCTCCGAATCGATTGGCCACCATGCGGAAGTTGGCTTCCAGCCCGTCCCCCTTCAGATCTTCGTCGTTGCTGTTCCAGCAGACGGCCACGTTGGGATGATCTGCGATTTTGAAAATATCGCGGATCACCGGCAGATCCGATGTACCTGCTCCATGCACTTCCAAGCGTATCTGCTGGCCATACTTTTCACCGTAGGCAGCCACCTCATTCAGGGATCGAGCGATCTGTTCGATCGTCTTCTCGCGCGGCACCCCCTCGGGAAATCCATTCGGCTTCACTTTGACGCCACTGCCACCGCAATCGTGCATCAGGCGAATATACTCTTTGGTCTTCTCGATGTTGGCTCGCACCTTTTCGATCTCTTTCGCATGGTACTCGCAGTTGGAACCATACCCAACCAGTTCGATACCGCTGGCCTCAAACTGCTTGCGTACCTCAGCCCGCTCTGCCGTCGACAGCGTTGGTTCCACTCCATGCTGGTGCTCGGTCCGAAGTTCCACTCCTCCCAGACCCGACTTCTGGCATGCCTCAAGCAACTCCGGCAGTTTCATCTTCTGCCCCCAGAGATAGGTCACCAGACCAAATCGCATCGACGATGCATCTGCCCCCTTCAGCTTCCCGGTCTGTACCAAGGACAATGCCCCCAGCCACCCCGCCTGCATCGTCAGCCAATCGCGCCGCCCAATCATCGAATCGGCCATCTTGGAAAATCCTCCTCGAAGGAACGGAAAACGGAAGCATCGATCTGCTGCGGATGATCGAGAGCGATGCAGCATGAGCGATTGTAGTCGATCGGAACCGCTGGCCGGCCAACTCGTTGGCTGCCTCCGCCCAACCCTGCTGGAAGGCACCAAACGATCAGGAAGCTCTCTCCTTGGAGTACGATATCAGCAGGGAATGGGAGCTGTGCATAAGGAAATGGGGAATCGAACAGGAGGGGTGGGTTGAGCGATCGGAATAGCTATCGCATTCTCTGCTGCAGCAGTTCGATGGCTGGGGGGGGCAGCGAGCGGCAGTTGCTGCAACTGCTGCGTGGGCTGGATCGTCAGCGATTCTGTCTCCAGCTTTTCCTTCTCTATCAATCGGGCGAACTGCTGGGAGAGGTTCCCAATTCGATTCCGGTAACCGCCTGGCGAGGCCCCTTTCCCGGCCTTCCTCTGCCGGGAAGATTCCATCGCGATCAAGTGAAGGCGATCGGCGCCCTGGTACAAGGCGAACGGGTGGAACTGGTCTACGAACGCCTTTTCCATATGGCGCTGCTGACCGGCCAGGCGCTTCGTGGTACCCGCGCGGCCCGTGTCACGACGATTGTCAGTCCGCCATCGCAGGATGTTGTGAAAACCGAACGACGCTGGCTGGCTGTCAAAAAGAGGTTGCTGAGACAGTCGTACCAGCAGGCCGATCGCGTCCTGGCAGTCAGCGCATCGACGGCCGATGATGCTAGCCGCTTCTACGATCTGCCCAGGGAACGATTCGAAGTGATCCCAAGTCCGATCGATTGTCAGAGAATCGATCGACTGCTGGCGGCGGATGAGGATGCCCTGCATCGCTGGAGGACCGATCGAGCGATGCCGCAGGTAGTTTCCGTTGGCAGGCTATCGCATGAGAAAGGACAGCGGTTTCTGATCGAGGCGATCGGGCGGGTGGAACGGATTTCAGGTCACAAGCTGATGCTGCATCTGGTGGGAGACGGTCCCATGCGGGGAGAACTGGAGGAGCTGGTCGCTAGGATGGGTCTTGCCAACCGCATTCTTTTCCATGGCTTTCAGGCCAATCCCTACCTCTGGATTCGCAAGGCCGATCTGCTGGTCCTCCCCTCGCTCTACGAAGGCTTTCCCAACGTCCTGATGGAAGCGATGTACTGCCAGGTTCCCGCGCTGGTGACCGATGTCTCGATGGATGTCCGCCAGATGATGGAGGAGGTAGGTGGGTATCCTCCCGTTCCTGGAGGATCCAGCGATGCCCTGGCCACAGCGATCGTCGATCGCTTTGAGTCCCCCAGTCGATGGCTGGATGCTGCAAGCCGATCCAGACAGCGGATTATGGACCATCACCAGCTCCCTCAGTGGCTGGATCGGATGGCATGTCTTTTTGCGGAGACGATCGAGCGGCGGCGCGAAAGTTGACTGGGGAGCCAACCACCAACTGGCTGCTCTCTACTCCCCATAGAAGACCGATTCGACATTGCCGCGCAGCACCTGGTGCCCCAGCGCGACAGCTCGCTCTTCCGGCCACCTGCGATCCAATACAAACTGCTCGGCCAACTGCCGCGCCAGCAGCCGCTTGTACATCGCGAATTTCGGCAACGCAAACTCCAGCTTGTACATGTCGCTGTAGTACCCGATCTGCTTGTTGGCCGGAATTGCCTCCAACCTGGCCGCCAAGTCGCGGGCAATCCAGCCGGGCGTGTTGCTGTACCACCAATGACCATGGGTGACGACATTCGGAAAGATCCAAGCGTAGTCGACCAGTTCCTGGTTGGTGACACTGGCCAGCACCGAGATCGGAAACTGGACCTTCGAGAATCGATTCAACAGCGCCGCATACTGGATCATCGAGACACGGCTGTCGAAGAGATCTTGTCCCTGATAGACACCCCCAGGATAGACCCGGCGATTGACCCCGATCATCAGATCAAATGGCAGCCGATGTCGTTCGCAATGTTCGGCCAGTGTCCAGAAGACCCAGTAGGCCAGAGTGCGGCAGCCATTCGGATCCAGATCTTCAAAGGCGACCCCTTGGTCTGCAGAGCGGATCACGCGATCCCATGCCGCTGCGGCCGATGCATGCGAGACGGCGACCGGAGCGAAGTCCGGCGGCAGGGAGATCGCGCACGCCCTGGCTCCTTTGCCGACGAAATGCTCGAACAGCCGGCCGATCCCCTCGCCCACTTCCTGGATACCACATGGATCGATTCCCGTTGCCTTGGCCAGGCGGCTGCGCACCTGCGGCTTGGCAAGATGAAACACCAGATCATCGGTCCGCAGACATGGCACATAGCGTCGCGTGGAAAAACCCTCCAGCGGATCATCGAAGTCGTTGGTCAGAAAGACCGCTTCCAAACCCGACCGCCGAAGCACCTCCTCTTCCCAACTAGGCTGGCTCATCCTGCCTGCCGCCAGATCATAAAGCGATTCCCAATTGGAACGATCGATCCGGTCGGCGGGGAAGTCGAGCAGCCGCTGGCAAAGCTCCAGCATCCACGACCATTGCACCGTGTTCTCGATCGGCGCCAGCCCTTCAAAAAGCCGCGCTACCTTCTCCTTGGGATCGATCCCCGGCTCTTCGATCCGCTCCCTTGCCAACCCGGCCGAATGAGCCAGCTCGGTGTAATAGTGGTATCCCAGCAGGTCGGCGATCGTCTTGCTGGATGCCGATAACGGGTTGATGTGGGTGTGAGGATCGATCAGAACCAGGCGGTCGAGCGCCTCGAAAAGCCGTTGTTCCAATTCGTTTCGCAGCGCTACCAAGATCGTTTCTCCGTGAGTTTCGCAAGCATTGACTCTCTCTGTTGTGTTCAAAAAAATCGTTGGTCGCAACGGGGCAAGGCGGTACAATGAGTCGGCCAGGCGATCTCCAGGCGACGCAGCGAGGTACGGCGATGACCGAATCGACAGATCCCCACCAGCCGATCCGACTGCATCAAGTGGAGGCCGAAATCGAAGCGATGGAAGCGCAGCTGGAAGGGATCGATGACCTTCCAGCTGAATCCCCCAGCGCTGCTCCGGTTCCCCAACCCACCGCCAACAACGACCAATCGCTCAAAGCACTACTCGTCTCCTCGCTGCTCAGCCTCCTGGTTGTTCTGGCCCTCCTGGCGGCTGTTCGCTGGACCCTGCCAGCCATCCTCGAAGGATGCCGCTATGCCTGGACGCGAGGGCACTTGCGAGCCCAGTATGAGAGCGCCGGGGAACAGCTCCAACAGGTCTCTCTGGAGAGTCTTGGGAAGGTTTCGCAGTGGATCGGACAGCGCGTTCAGCCCAGCGTCGTCCACATCAGTCTGCAGGCTGCCGATGGTCAGGGGCTCATCGGTCAAGGTGGATGGAACGGCTGGGATACCCTGCGACTGGATCAAGGAAGCGGTGTCATCGTCGATTCAAGTGGATACCTGCTGACCAACCTCCACGTGATCGAGGATGGGGAGCAGATCGAGGTCCGGCTGAGCGATGGTAGGCGACGGATAGCCAAAGTAATCGGTACCGACCCAGTCACCGACCTAGCCGTACTGCAGATCGAAGCCGACAACCTGATGCCAATCCAGTGGGGTAACAGCGATCAGATGCAGGTTGGCATGCCCGTCTGGGCCGCCGGCAGCCCCTTCGGCCTCGCTGGCTCCATCACCTTCGGCATCCTCAGCGGCAAACACCGCATGGACTTGAGCTCGACGAAACTGCGCGGTGCAGTCAAGAGCAGCGCGGAGTACAGCGACCTGATGCAAAGCGACGTGGCAGTCAATCCGGGCAATAGCGGTGGCCCGCTGGTCAACGCCCAGGGAGAACTGGTCGGGATCAACACCGCCATCATCGGAGAAAGCTTCCGTGGCGTCAGCTTTGCCATTCCCTCGAACGTCGCCAGACGCGTATTCGACAAGATCCTCGTCACCGGAAAAATGGAACGCGGCATCCTGGGAGTGCTTCTGGAGCCGATCGAGTCGCAGGACGAGGCATCAACGGGGATTCGAGTTCGAGGCTTCCTGGAAGGTTATCCATCCCCCGCAAAACAGGCAGGGATCGCCATCGGCGACCGGATTGTCTCCATCAACGGTCTGCCCGTTCAAGATATCGCCAGCCTCCGACGACTGGTCGGCGAAGCGATGATCGGAGACCAACTGAAAGTGGCGATCGAACGCGATGGAAAATCGATGGAGCTAGAGGTTTCCGTCGCCGCCAGCCCACCGGTCAACTGACACTCCCTCGATCATACACCTCCGAAAAACCTCGTCCACCAGGCCCCCTCTTTGGGCTATATTGACTGAACTTGGCTTTTCGAATCGATGTTTTATGCATGAGCCTTCGGTCATGGTTCGACTCCTTTTGCATTGCTTTGCTGTCGCTTCTGCCATCCTCCTGACCGGTGTTGCCAGCGCCGAAGACAAGATCGCCAGTCGCCTCGAAAAGGCTCGCGAATCCTACCGTGAAAAGATTGATGGCCTGGAGGCACAGGTTCAATCCAAAATCGATGCGGCCAAGGCACAGGCCACCAAGCTTGGCAACAAAACCATCCTGGATGCCTTGGAGCGGGATGAAAAGCTGTTCAAGGAAGTCGGATCGATTCCCTTCATGATCGCAACGCCCGAAATGATCGAGAAACGAAATCAGGCGCGGCAAGGACTGCTGGCCGCTCTGAATAAAGCGGTCAGCGATTACACAAAGACGAAGAATCGCTTTTCCGCCGATGGGATCGAACGAGAACTTCAGGCGACGCGAGATCGGTTCACCCAAGCCTCCACGGCCGGTATCACGGGTGCTGGGGAGTTTCGCCTGGTGCATCTGGTCTCCGGCCTGTGCATGGCGGCCGATCCACAGACCAATCGTTTATCCCTTCTCCCAAGCAGCAAGGCTCCCAGCCATCGCTGGAAGATCAATCGGCGGAGTGATTCGGGACCCTACACCTTGGAAAACGTGAAGACAGGTCTTCTGGTCAATGTGCCGAACAACAGCAAGCAGGAGAACCTGGCGCTGATTCTCTATGGCAAACAGGAGTGGACGCAAAATGAAATCTGGGCGATTCGTGGCGAGGGATCGGTCGTCCAGTTCCTGTCGCAAAACCAGCTCGCCCTATCGGTCGCTGCGCCGTCCCCGAATTCGGACATCGTTCAGGTGACACCCAAACTGTCGCCGGAACAATTCTGGATCGTCGAACGACTCAGTGACTGATTGCCAGCTGCACTCGGGCCGGTTGCTGGCCCCAGTGGCAAAGCGGCCATTCAAGGCTGATGCTTCAGCACCTGTCCGATGAAGCGATACGCTGCTTCCCGAGAATCGTCTGGAAAGTCGTGCGCGGCATTCGGATAGTCGGCCTGCAATTGATTGGGTACACCCAGCAGTCGATAGATCTGGGAGGCAGCAAACAGCGTTTCCTTGACACCAATCACTTCGAAGTTGTCATCGCCAAGCGGCGCGCAAACGAAAATGGCTCGCGGCGCCAGTCCCGCGATCAACTCAGGAAAGTCAAACGGTACCTTGTCGGGATCGTTCCCATGCTGCGTTGCAATGCGCGGCATGTAGCGGTCGCTGGTCCATCCCTTCAGATTCCCTTCGTAGTAGCGATGAAAACGCGTGAAGCCGCAGCTGGTCACCACCACCCGAATCCTTGGGTCGTGAAAAGCGGTGAAAATCGCGTGGTGTCCGCCCAGCGAATGACCGATCGCACCTATCCGACGGGCATCGACTTCCGGGAGCGAGCTGAGCAGATCGACGCCCCGCATCGCATCCCAGACCGCCTTCAGCGTCCCGCTGGCCCACTGCGGATTCCGATCGAAGGCATAGGGATGCTCACCGAAACTTGGATAGTCCGGTACCAGCACCACATACCCCAGTTCGGAGAGCTCCTTTGCGTAGTGCAAATGCGGATTGCCTCCCATTCCTGCCGGTTCCTCCTTGCCGATGGGAATCGTCTGATGGAGAGCCAGCATCGCTGGACCGGGGACGATCTGACCTTGCGGCACCAGCAGCAGAGCCGTCACCCAATCCCCCTCTTCGCTTCGATACCGAAGTTTCTTGCGGACGACCGAACCATCGACCGACTCGTCGATCCACTCCACTTCGGGAGGCGATTGCTTTTCGACCGATGGGAGCGACCCCATCACCGAAGCGACCTGCTTGCGGATATCGGTCAGACGAATCTCCCAGTCTTCGCTCTTGGCGATCGATCGCCAGGCTCCCGAAGCATCCCGGTAGCGATCGACCCGCGCATGCTCTGGAAACTTGTCGATCGACGCCAAATGAGGAATCTGTGCCAGACTGAGATGGCTGAGATGCAGCAGGAAGCTCAAAGTCCAGACCCACAGTCGAATCGATCGCTGGCGCATTGCTTGGTCGCTCACGGCATCAAGTTACGAGTTCTCACAGTAGTCTTGGAGCGCAACCGGATCCAGTCCGGCGGCTTCTGGGAGTTTAGCTCTGGAACAGGCCGCCAGGGAAGTGCCGAAAATGTTGCGATGCATCGCGCGGCGCGGTAGCCTGAGACTGGAAGAGATCCGTGATGGATTGCTTCTTCGCCTCGGCCATCCCTCCTGCACCTGCCGCTATTCCTCCCTTCTGCAATCGGTTCCGCTTCCATGCTTGCAAGAACTTGCCGCATCCTGATCGCGCTTTTGCTCCTTTTTCGATTCGGCGGGCAATCGTCGATCCTCCTGGCCCAAGAGGCCAATCAGCAGCCCGACTGGCAGCGACTGGATCGGGACTTTCGCGATCAGATCTCCCCCATCCTGCAAAACCGATGTTTCGAATGCCACAGCGGCGGGGTGGTGGAAGGGGAGATCGATCTGAGCGTTTTCGATCAGGTCGACGCGATACGCAGAGAACCCCTGCTATGGGAGCGGATCTGGCAGGTGGTACAAAGTCGACAGATGCCTCCAAAGGATTCCCCGCAACTGGACGCCAGCCAGCGCGAACATCTCCTGGGATGGCTGGATCAGTATCTGCGAGGTGAGGCGCGATCGAAAGCGGGTGACCCAGGAAACGTCGTCCTCCGGCGATTGAACAATGCCGAATACACCTACACCGTACGCGACCTGACGGTTATCGATTCACTCGATCCTGTCCGCGAATTTCCGGTCGATTCAGCTGCTGGCGAGGGATTCACCAACGTCGGTCAGGCGATGGCGATGTCCCCGGCCATGGTCACCAAGTACCTCGATGCCGGCAAGGCAGTGGCCGATCACTTGGTGCTGCTTCCCAGCGGGCTCCGTTTTTCGGCCAGCACCACCCGGCGCGATTGGACGGACGAGTACCTTGCTGCCATTCGCGATTTCTACGCAAAATATTCCAGCAGCGAAGGAGCCATGGCGGTCAATCTTCAGGGGATCCAGTTCGATACGAACCAGGGTGGCAGACTGCCGCTCAAGGAATACCTACAGGCTGCACTCGATCTCCGCTCTCTGGACGACCCGAAGGCGCGATTGCAGACACTTGGCAACCGTCACCTGACGACTCGGTATGCCAATCTTTTGACAGACACCCTCAATGACGATCGCGCGATGCAATCGCCCCTCCTGCAACCACTGATCCGAAATTATCGCGATCCTCAAACCTCCGATCCATCCGCGATGATCGCCTGGATCCATGCGTGGCAATCGGCCCTATGGCGCTTCCAGCCAGTAGGACAGATCGGGCGCCTGGGTGGCCCTAAGGCATGGCAGGAACCGTTGTCTCCTCTGGTCGGCCAAAGCCAGGTGGAGCTACCGATTCCAGAGACAGCGGAAGGCCAGGTGATCACGATTCATCTTGCCAGCCACGACGCAGGGGACGGCGACGCAGGCGATACCGTGCTTTGGACCAATCCTCGCCTGACCTCCCCAGGACGCCCCGATCTGCCGCTGAGCCAGATCGCCGCTGCAGCGCAAACCATGAAAGAGGAAACCGAGCGTTGGGAGGAAGAGACGCAGCGGACGCTGGCCGCGTGTGCGGAAGCGATGCAGGGAGGTGCCGGCCAGCCATCAACGATCGATCAGCTGGCAAGTCGTCATGACGTTGACCCCATCGGACTGGCCGCCTGGCTCGACTTCCTTGGAATTCAAGTCCATGGTTCCGATGCACCTCTGGGTGAACTCTTGACCCAGAAAATGGAAAACGCCGAAGGATACGATTTTATCAAGGGATGGGTGGGGGCCGACGCGCTCAGCATCATCGCCAATCGATCGGATCAACATGTCCGGATTCCCGGCAACATGAAACCTCACTCGATCGCCGTCCATCCGGCCCCCAATCGATCGATCTCCGTCGGCTGGCGGAGCCCGATCGAATCCCAGTTGCTGATCCAAGGTGCGGTCCAGCACGCTCATCCTGAGTGTGGCAATGGAGTCGTTTGGGTGTTGGAGCTGCGACGCGGCAACACTCGCCAGCGGCTGGCAGAAGGAATCAGCCAAGGTGCCGCCGTCCTGCCGATTCCGGAACAGAAAGGGATCGCCGTCCGAAAGGGAGATGCCGTCGTTCTGACGATCCTGCCACGCGATGGGAATCATTCCTGCGACCTGACCGCCATCGATCTGGCGATCTCCGCTGGCGACCAGAAGTGGGACCTCGCCCAACAGCTTTCGCCCGACCTCCTTGCAGCCAATCCACATGCCGATCTTCAGGGGAACCAAGCGGTCTGGCATTTCTTTTCCGAACCGACTTCGGGCAGCAGCGCCGTCGTCCTTCCTGCGGGATCGCTGTTGGCGCAGTGGCAGGCAGCAGTCGATTCCAACCAGCGTAGCTCGCTGGCAGCGCGGATCGCACAACTGATCAAGACCGAACCATCCGATCTGGCCGCTGATCATCCTGATCGATTGCTGCGACGCCAGCTTCGATGGTCGCAGGGCCCCCGCATGACCATGGTTCTCAAAAAGATCGCATCGATCGCGACGGCTCCCTCCGACGCCAGCCAACCTCTGCCGGAGTGGGGGCTTCCCGCATCGAGATTCGGTCTCCTGCCAGATGGATCGGCGACCGATCCGACGACACTGGTCGTCCGGGCGCCTCAGTCGCTGGAGATCCGGATTCCTGCGGAGCTTGCGGCGGGGCGGGTCTTTCAATCGCTGGCGCGGCTGGCTCCCGAAGCTCAGGGCCGTGGGTCAGTGCAGGTCCGCGCTTCGCTTGAGAAATCCGATTCGCTCTCTCTTCAGCCCCAGCTTCCCTTGCTGGTCGCCGATGGCAGCGCGGCCGAAGCAAGTTGGAAGGAACGCTTCCAGCAGTTTCGAGATCTCTTCCCGGTGGCTCTCTGCTACACCAAGATCGTACCGGTCGACGAAGTGGTGACGCTGAATATCTTCTTTCGTGAAGACGAACAGCTCAAGCGATTGATGCTGGAGGAGACCGAGCAGAAGGAGATCGATCGATTGTGGGACGAACTGCTCTTCGTCAGCCGTGAACCACTGCAGATGATCGACGCGCACCAGCAACTGCAGGAATTTGCCACGCAGGACCGCCAGGATCTGGTGCCGCAGTTTGCCGCGATGAAGGAAGGGATTGATCGTCGCGCTGCGGAGTATCGCAAGCGGCTGATCGAGGTCGAGCCGCTGCAGCTGGAAGCGCTGCGGCCGATCGCTGCGAAGGCTTTCCGAAGACCGATCACCGACGGGCAGTGGAAATCGCTGGTCGATGGCTACCACAAGCTGCGCAGCGATGATCTGTCGCACGAAGAAGCGATGCGATTGTCGATGGCACGCATTCTGGTATCCCCCGCATTTCTCTATCGCGCCGAACACCCTCAGGGCCAGCAGCCGGTCGGCCCTTTGGACGATTGGCAATTGGCCAGTCGACTCAGCTACTTCCTCTGGTCCTCGATGCCGGATGAAGAGTTATGGCGAGCTGCGGGCGAAGGAAGGCTGAAGCAGCCTGAAGAGTTGGCGTCGCAGGTGCGCCGCATGCTGAAGGATCCCAAGGTGCGAAGGCTGGCGATCGAGTTCGGGTGCCAATGGTTGCACGTCCATGGCTTCGACCGACTGGATGAGAAAAGCGAAAAGGCATTTCCTGAGTTCGCCTCGCTGCGTTCGGCCATGTACGAAGAAACGATCCAGATGTTTGTCGACTTTTTCCAGAATGATCGGCCGATGATCGAACTGATCGAGAGCGATGCGGCGATGCTCAATGAGCCGATGGCGAAGTTCTACGGGATCGATAGTGTCCAGGGCGACCAGTGGCGGCGGGTGGAAGGCGTGGCTAGATTGCATCGTGGCGGTATCTTGGGCCTTGCCAGCACGCTGGCCAGACAGTCTGGCGCCTCCCGTACCAGCCCCATCCTCCGCGGCAACTGGCTCAGCGAATCCCTCCTGGGTGAGAAACTCCCCAAGCCACCCAAGGGAGTACCGCAGCTACCGGAAGAGCCACCCGAAGGGTTTTCGGAACGGCAATTGATCGAGATGCATTCGTCACTGGAATCGTGCAGCGACTGCCATCAGCGGATCGATCCGTTTGGGTTTGCGATGGAACAGTTCGATGGAATCGGAAAATTCCGCCAGGTCGATCTCCATCAGCATCCCATCGATGCCCGAGCCACCCTTTTCGATGGAACGCAAGTCGACGGAATCGACGATCTTCGCCGATACATCGCAGGACCACGCCGCGAAGATTTCCTCCGGCAGTTCCAACGAAAATTGCTCGGCTACGCTCTTGGGCGTTCGGTGGCGCTATCGGATCTTCCCCTGATCGACGACTTCCGGGAACAGACACCCAGGGACCAACAGACGATTGGCCGATGGATTGAGGCGATCGTCGTCAGCCCCCAGTTTCGGAACATTCGGCGGACCGAGCCGGAGGTGGTGGCCAAGTGATGCGGTCGCGATCCCTCCTCCCCAGGACCGATCGATCGACTTTCCGCACGAATCGACCTAAGATGCCTCAGAGAGTTCAAGATTCTCCGGGGAACACGACGTCCCATCAGAACGTGAATGCACCCCACTTTTTTGCAGCGAGACAACGATCATGAATCGACACCAATTCCAGCGGCGCACCTTCCTGCGGGGCGTGGGAGTCAGCATGGCGTTGCCATGGATGGAATCGGTTCGCGTCTGGGGTGATGAAGCCAAATCGACGGCCGATTCCGCCAGCCAGGCACCGGTCCGCGTCGCAGTGCTTTTCGCCGGCAACGGTTTCCACAGCAAGGAGTGGTGGGCTCGCGGGGAAAAAGCCTCGATGGAACTTGGCCAGGTGCTCGCACCCCTCCATCCCCATCGAGAAAAACTGCTTTTCGTCCGAGGTCTATACAACGCCGAAGCGACCAAAGGGAACATCCACAGTTCGCAGACCGGAAATCTCCTCTCCGGTGCGCCGCTGGCGCCCGGTGGTGATATCCGATCGGGAACCAGCTTCGATCAACTTCTGGCGCAGACATATGGTCGATCGACCAAGGTCCCCAGCCTGGTCCTCGGCTGTGAAGCCCCCAATCCGTCGGTCCACAAGAATTACTCGATGCTCTACAGCTCCCACATCTCGTGGAGCTCCCCGACCACGCCGACCCCTCTGGAAATCTATCCGGCTCTTGCGTTCGATCGGCTCTTCAAGGAAAGCTCCCAGGCCGGAGACCGTAGTGTTCTCGATGCGGTCCTTGCCGATGCAGGTGACCTGCGACGTCAGATCAGCTCAGCCGACCAGCGAAAGCTGGACGAGTATCTCGATTCGGTGCGGGATGTCGAGCAGCGGATTGCGGCGGCAGGGGAGAAAGGGGAGCTGCAGGGGTGGCGGCCAACGCTGACCGAACCCAACATGCCACGGCCTGCCGACGGTCTTCCGCAGAATATCGCCGATCACATGCGACTGATGACCGACATCCTGGTGCTTGGCTTCCAGACCGATACCACCCGCATCGCCACCCTGAAACTCAATAACGATCACTCCTCGCTGCGATTCCCGCACCTGGGAGTCGATTACATGATCCATCACCTGCTGAGCCATTCGGATACGGCCGACTGGCTGAAGGTCAATCAGTTCTTCCTCGAGCAGCTGGCATACATCGCCACTCGACTGGATGCGATCCAGGAAGGAGACCGTACCGCGCTCGACAATTCGATGCTGATGCTCTGTTCCAGCATGATGACCGGCAGCCACAACAACGACGAGCTGCCGGTGGTGATGGTGGGACGCGGGGGTGGCCGGATCGATACCGGAAGAGTGCTCAGCTACCGAGATCAGTCCCAGCGGCAGATGTGCCGGCTGTTCCTGTCGATGATGGACAAGATGGAAGTACGCCCAGGGACATTCGGCGACGCCGCCGAACAGCTCCAGGAAATCTAATCGGTCCCGGGACCGATCAGGTTCGTGCTGCATCCGCAGGAGCGACAGCGCCTGTCCCAGCGGTGCGCGCTACCAGCCCTGACTGGTGTGGGCTGCGGCGCGCTCGACTCTGTTCGATCTCCTCCCGGAGTTCCTCATCGGTCATCCACAGCGATCGTTCGATGCGAACCCACTGCCATGCGTAGTCCGCACCTCCCAGGAACAGCAGCAGGACTGCCATCCAGCGACCGAACAGCGGAAACAGGTCCATCAACCCACTGGCGGTATGCTCTGGTGCAATCAGCCCCAACTGGGCGATGCGGTGACGGAGTCCATACAGCACCAAAAGGCCGATCGCCGCAAGACCCATCGCCATCCCACCGCTCCACAGCTGCTGCAGCCATGTGGACCATTGCATCGGGCGTCGCCAGCGATCGATCCAGGTCGCATCACCACCAGGGGCGTGCCAGCGAGCGGCCAGTTGGCGGCGAATCAAGAAGGACCCACCCAGCGTCAGCAGCCAGACAGAACCCATGGCCAGCGCGATCACCAACCACCCGCGAAATGCATCCGAAAGCCATTCAAGCGACAGCGCCTGGCGCCGGTCCAGCCAGGGCTGGGGACCCGACCCCGATGGATCGCGCCAGAAAGAATGCCAGGGATGCGAGAGAATCTGGCTGGACAGCGAATTGATCGCTGGCAGCGTCATCATGAATCCCAACAGCACAATCGCCGCCAGCAGCAATCGGCTCTGAGGCACTCGCCCTTCCTGCGCCGCCCGTCGCCGACGAGCCGCAGTGGGGGGATGCTTCCGCTCCTCGTTACCTGCCATTGCCTACCCCCGCCATCCAGAGGTCGACCAGTTGGAAATACTCCTGCCACCCCTCCACCGCCGATCGCTCCATCCCATAGACCATCGCCGCCAGAGATCCCAAGAGCAGCGCCAGACGGATCGGTGCATTCGATTCGGAAGATGAGCAGCCTGGAAGCACCTTGGCGATCAGGCCGCTGGTGACCTGAGAGGCCATGACCACAAAAGCGATCGGAGCGACCAACCGAAGTCCCATCAGAGCACTGGCCGGAATCAATTCAAGGACGCCAGCTACCCAGTCCGGATCGACCGACAATCCCCCTGGCGCATAGCGTTGGAAACTCTCAAGCCACATCCGCACCAGGGCTTGGTGAGCACCGATGCCGAGGAACCAGGCGATCGAGCAAAGCCCAAGCAGCAGGTGAAAGGCCGTTTTTCCTTCGCCACTGGAAGATTGGCCATGGAGAGCATGAGAGGAAGATGTGGTGTCCAGTCCCGCAGAGTGCGCTAGCCAGTCGGCACCCAACTGCACTAAGTGAATCCCAAGGAATGCAGCGCACGCAATCGTTGCCCCCAGCAGCAATTCCACTGCCAGAGCCATCGTCGCATGGGCCCAGTCGATCGGAAGGGCAGGGGAGTCGGGCTGTACCAAAGGCACTAGGCATCCTGCCAGCAGAATCGCCATCACTCCCTGCATCCGCAGGGAAATTCCCTGCAGCAAACCCTGGGGAATTACGATCGACATCGGCAGCAGGCGAACCACGATGCAGAGCGCCGTCCAGGCCGATGCAAGAGATTTCAAAGGATCACCGGCGATCGATTCGATCATGAACGCTTCCCGATAGGACAGGGCACGCAACCAATCGCTTCCCCCGAGGAATCATCCGACACCGCTAACGACCAATCGATGCGGGAATACTCCGGTAAAGGTCTTGGGAGAACTCGACCAGCCGCTGCGTCATCCAAGGCAAGAGTAGCATGGCTACCAGGAGCGTGGCCAGCCATTTGGGAATGGCCGAAACGGCGCTGTCCTGGATCTGGAATACCCCCTGGAGGAAACTGAAAAGTCCACCAACCAAAAGCGCCACCAGCAGCAAGGGGGAGGCCAGCAGCAGTGTCGTCAGCAATGCCTGCTGCACTCCATCGGAGACCCATGCACCATCCATCGAATGACTCCCTGTCCTCGACCTTCCATCACCGATCGCTGCCGTGTTACCCTAGCGTTCCGAAACTTGCCATCAACAGCTCCACCACCAGTCGCCACCCATCCAACAGCACAAAAAGCAACAGCTTGAAAGGGAACGAAATGACGGTGGGCGAAAGCGTCGACAACCCCATGGCAACAACCACCGAGGCAACCAGCAGATCGACCATAAGGAACGGCAGGAATATCTGAAACCCGATCAGGAATGCCGTCTTCAATTCGCTGATCAGGAACGCCGGCATCAGGACGCGAAACGGAACCTGATCAAAACGCTGCGGAGCCGTCGACCCTGGGTTGTCGTACTGCAGGAAAAGATGCACTTCGTCGTGATTTCCCGATTGGTCGATCTGCCTCTCCATGAACTCGCGGATCGGCTCAACCCCTCGTTCCCATGCCGTCTTCCATCGATCTCCTGCGGCAGACTCTCCATAGGGTTCGATCGCTTCCCGATAAACCCGGCTCCATACCGGCGCCATGATGAAGAACGTCATGAACAGGGCGATAGCCGTGGTGACGTGAGCGGGTGGCAATTGCTGGGTACCCAGCGCCGATCTCAACAGTCCAAAGACGACGACGATCCGAACGTAGCACGTAGTCAGCAGCAATGCCGCCGGTATCAGCCCGGCAGTTCCCAACAGGATCAACCATCGCACGCTGGCCATCGATCCACCAAAGAGCTGGTCTCCCGAAGCGGTACTTGGCTCCAAGTTCGTCGCTGAAGGCGAAGGAGCTGACTGGTCCGTCGTCAGCACCTGCTGCACCAGCTGTTGCAACCCCCGCTCGATCAGCTCCGGAGGACGATCGGAAGCGTCGCTGTCGATCGCAACCGCCGTGTTCGTCGTCTCCTCCGCACTGAGGACTGGAATCTGGCAGACGCCGAACAGCATCACGCAAAAAAAAATCCACGTCGGGATCGGTACCATCTGGTGCATCATCCCCTCCGATCCAGATAGGGATGTTCCGAGGGATATCGTAGCAGGGGATCCAGCGTCGATGGGTCGATCTTGGAGGCGGCATCGCGACGGCCGAAAAGCCCCGTAGTTGCTGATCGGCGGTGCATCTGAATCATCCGCTCCACTTCCTCCGGATCGTCGATGACATCCAGTGTGCGGAGGTTACCGGGTTCCTTGGCCACCAGCAGCAGACGATCACCAAACCGAACCACGTAGCAATGCTGCTGAGCGGCTAACCGGCAGGTCCCCAGGCATTCCACCCACGGCGATTCCTGGGTTGGATGGAAGACGGTTTGTCGGCGGCGCCACCACCAGAGCATTCCCAGCGATAAACCAACCAGCGTCGCAGCACTGGTGCTCCAAGGTCCCCATGCGGTCCCGCGTGGGTTCGAGGACGTTGCATCCTGGCCGTTCCGCTTGGAGGATGGAGGTGCCAGGCTCCGAACCGTTCGTGCGAAGGGTTGCGATGCTGTGACCTCCGACGCCTGGTCCTCGTCAGCGTCGATTCCGGATGCCGCTAGTGGTCGATCGGATTTCTGCTGGGTGTTGGGTCGAAGCAGCATCGGTTGCCGATCGTCTTCCTCGGCCGCCTGGACGTGCGTGCCGCATGGAAAGGTCAGCAACAGCCAGAAAGCAAGCACCCACAATCCGCACGGTCGATAACCTGGGTCCAACTTCCTGTCGCCTTGGCGCGGCGCGTCGATTCCCTGCATGATCAGGCCGCCTTCCTGGTCGCCGAAGGCCCAGCATTGGAGGAAGACATGTCGTAAGGAAGTGTGCCAGACAAGGGCTGCTCGATCCGCACGGTGCACGATCCATCGCGTTGCAGGAGTGTTCCACGAGCCGCTGGTTGATGATCGATCCAGATCACAACCGGTTCATCGATGCGTTGGTCTAAGGTAAGAATGGTCCCCGGCCGAAGCTGCTTCAGCTGCGCTGGGCTCAGGGAGATCGAGCCGACGGGGATCCGCATGGAGACCATCGATTCATCTTGAAGGGGGACAGAAGACGGCTGGTTGGAACCCGAAGAAGGTTGCTGTGCCGGTTCTTCTGTCTCCTGAAATGTCTGCCAGTCGACCACAGCCAACGGCATCGATGGGGTGAGTTCCGTAGGGATCTTGATAGCCGAAGGGCGTTCAGCCGATTCCGGAGTGGAGGTGGCAGCAGGGGAGGGAGCGGGCGCTGGCTTGGGAGACAAACCTTTTCCGCTGTTTTTGGAAGGGCTTCCCGCCCGTCGATGCGACATGACCACCATCCTTGGAACCGATGCGACTGGAAACAGCTCGGTCAATTCCTGAAGCTGCCAGAGAGGAGGATCCAATTCCTCTTGCGACTTGTCGCGAAAACGCCTTCTTTTTTCAAGGCCATTTTCCTTGGCTAGCAATCTGCTCAGCTTCTCCCTAGCCAACAGGTCTTCGTAGCCAACGCGGCCACGCGGTGGATGACTACGCATGTCGTCATACCAACTCATCCACCATCTGGCGATGGTGGCTACGGGGAGATGATAGCGACCTCTTCGGTAGCCAACAGGTCTTCGTAGCCAAAGCGGCCACGCGGTGGGTGACTACGCATGTCGTCATACCAACTCATCCACCATCTGGTGATGGTGGCTACGGGGAGATGATAGCGACCTCTTCGGTAGCCAACAGGTCTTCGTAGCCAACGCGGCCACGCGGTGGATGACTACGCATGTCGTCAAACCAACTCATCCACCATCTGGCGATGGTGGCTACGGGGAGATGATAGCGACCTCTTCGGTAGCCAACAGGTCTTCGTAGCCAACGCGGCCACGCGGTGGATGACTACGCATGTCGTCATACCAACTCATCCACCATCTGGCGATGGTGGCTACGTAAAGTGCCAAAAAAAAAAGCATCTACCGCCTGGCGATGGTGGCTAGATAAAGAGTTGGCAACAAGAGGCCAGCCGAAAGCCCAATCGCTACGAATGGCTTTTCTTCGGCTTGTAGATCTCGGTCGCCGTGCCGAAATGGACTTCGCCGGCATTCATCAGCGTTTCGCTGAGCGTTGGGTGGGGGTGGATCGATTCGGTCAGGTCGCGAACTTCGCACCCCATCTCGATCGCCAGCACCGCCTCGGCGATCAGTTCTCCCGCCCCGGATCCAACGATACCGCAGCCCAGGACCCGATGCGTCTGTGGATCGACCAGCCACTTGGTCAGGCCTTCGGTGCGGCCCAGCGCCTGAGCCCGTCCGCTGGCGGCCCAAGGATAGACTTCGACATCGACCTGCCGACCTTCTCGCTTGGCCTGGTCCTCGGTCAATCCAGCCCAGGCGATTTCTGGATCGGTGAAGACTACGGCAGGAATCGCCTGCTTATCGAAGCTAACCGGCTTGCCCATCACCACCTCGACCGCCACCTTCGCCTCGTGACTGGCCTTGTGAGCCAGCATGGGGTCACCGGCGACATCGCCGATTGCAAGGATGTGCGGGTCGCTGGTGCGCTGCTGCTTATCGCAGACGACAAAGCCGCGCGGGTTGACTTGGACTTGCGTCTTTTCCAGCCCCAGCCCCGCGCTGACGGGCCTTCGACCGACGCTGACTAGAACGCGATCGAAGCGTTCGTGGCCGTATTTTCCAGGTCCCTCAAAGGTGACTTCCACCTGGTTGTCGACCTCGGCCATCGAACCGACCTTGGTGTTCAGGTAGATCCGTTTGTCGAAAAGCTTTTCCAGATGTTTTTGCAGCGGCTTGACCAGGTCGCGGTCGGCTCCTGGCAGCAGGCCATCGGTCCACTCGACGACAGTGACCTGCGATCCAAGATTGGCGTAGACGGTCCCCATCTCCAGGCCGATGTAGCCACCTCCCACCACCAGCAATCGCTTGGGGATATCGGTCAGGGCCAGGGCCCCGGTGGAGTCCATGACGCGGTCGCTACCGATCTGGAAGGAGGATGGCATGGCAGGCACACTGCCGGTAGCCAGAATGCAATGGTCGAAGGTCAGCGTCCGCTCGGCGGGGATCGAAGGATCGTCCCCTTCCAATCGCAGCGTGGTGCTGTTTTCGAAAACACCTTTGGCGCGGATGACGGTGACGCTTCGCCGCTTGGCCAGCTGCGCCAGCCCTCCACTGAGGGTGGCGATCACCTTTTCCTTGCGGGCTCGGACGCGATCGACATCGATGCTGGGGGCGCCAAAGCCGACCCCCCATTCGTGAAGCTCCTGTGCCTCCGAAATCACCTTGGCCACATGAAGCAGCGCCTTGGAGGGAATACAACCGCGGAGAAGGCAGGTGCCGCCCAATCGCGACTCCGCCTCCACCAGCACCACCGGCAAGCCTTCATCAGCTGCCAGAAAGGCTGCGGCATACCCACCAGGACCACCACCCAGCACCACCAAGGGACTGTGCATCGCTCAATCCTCTCCTGCTGTCCGACCCGTTGCCTGGATGTTGTCAACCTGCCTCGCTTAGCGAGACAGGAATTCGACCACGACGTTCGCATTGACCGGCAGACTGATGTCGGACGGACCAGGGGCCCCCTGCATCGTCACCCGAAGTCCTTCGCTGTCGAAGGCGATCCAGTCGAGCGGAATTGAAGGGTTGTTTGCGATGACTCCCTTGTAAAGATTCCGCACCGCTTCGCGATTGGTCACTTCGATCACATCGCCGGGCCGCAGCAGATAGCTAGGGCTGGTCACCTTCACGCCATTGACGCGGAAGTGCCCATGGACGATCCCTTGACGAGCCTGTGGGCGGGTCTTGGTCAGGCCGGCCCGACGGACCACGTTGTCCAACCGCCGCTCACACATCAGCAGCAGCGTCTCCCCGGTGTTTCCCTTCTTGCGGACCGCTGCATCGAAGTACCTGCGCAGCTGCCGTTCTCCCAACCCATAGTAGTATTTGATTTTCTGCTTTTCGGCCAAAGCGATCCCATAGTTGCTGGTGCGGCGACCGCGGGGATGCATTCCCGGTGGCTTCTTCCGCTTTTCTGATGCCCGCGTCGCTCCCGCGTTTTCGAACAGCATCACCTCCAGGCGACGGTTGATCCGCGCCTTGGGCCCTGTGTACCTTGCCATCTCGCTGGTTCTCCTTCAATGAGAATCTCGAATGCGAATCTTCCAAACCACCAGCCGGCTCTGCTTGAGCTCATCGACCCAGCATGCCAACCGTCGGACCAGACCTTCTGGCCCTGAAATCCCCAAAAACCAACTGTCCTACGCAGCCATGGCAACCCCATTGGCTCGCCGGAAATCCCCCCAGCTTCTCTCTCTTGAACCGATCAAAACCAGTTTTCTAGTTCCGGTCAGGCCCTGGAGAGATCGAACCCTGAGGAGCGGGGAAGCTTTTCATTGTCGGGAATTTCGCCGATTTCAGCAAGGCCAACCGCCGTCCAAAGGGCCGCGACATGGCAACCACTTCGCCCCTTCCAAACCCAGAAGCCACCTCGTCGCTGAAACCGAAAGATCCTCTCCCCTTCCGACTCGGACTCGATGCTCGCTTCTAAAAATACTGAACGTAAAAATTGACAAACTTTCACTATTTTCTAGCATGTACACCAGTTCGTTCACTTTCTTCATCTGTTCTTCCGTGAGGTAACCAGCTGGATCAGAACGGGCTATTCACATCAAGGGGGTAAACCGACCCTCGCCCGATCGCGGTGATCGGGTACCGGTTGACGTCGTGCAGGGATCGCCGGCGCCGATCGATCTGGAAATTGCTCAAAGGGAGTCGCGATCGATGGCACGCAACAGGATCGTTCAAGGGAAATCAGCAGGTGCAAAGGGAGCAAAGTCGGGGCGAGGGGAACTCCAGGATGCCGATGGAATAAGCGGCCAGGTGCATTCGTCCGACAAACGTCGGCAGGTGCGTCATCGGGAGACCAAGATTTTTGCTCTGGTGGCCGATGAGTCGCAGACGCTGGCGGGGGTCATCGACCAGGAGGACGCTTGGCTGTTGCTGGCAGCCTTGTCTGCCGACCCGGAATCGCTGGAAGAAGTGGAGGCGGCCATAGCGCACTATCGGACCGAGGCGGGTTGCGGAGCGGCAATGGGGGGAAAAGGGGAGCTGGGGCTGGAGACACTGGGAATGCAGATCCAGACCGCGAGGGTCGATCCCAGTGGTTGCGATCTGGCCATCGATTTGCCGGGGAGAACGGTGGTTGTCAGCCGACTTTGGGTTCAGTCGTGCGGGGAGTCGGTGCAGCGTCCAGGCAGCACGAAGACTCGGGATAGGATCGACGATGGCCTCAAGATGCTTCGGGCGGGGGCCGTGCTGGTCGATCGAATGGGGCAAGATCGGCCCGTCCGTCTTCCCTACCACATCGACCCGCGCTGGGAGTTGCGGATCGGAGGGAACGATTGGGATCGCACCGTGCTCCAGCGAAGGGCTCTGGCGGCTCAAGATCCTATCGCTTCGTTTCGTCGCATTCTTTACGGATCGGCGATGCGGCAATTTCTCGCCGAAGAACTTTGGAATCTTACGACCAGCCGCCAGGAATCTTCGCGCGACACGATGGGAGGAAGCCACGATGCCGCCGACCTGTTGGGTGGGCCGCAAGGGAAGGAAGAAGCGATTTCGCTGATCCACCAGAAATGGCTTTTGAGAAGACGAGAGGATTTGGGATGCCGAAGCCCGCGCCAGGTGATGACCGAAACGATTGGCGCTGTCGATGCCATGATGGAGGATCGTCAGATCGTCTGGTCGGCCACCTCCCGTCAGCCCGCATCGGTCCCGCGCGCCTCGCGGGCTTTCCGTGAGGCGCTTTTTGGATCGAATGAATGGATTCTTTATTACGATTTGGTCCGCTGCCTATTGGAGCTTGGCTGGCAATGGATCGAAGGGTCTCTGGAGGAACTGGAGCAGCAAGGACGATCCACGCAGCAGCCCCCATCTTCGACGAGGCTGGAAGTAGAACCCAAGACCTTGGAGGGGCTTGCCCGATGGATGGAGCAGTTGCAGAGGTGCTGGATGGAAGATCCGCAGCCCCATCTGCTGGACCGCTCGCCAAGGGAGGTCATCGAGCGGGAGAGGAGGAGATTGCCTGATGCGGTTCCGGTGGATCATCAAGCCTGGTTCAGCTGCGATTGCCCCATGTGCCAGTGGATGAAGGAAGAGAATGCGATCACTTTCTGGCGCATGGACGAGTGCCACATGGAAGATGCCTATGCATTCCAGGTCGATGCCTGGAGCAGCCAGGAGGAGGCCGAGTCGTTGGTATTGGGAACGATGCCAGCCTCCCACCGCAGCAACAGCACCTGGGCCGCCAGCACGGGAAGAGTACAGAACGTTGATAACGAAGAGGATCTCGGGACCAGCCAAATTTTCTCGGTCGTCCTTCCTCTGGACGACATCCCGTCGTCCAAGCGGCCAGGATCAAAAGGAACCTCAGGAGCCATCGTCCAGCGACTGGGGGTCGAATCGATTCGATCCAAGGAGCTTTTGCCATTCCCTTCCTCGGAAGTTTCCTGGTTCCGAGAATTGCCCAGTGGTTGGCAGCTTTTTCAGGTTGGAATTCAACTGACCCATCTTCTCGACCGCCTGGATCATTCCAGTAGCCAGGGGATCGACAAAGCCGGTCCTTTGAGCCAGCAGCTGTCGGGAGCCTGGGAACAGCTGCAACGGGCTTCGCGTGGCGATCCGCGATCGGCGGCGATCCGCGAAGCAATCCTCCGCATGCAGGCACTACTCAATCAAGATGCCTTCAAACATCCCGACTACTTCGTCGATGCCGATCGACTTTACCGAAGCCTGCAGCGAATTGCCCCAAGCCAGCCCCTCTCGGTCGCTCGCTAATCATTCGAAGCGTAGTCTGTTCCTTCTGTAGCCACCATCGCCAGATGGTAGACGGCAGCTATGGTGGTCGTACGCAAGGATCCACCGCTTGGCAGCGGTGGCTACGCGGAAGAGATGACTGCGGGGAAAAATCGTTGGTGTCGGAATGACGCGCCAAAAACGTTTCATCCGACTGCACTAGCCACCATCGCCAGATGGTGGATGGGAGCTATCGTGGTCGTACGCAAGGATCCACCGCTTGGCAGCGGTGGCTACGCGGAAGAGATGACTGCGGGGAAAGATCGTTGGTGTCGGAATGACGCGCCAAAAACGTTTCATCCGACTGCACTAGCCACCATCGCCAGATGGTGGATGGGAGCTATCGTGGTCGTACGCAAGGATCCACCGCTTGGCAGCGGTGGCTACGCGGAAGAGATGACTGCGGGAAATGAAATCATTCCTTGAAACCAGCCATCAGCCTGTTCATTCCAATCAGTCGCTCAAAGGTCGCAGTGGAATGCTCATCGCGGGATCGCTGGCATGGTTTTGGAACCACTCCAGGACCTGTTTGGGTACCGCTGCAACTGGGCCATTCCATACCTGATTCAATTCGGAACCGTCGCTTGCATGCTTGACCATCCATTGTAGATTTCGGATGGCGGTCCGCGTCAGGCAGTCGTCGCAGCGGGCATTGGCTAAAAGACGAAGATATTTTTCGTTGGTTGACACGGCGGTCTGTCCTACATGCAGCACACGATCCCCTGGCACCAGGTCTCGCCAGGAAAAATGAGGCAGCTTGGCTGCTGCTTTGGCTGTCGCCACGATGCGATCCGGAGTCAGCGACTCCAGCAGATCAAACCGCTCGGTCACAAAATAGCTCTTTTGAAACTCGCTGATTAGGTAATCGGTTGTCGCCAGACGCAGCAGGTCCTTGTCCTGACTGGGATCGATGAGGATCCGGTTGGGAATGGGTGAGTCGATACTGAAGATGGTTTCCCCGGGTGACGAGAGAATGCCGGCGCCAAATGCGCGGCACTGGCCCTGCTGGAGGACCAAGCCGAATTCGACCGTGTACCAATAAATCCTTTCGGCATAGAGCAGCAACTCATCCGCTCGCCTCTGAATGAATTGGTGAACCAGCGGATCTGATTCCCGCTCCAATCTCTCATTGCGTTCTGCATAGATCAGATTGCGCGCCACGCCGTGATGCTGCATCACATGAGCCACCACGGGGATCGTGAAGGTCGATACATGGCCTGCGACATCATGACCGATATCGGGCTCCTGAAGGTAATCCTGCTCCAGAGGTCGCATGAAGGTCGTCACTGGAAAAAATCGCTTGCTGTGGCAAGTGAAGAAGAGCTCCGCCGGAATGATCGTGCTGACGGTCGCCAGTTGCCATCCGGTCTGCTGGTAGATGCGCGCATTGAGCAGATAGTAATCGGGAATCACACTGCCACCGATGGCAAAGGTGTGCTCCCCTTCCAGATATTCTCGGCAGGCGTAACGGTGCTTCGTCTTCTGCTGCTCAGCCACCAGAACCGCCCAGCTCAAATGCTCTTCCGCCGTGTAGCGATCGTAATGCTGCTGATTGCGAAACTCGCCGAGATCCACCCGTTCCCCGCCAAGTGTTCCCTGCTCGAATGGCCTCCCCGCCTTCGCTGATTCAAGATACGAGCGACCCAGGCTGGGATCGACCGGATAGGGGACATCCGTTCTTTGCAGCGTGTTGGAAAGATCGCGGATTCGTTCTTCCAGCGACTGGGGCTGGATCTTTCCCCACGAGACACCATGCCTTTGAGCGATCTGTTGCAAACGGTCCATATCGATCATGGCACTCTTCTCCACGAAAGGTGCGCGCACCGGTAGCAGACAGGTGGCCCCCTTCGGGTAGTTTAACTTGGAAGCAAGACACCGGATCCTGCGTTGGAATCTTCCGCTGGTAGTCGGATGGCGGTTATTTTTTCTTTTTCCAAGCAAACTAGAGCGGCAAAGAATCGGCATTCGTCGATTCTTGCAAAGAGGTGCAGTTGATGGGAAGCCATTTCCGCAGTTTCTTTGCCTGGTTGGGATTCCTGTTTTTTCCTGGGGCACTTGTCCTGGAAACGATCGAACTTGTTCAACTGAGAGCCACGACCGATGCGGTTATTTCGGACGTCCGCTTGTATTCCTGGCGGGGTTCGAGACCGCGGAGTGTGATCGGTCGCATCGATGTGACGTTTTCGTACCGGGTCGGTGAAGAAAACTTCCAATCCCAGCAGAAAATGGCTGGATTTCTCCATCGTTTTTTCAGTTCCAGTGGACGTAGCCCACTATTTGAGAAAGGACAGAGGGTCCGGGTCTACTACAACCCGAAGGCTCCTCAGCGCGCCGCGTTGGAGCGAGGGTGGTTCCTGTGGACTTGGGTCTTGACCGCGCTGTTTGCCGCCTACCCAGCAATGCAGTGGGCTTCTCATCGCGTAGCACACCCTACCAGTCGATTCCTCCTCTTCGCGGCTGGTCGAGCGACACTTTACACGGCGATTCTGGCGGTCTTTCTGTTTCCCGAGGTCATTCTGCTTCGAAATCTCCCCAGGTATGGTGCAACATGGGCATTGCTTTTTGCCGTGCATTCTGTCTACGAATGGATAGCTCACCGACACCAATGGTTTGCCAACCCGACTTCCCAGGAAGAAACCCTTCCTTGATGATGGTCTGCTCAAGCTTAGTCTTCGCGGTTTCGTGACGGCACTTCTCCTCGGCGCCAGCGGCGGAGGAAATCGATCAGGCCGGCATAACGGAACGTGTCATCGATGTAGTGTTCGATCACGTAGAAGGCGAAGTAATATGCGCGGCAGCAACCCCAGATGGCGATAGCCAGAAGAAACGCTGTGCTCCACTTGGGATACCTTAGCAGCAGCAATGCACCGGCAAGAAGACCGGTGGCCAGCATGAAGCTTCCCTTCAGATAAAGAAGTCTAGGATTCTTCAGATCGGTCATCCGCGTACTGCTCCAGGTACCCGCACTCCCTGCATCGCCAGATCGTCACCGGCAGGCCATCGAGCTTCCCAGGCATGGAATACTATGGTCCTGTTTTCCTTGGAACGCGGACTTGTTGAAAATGCGAGAGCACCGGTTTCCCTCGAAACCAGCGAAATTGAAACGAAGGTCCAAAACTGGACTCCACGGAGTAGCCTTCCTCCATCGCGCCATTGCACTTGGGACATATCTTCTGCAGGTCAGACATGACAGGAAATCCTTGGAACCGGTAAAGGCAACTTGTAGGCAACAAGCAAAACACCTCGTATTGTAGCCAGCAGCTCCAGAGGATGAAGCGGAGAATTGGACTGTAGGCGATGCCATCCACCGCGTGGCCGCGGTGGCTACCAAGAGATGCAGGATGGAAAAAACCGATCGAAGATCGTGGTAGCTCAAATTGTCAGAGGATGCATCGGAGAAGGAGACTGCAGGCGATGCCATCCAACG
>JBIINB010000209.1:0-6165 GCA_044337705.1 Pirellulaceae bacterium | reverse complement strand
CCCCGACGACCTCGAGGCCAAGGCGCTGCTTTGTTATCGGCTTTGGGAAAGCATCCATGAGGAGTTGCCGATCACCAGCCATCTGGCGATCGATGCGCTGCTGGAACAGATTTTCGCCAAAGCGCCGATGCACCCTTCGCATCATTATCGGATTCATCTTTGGGATCATTCTCGCGCCAAACTGGCGGTTCAGTCGGCGGTGCGATGTGGTCCGGCGTCCCCTGCGATCGCTCACATGTGGCATATGCCCGGCCATACATTTTCCGAACTTCGTCGGTACCACGACGCGGTCTATCAGCAGGAGGCATCGGCACGGGTCGATCACGCCTACATGATGCGTCAGCGAGTGCTACCCGATCAGATTCACAATTTCGCTCACAACAACGAGTGGTTAATTCGCAACCTTCTGTTCATCGGGCGGGTCGACGACGCGATCGATCTGGCTCGCAATATGATCTCCCTGCCCAGGCACCCCAAGTACAACAGCGCCGATGGTGGAGGCAGCAGTGGTTTAGGGCGAGATCGGCTGCTGGAATCGTTGATTCAGTACCGCCTATGGAACCGTCTTTTGCAGCTGAAGGAGGCTCCAGAACTTGAAGAGACGGGAGACGATTCGTGGAAGGCCGAGCGTTCGGCAGCGCTGGCGATCGCTGGAATCGCGGGGGGTGATCAGGAAACGGGAGCTCGCTATGAATCGCAGATCCAAAGCCGCTGCAAGGAACTGGAAGAGGAAGTGGCAAGGCTGATGGAAGAGCCGCCGGGGCCGCCCGAGCGAGCTGCGACGAGCGAATGGCAGCGACAGCTGCAGGAGCAGTTCAAGAAGAACCAGGAAGAGCGGCGGAAGCAGCTGGAATCAAAGAAGCAGGAAGCCAAGAGATGGCAGCGAGGCAAGCACGAGATCGCCGCTCATCGCAGAGCTACGGAACAGAAGTGGAATGAAGCTTTGGAAGCGTACGAGCAGTCCGATCGCAAGAGTCAGCTGCAGAAGGCCGAGTGGCTGGCGATGGCAGGCAAGCACCAGGAAGCGATCGACCTGGTGCAGAAGTCGGTCAGTGAACACCCAGGAGAGGTCCTTCCACTTGCCGTAGCGGTGCATGTCTACATGCTGGCTGGCAAAGAAGCTGAGGCGAAGGAACGCTTTGAATCGCTGAGGAAACTGGCTGCGGAAGCGGACCTGGAGACCCCACTGCTGGCTCGACTCAATCCACTGGCGATCGCATGGGGTCATGGAGCCTCCTGGGCGGTTCCTTATGAAGTTCCTGAGGAACTGAAGGGAAGGACACCGCTGGAGACCTTGGGGCCCTTCCGCTGGTCTCCCTACCACGCACCTTCCTGGACTTTGCAGCGATCCGACGGGCAGGTGATCGATTCGCAGTCTTTGGCGGGTAAGCCGACGGTGCTGGTTTTCTATCTGGGTTTTGGGTGTCTGCACTGCGTCGAGCAGCTCAAGAAATTGGAACCCAAGCGGGAAGAGTTTCAATCATCGGGTTTGCAGATGATTGCCGTCAGCACCGAATCGCAGGAATTGCTGCAAAAGGGGATGAGCACCTACGACCAACCGCTTTCGATTCCCCTGCTGGCCGATCCGACTCATCGCGTCTTCCGCGATTTTCGTTGCTACGATGATTTCGAGCAGACGCCGTTACACGGAACCTTCGTGATCGACGCTCATGGCCGCGTGGTCTGGCAGGATATCAGCCATGAACCATTCATGGATGTCGATTTTCTTTTGAAAGAAGCAGTCCGGCAATTGAAGCTGACACGGCCTTGATGCAGGCAAGCTGAAGACGGATGGAGGTGTTTTCGTCGATGGCAAGACGCCCCCCCGATGAGAAATTGAGTATGCCATCATGGCTGATCCGTCACGCGCAGGTGGTCCTACCCGATCGAATCACTACCCCCTGCGATGTACTGATCCAGAAGGATCGCATTGCAGCGATCGGTCCGCAAGTGAAGGAGCGGTTGCGGGGTGACATCAAGGAGGTGCGTCGAGTCGATCTTGAGGGAGACTATCTGGCACCGGGCATGGTCGATCTCCATGTGCATGGTGGACGGGGATCCGACTTCATGGATGGGACGTTGGATGCATTTCGCACTGCCTGCGCCGCTCATCTCCGGCATGGCACCACCACCATCGTCCCCACGTCGACCACTGCCTCTCCCGATGAGATCGAGCTTTTTCTGTCGGCAGCAGGGCAGTACCGGGACAGATGGGATCGGTCCTGGGGTGCCTGGATGGCTGGAGTCCATTTGTACGGACCGTTTTTCGCTGCTGGAAAAACAGGATGCCACGCCCCGGAGGAGGCGAGAGCTCCGGTAGCCCGGGAGTACCAGAAATATCTGCGAAGCGGACTGGTTCTGGTAGCGACTTGTGCAGCCGAGTTGCCAGGAGCGGTTGGATTCTACCGAGCTGCGGTGCGTGCGGGTTGCCTAGCGACCTGCGGTCACTCCAACGCCACTTGGGGTGAAATGGCGGCTGGTTGGCGAGCCGGGATGAGGCATGTAGACCATTTCTGGTGTGCGATGAGTTCGATTCCGTCGCTGCGGATACGGTGCGGAGTCCCGATGCAGGCGAGCATGGCAGAGTTTGTGCTGGCTGAACCGACGATGAGCACCGAAGTGATCGCCGACGGTTGCCATTTGTCTCCCGAGCTGCTTCAGTTTGCACGTCAGATGATCGGGCCGGATCGGCTTTGCCTAGTCACCGACAGCAATCGGGCTTTGGATATGCCCCCAGGCCGCTATCGATTTGGAAACGCCAAGACGGGCCCCTGGTTTGAAAGCGACGGTAAAGTCGGCTGGGCGTCCCCTGGATCGCTGGCTTCCTCGGTGCAGGGGATGGATCACATGGTGCGAGGGATGGTGCGTCAGGGAAAGGCAACCCTGTTTGAAGCCTTTCGGATGGCTTCGCTAACTCCAGCGCGACGGATTGGGCTGGATCGCCAGGTAGGCAGCATCGAACCTGGAAAGCGGGCCGACCTCCTGGTTCTCAGCAAAACCTTGAAACTGAAATCGGTCATGCTGCATGGCGAGTGGGTATGACTATTTCGAGCAGTTGTGGCAGAGGCGAACCACCATCGAAGAGACTCAAGAAGCTGCCTTCTATGAGGTCCTCGCGATGGATGATCTTGTTCGCGCAAAAAATGCAAAGGGATAAAGACTGGCCGATGATTCGGCGATTGGTAGGATCGCACTATGACCAGAATCAGCACGCTCCAAACAACGCGACGATCCAGTCTTGGCTGATGGAGTCCCGTACACAGAAGCAACACGAGGGGGGAACTGGCGCAGCTTCGGCGCAATCCTGAACTCCGCAAGCAGTAGATACGATATCGGTAGCGTGTCGATTCCGAAGAGGTTGCCCGAAATCTTGCAACAGCTTGGAGACGACATCCACAATCGTGGCAACGTTAGAAACCACCCCGGGCAAGGGCAGGATTTTCCAACCTAGTGGAATCCTACCGACGATCGGATGAGCGTCAGCAGATGCACGGCACCGATCCGATTAGTATCCTGCCGCCTGGCCATCCTTCCGCGATTCGCTGGCTCCCAGGTAGATATCGCGCTGGGCGTCGTACTGGATCGCCTGATAGCCGCCGAAGTTCCCCAAGTCGTACCCCAGAGCATGGCCACGCGCCATGAGGTCTCGGATGGTTTGCGGCGCGAATCCACTCTCCAGAGACACTCTTCCTCCATCCTCCATCCGCTCGCCCGTCGGCTCGCTGGATCCTTCGTGCACCACGCGAGGTGCATCCCCGGCTTCCTGGCAGTTCATCCCGAAATCGATCATGTTCATGACGATCTGCGCGTGCCCCTGTGGCTGAGTGGCCCCCCCCATCACCCCGAAGCTCAGAAAAGGTTTCCCGTCTTTGGTGATAAAGCCTGGGATGATTGTATGGAAAGGGCGCTTCCCGGGCTGGTACGAGTTGGCCCTTCCGGGCGTTGGGTCGAATAGTTCGCCGCGATCCTGTAGACAGAAACCGAGTTGATCAGGGCACATCCCGGATCCGAAGCCACGATAGTTGCTTTGGATAAGGGAAACCATGTTCCTATCCGGATCGGCAGTGGTCAGATAAATCGTATCTCCCTGCTTGAGTGCTGGATTCCCAGCGTCGAAGCGCAGGGCCGACCGATTGCCGATCAATCCACTTCGCTCCGTCAAGTACTGGCGATCCACCAGCCCTTGGATCGGGACCTTCGAAAACTCGGGGTCCGCATAATATCGGGCGCGGTCCTCAAAGGCGAGCTTCTTTGCCTCGATGAACCAGTGCAGATGTTCGGTGCTGCCAAATCCTGCTTTGGCGATTGGAAAGCGTTCCAGCATGCCGAGGATCTGGAGAGCGGCCAGTCCCTGGCTGTTGGGTGGCAACTCCCAGATGCGGTATCCGCGATAATCGAGCCCTACCGGTTCTACCCATTCGCTGCGATGCTTCTTCAGATCCTCTAGCGACAAGTAGCCTCCATGCTGCTTCATGAATCGATCGATGCGCTGCGCGATCGAACCAATATAGAAGGCATCGCGCCCCTCGTCGGCGAGCTGCTGAAGAGTATCGGCGAGCATCGGATTGCGGAAAAGATCGCCCTTGGCAGGAGCTTTTCCGCCCGGCAGAAACGTATCGGCGAATCCAGGGTAGCGTCCCAACCCTTCGCTGCGGCGCCAGTAATAGGCGATCAATTCCGAGACAGGAAAACCTTCGCGAGCGTAGCGGATGGCGGGGGCAAGCACCTGCTGCATCGTCAGCTTGCCGAACCGTCGGTGCAATTCGAACCATCCGTCGACGCAGCCAGGGACGGAGACTGGCAGTGGCCCAGTGGGTGGTATCGATTGGCGTCCCGCTTTCTCCAATTCCTCCTGCAACCGCTCAACCGTCAAGCTCTCCGGGGACCGCCCGCTGGCATTTAGCCCATGGAGTTTTTGGTCGGCCTGGATCCAGACGATGGCGAACAGGTCGCCACCGATGCCGTTGCCGGTCGGTTCCATCAAACCCAACGTTGCATTGGCAGCGATCGCCGCGTCGATCGCATTGCCTCCCTGCTTCATGATGTCGAGCGCCACTTGCGTCGCTAAAGGCTGACTGGTGGCAGCCATGGCATGCTGCGCGATCACTTCTGAGCGAGTGGCGAACGGCTGTCCGGTGATACGATCCTGCGCAGGACCATCGATCGCCAAACAGGCGACTAGCAGCCAGCTGAGGAACAGCTCAATGCCTAACTGCTTCATGTGAAGACATCTCCGTCCTGGGGCACTCGGATGACCAAGCAGGAAAGTGACGCAGTCAGGGCTGGCTGCCGATGCAGACCAGCCGTTCGGACCGGACCCCATCCTTCGTGCTGGCGACTCGGCAATACAGCTTGCCATCGACAAACACCTGCGACGCGAACGATTCGTCTCCTAGTTGATTCTTGGCAACTTCCTTGTAGCCTTCGCCTGTCGCCTGGAAGACCCAGGTGGTCCCCAGTTCGTTGGTGGCCAGAATCTTGTCCCCGATCAGCAAGGGGGAAGCAGAGACGGGGCCTTTGAGCCGTTCCTTCCAAAGCTCCTTTCCGGTGGCCGCCTCCCAGCAGTACGCCACACCCTGATCGCTGAAGGCGTAGACCAGACCTCGATCGACCAGCATCGATTGTTCGTAGCACTTCACATTATTCTTCCAGAGGATCTGGCCCGAACCGTCTGCCTTGACCGCCACGGTCTCGGCTTTTGGAAAACCTCCGCTGGCGAAGACTACATCCCCCTCCCAAACTGCGGTACCGCAGGTGGCCAGCGTCAGGCATGGGGTGGTCCAAAGCTGATTGCCGTTGGTTGGATCGTAGGCCGACATCGCCTCAAAGCCGCTAAGCAGCAACTGATCTTTTCCAGCCACCTGGCCGACGATCGGAGAAGACCAGACCAGCATGCGAGGCATCTCCTGGGACCAGACTTCCTTTCCGGTCTGCAGGTCGAATGCCTTCATCCAGGAACCGCGGTCGCAATTGGCGGTGACGATCAGAGTCGATCCATAGATGGTGGGTGATGCCGCATAGCCGTATTCGTAAAGCTTGGGGGAGAAGGGGCCCGCATCGACTCGCCAGAGAATTTTTCCATCTGGGTCCAACTTAACCAGATCGATCTTATCGTGGTGGTGGAAGGGGGCATAGAAGGCCGTGCCATCCGAAGCGATGGTCGAC
>JBIINB010000208.1:0-6185 GCA_044337705.1 Pirellulaceae bacterium | reverse complement strand
CTTTTCCTTCCCTATTGGCTCGGTTCCCAAACCCATTCTCCCTTCGTGTTGATGTACCCGCTCTTACCTTCGAAGGCTACCTCCACGATGCCGTCGCGGAAGCCTTGGTACACCCAGCCAAACCGACCAGGAATCGCCACCTTGCCAGTAAGATCGATGAACCCCCAGCCTTTTTCTCCGAGTGACACTCCGGCGAGCCCGCTGGAAAAGTCGTTGGCATACTGAAAGCTTGGTGGAATCACCCAGGCACCGCGCTTGTTGATATAGCCAAACAATCCCCCTTGGCAAACGCAGGCAAGGCCATCGTAGAAGGGCGACGCGGATTGGAATTTCGGCTCAATCACAACCTCGCCCTTCGCATTGAGAAAGCCCGCCATATCGTCTTTGCGAAAAGGAATGAGTTCGTCCGGCTCGCCAGTCGCATCATGCGTGGGTGATGGTTCCGGTACGTACTTGCCCTCGCGGCTGATAAACCGATAGTCGTAAGTGCCACCTGCATCGGCAAACGAAAGCAACTTGCTCCCAGGCGTCTCGAACCCGACCCGAGCAATACCTTTTTTAAAACCATCGGCGATATCGAACTGAGGCTTGATGACTACCTCGCCGCTCTTGTCGATGTAGCCCCACGGATCGGTCAAACGCTTCGCCCGGAAACTCGCCAGTCCATCCGAAAACAAACCCACCATGGCAAATTTCGGTTCGATCACCATCCGCCCCGTGGTATCGATGAACCCCCACATATCGTTCTGCTGGACTGCGGCGAGTCCGTCAGAAAAAGGATACGCTTTTTCGAAAGTAGGCTCGATAACGACCTTGCCATCGCGATCGATGAAGCCGTTTTTCCCTTGGACGGTGACGACGTAGAGCGACGGCCCGTCCGATTCGGTTTGCGGCGGAGCGACCAGTTGGGAGGACGCAGTAGATAAAGGAACGAATGCCAGCAGAATCGCCGCAATCCATCGTCTTTGTCGAATCACACGATCACCTTGTATAGTTGGATTGAAAAAGGTGTCAGGACTCTTTTCCCGGAACCGGGAAAAGAGTCCTGACACCTTTTTCATCGGGGGGCTTTGGCGCCGGATACCAGTAGCGCTTCCTGGGCTTTCGCAAGGCTCTCCAGCCCCTGTGCCCGGTAAGATTCAATCAGCTTCCGACGCGTATTGTCTCGTTCCGGCGAGATCGCGAGCGCTTTCTCCAAACTACCGATCGCTTCATTGTGCCTGCCGGCAATCTGCAGAATGGTGCCTCGACTATCCAGCAACTCAGCGCTGGCCCCCGCCTGCTCAATCGCCTCGTCGATCAGAACGATTGCCCGATCGGCCTGAGCCGGATCCTTACGACTGATCGCCACCGAAAGATTGTTGATCGCCAGGGTCGTTTTGGGTTCAATCTTTAGGCAATGCTCCCAGTGAACAATCGCCTGATCGATATCCCCCTGCCGGTAGGCGCGATTGGCTAGAACCAGCAATGCCCCCGGAGAGATCTTGTCTTGCTCCAGTTGCTGGGTCAGTGTCTGCTCCAGGGCAGGGGAGAGCGCCCAGCGCTGGAAAATCCGCTGAGCCAACTCGTCGCCGATCGACGGATTGTCTGGATCGATCCGAGCGGCTTCCTCGAGCGCTCCTAGATCTCCAATCGCTATCGGCTCGGGAAACTCCTTCGGATCAGCGGGGCTTTTCCAAGCTACCTCAGGAATCGACTTGCGGTATCGCAAGCGATGGATATCGGAAAGAGCCCTGCGCCACTGCGGTTGATCGGGCTTGGAAGCCAAACCCTGCTGCAGCACGTCGATCGCCTGCTGAAGATGCTCCAGAAGCATGTGAGCCTGCGTAACCAGGAGCCGATCCTGAGGAAGCTCCTGCGCCGTCCCCAGGCGATCCTGAAATCGCAACAGCAACCTTTCAGCAGCCTGCCTCGCCTCCTCCTGCATGCCACTTCGGATCGCCAATTCGGCAGTTGCCAGATGAAGACGCGGGTCGCGCTGAGCCGCTTTCTTGATCAGCGCCAACGCCTCCTTCGGCTCCCCAGTCTGCTCCAGGTACTGGCTGTAGACCAGCAGCAATTCGGGGCTGACCAAGTCCCACTGGGAAGCCGCCTTCGCATGCTCGGCGAATTTCAACCTAGCAGCCGCATTGCCATTTCGAAAATCGTTCAGATATTCGCCGGCCATCCAGGCGTGAGCGGGGGCGAAGTCGCCGCCCGACGCAGACGCCAGGCGACTCATGATCAACCGCGCGCGGGCCAAATCGCCATTGGCCACGCTGCGAAGGGCGATAAAAAAGTTCGCCGATGGATGACTGGGGTCCATCTGCAGGACCCGCTGATACAGTAGCTCCGCCTTTGCGATCTGCTCGGGAGTGAACTCCTGATCGAGCCCTGGAGGGGCCGAAAGTTGGCCGCTGGCTCCCGAGGCATCCCCGGGGCTGGCGGCTCCCGCCTTCTTCATCCACTCTTTCATCGACGCCACCGACTCGGCCTGCTCCACGTACCGCTCCAAGAGGGTGCGTTTGGGCCGGAGAGCTCCCCAGGCGACCATCCCGACACAAACCAGCAGCAATAGGATCAGCGGTACCATCCACTTGAGCCGAATCCAGGGTCGACTGGTTCGCCACAGGTAGAAAGCCTGCCAGAATTGACCGATCGCCTCCCCTGGACTGGTCCAGAGAAGAGCCCAGGGATTTGCGGTGACTGCCTCCGCGCCCGTGACAGCCTCCCCCCTTTTCGCATCGTCGGTTGAATTGACCATCTTCGCTCGCCCGGAAACTGTTCGGCTCGTGCAGAGTAAAACCGTGCAGAATAATCGGTGAAGAATAACCAGCGCCTATCCCCTAGCGTCCAGCTCAGGCGCCCAGCTCAACCTCCCAGCCCTGTCGCCTAGATCCTGATCGTCGATCGGTCGGATGCGACCGTCCAGCTCCTTCACCGATTCTTCACCGGGAGCGATGCGCCGCCAAGGTGATTCGAGAAGGGAACTCCCAGAAGTATCGGCACCGGAGGTGGACTTGGAGAAGCAGAAAAGGAGAATCCTTGCCCCTGAGGGGTGCGTTTTCCCCTTTGCTGATGCTAGGAGCTGCCGGCTCTGCCGCCGCCAAGCGTTTCGCGAGTCGCCGTGAAGGCGTCCATTGCAGCGTCGAGATCCTCCTGGGTATGGAGCGCAGAAATCTGCGTCCGGATTCTCGCCTTGCCATTGGGAACCACCGGATAGGAAAAACCGATGACATAAATCCCCAGCTCCAGCATCTTCTCCGCATAACGGCCCGCCAGCGCCGCGTCGCCCAGCATGACGGGGGTGATCGGATGGGTTCCCTCCAGAATCGAAAACCCTCGCTGCTGCATCCCCTGCCGGAAGTATTTCGTGTTGTTTTCCAGGCGATCCCGCAGCTGGGTCGATTCCTGCAGCATCCGCAGCGCCTCCAAAGCTCCCGCCGCCACCGGGGGAGCGACTGTGTTGGAGAAGAGGTAGGTACGCGATTTCTGTCGCAGCAGATCGACCAATTGCCGTGGTCCGCTGGTGTAGCCGCCACTGGCTCCGCCCAGCGCCTTTCCCAAAGTGCCGGTCAGGATATCGATCCGATCGACCACCCCACACAGCTCGTGCGTCCCCCGGCCATGGGCCCCCATGAATCCGACCGCATGCGAATCATCGACCATCACCATGGCATCGTATCGATCCGCCAGATCGCAGATCTCCGGCAGATTGGCGATGTAGCCATCCATCGAAAAGACTCCGTCGGTGGCGATCAGACGAAAGCGAGCCGACTTGGTCTGTTCCAACTGCGCCTTGAGGTCAGCCATGTCGTTGTTTCGGTATCGGAATCGCTGTGCTTTGCACAGCCGGATTCCGTCGATGATGCTGGCATGATTCAGCTCATCCGACAAAATCGCATCTTCGGGACCCAGCACCGTCTCGAAGAGCCCGCCGTTGGCGTCCCAGCACGAGTTGTAGAGGATCGTATCCTCCAATCCGAGGAACTGGCTGATCGCATCTTCCAGCTGTTTGTGGATCCCCTGCGTCCCGCAGATGAAACGGACCGACGCGCAGCCATAGCCCCAACGCTCCAGGGAGTCGCTGGCGGCCTTCAGGATGCGGGGGTGGCTGGCCAGTCCAAGGTAGTTGTTGGCGCAGAAATTCCTAACGGTGCGACCATCCGGCAATCGGATCCTCGCCCCCTGGGGCGAATCGATGACCCGCTCCCGCTTGTAGGTCCCTGCCTGCCGCATCGCCTCGCACTGAGACTCCAGATGCTCCAGCCAACGGTCGTTCATGGATGGCCTCGCCAATAGAGAATCACCTTGCCCGAGGCACCTTGCGTCATCACCTCGAACCCCTTTTCGAAGTCGGTGTAGTGGTATCGATGGGTGATCACTGGCCGGATATCCAGTCCGCTTTCCAGCATCACCGACATCTTGTACCACGTCTCATACATCTCTCGACCGTAAATCCCTTGAATGGTCAACATATTGAATACGACCACATTCCAGTCGATGGCGAAAGGTTCGGCGGGAATCCCCAGCATGGCGATTTTCCCGCCATGACACATATTCTGCAGCAGGGACTGGAACGCGGCGGGGGAACCGGACATTTCCAGCCCGACATCAAACCCCTCCTTCATCCCCAGTTCCTCCTGCAGATCCTGGAGCGTCTTGGAACCTGATACGTCGAGCGCGACGGTTGCCCCCATCCTTCTGGCCAGTTCCAGTCGGATCGGATTGACATCCGTTACCACCACATGCCTTGCCCCAGCGTGCCTGACCACCGCTGCCGCCATGACGCCGATCGGTCCGGCACCGGTGATCAAAACATCTTCACCCAGGCAATCGAAGCGAAGCGCCGTATGGACCGCGTTGCCGAAGGGATCAAAAATCGACGCAACATCCAAGTCGATCTTCGGATGGTGATGCCAGACGTTGCTCATCGGAAGGGCGATGTACTCGGCAAAAGCCCCTGGACGATTGACCCCGACCCCTTCGGTCGCCTTGCACAGATGGCGACGCCCTGCCAGACAGTTACGGCATCGCCCGCATACCACATGCCCCTCGCCCGACACAATCTCTCCAGGAAAGAAGTCGTGGACATTGGCCCCCACTTCCACCACCTCACCGACGAACTCATGCCCCACCACCATCGGCACGGGGATTGTCTTCTTGGCCCACGCATCCCACTTATAGATATGCAGATCGGTGCCGCAAATCCCCGTCCTATCGACCCGAATCAGCACGTCGTTGATTCCGATCTCCGGCACCGGAACCTCTTCCAGCCACAGACCAGGCTTCGACTCCCGCTTGACCAAAGCGGCCATTGTCTTCATCGTGCATCCTTTGGGGAAGAATCTTCTGGTTGCTTCGCATCGACCACACCATCGTCCCGGCTTGCCTATTGCAATCGGCTCACCTTGCGCAGGCTGCCTGGCACGATGGTTCGCTTTCGTCGACGATCGGCTCGATTATAGTGAATCCCTTCTCTCCGGCTCAGGGGGCCAATCGGCCCTCATTCCGGATTCGCAAAGCCCTCCACCTGATTGGCTCGCCCCAAGCCACGCAAGCCGTCTTCCAGGGAGCCAACGTGACCAGTGACCCCTCTTTCCTCCGATGGCTCACGCCATCCTCTCAGGACCGCCTCCTCCAATGGCTCGACCGATTCCTCTGGCCCTTGTGGTTTGGTGGCTTGACGTTCTATATCGGCGTGGTGGTGCCTCTGGGAGGCCGTGTTCTGGGAAGTGAGACTCAAGGGAGCGTGACAGCGCAGGTGCTTCCCTACCTGAACGGAATCGGACTGCTGGCCAACCTCCTTCCGCTCCTGGTTCGCAACCCCGCCACACCAAGATCGATAGCCATCCTGCTGGCCGCTCTGCAAGGCATCGTGACCGCACAAAGTCTCTGGGTGGACCAGCTTTGGCGAGGCGATGGGTTGTGGGAAGCGATCGACTTTTACAACGCGCACCGCATGCTGCTGTGGACTGTCACGGCGCTTTGGTGCACTAGCCTGATCGCTCACCTTGGCCGCACGCGCGCAAGCCTTCCACAAGGTCAGGACGAGCCCCCTTCGGAGGGCACGATATGAAACAAGACACAGCAACGGTGTTACATCTTGGAGCAAACCATCCACCATCTGGCGATTGATGGCTACCAAGAGCCGGGGCTACCAAGTGATCGTTCCGATGCAAAACCTCCTCCTCCACGTAGCCACC
>JBIINB010000086.1:0-19912 GCA_044337705.1 Pirellulaceae bacterium | reverse complement strand
TGATCGCCGAACCTAACTTCGCAGGAATTCTGGATGCTAAGGCAGGCAAGTCGAACGACCGGTCGATGCGAATACCCGACGCTTCGTCTAGCGCTTATTCTGGCAATCGTCTCCGGAATCAGTTGCCGCCCCGGCGACCTATTAGATCCCTCTGACGGGTCGCCAGCCATCCAGATTGGTCGCCCAACCCAGGCTGCGCCGGTTATCAATTGGCCGGGCATGATCGAAAAGGTAAAGCAGGGTCAGTCGCAGCGCATCGTTCTTGAGTCGCTGGCTGATCAAAGGTTCTTTACCGCCATCCAGTCGCTTGAAGGGCTCCGCGAGCTTTGCTTGGATGCCGGAATAGAACCTGATATCGACCTGGGCAACGCCATCGAAACATTGCAGTTGACGCATTTGAGAGTTCGCCTCGTCTCGCTAGAGGATCCACAGGTCGAGAAAATCATCTCGACTCAGCCGCAGCTTCGGATTCTCAATCTCCCCCACTGTCGGCTGACCGACGACGGGCTGAAAAAGCTGAGCCGATTGAAGGATCTGGTCCTGCTGAGGATCGGCAGCCCCAACCTGACGGATGAAGCGGCAAGAGCAATCCCGCTATTGGTCAATCTGCGTTCGCTGCATCTGATCGGTCCGCGGTTGGGAGGCGATTCCCTTCTAGAGATCGCGCGAGCGAAAAATCTGCAGTCATTCTACTTGGATGACTGCCCGATTCCAGATGCTGCCTGGGAAAAGATGTTTCGGGAACGTCCTGACCTCCATGTCCATATCGATCAGGCTCACCATGATCGCGATCCGAAACGGGATCACCTGTAATGTTTCTTGTAAAGGAAGCTGACCATGCGCCGACTTGCATTGGCATTTATCTGCATGACCTCTTGGCTGCCTGTTTCCGCCAACGCGGTTTTCCCCTGGGACGAATCGAATCAGCCGCCTTCGATTGCAGTTCAAGGGGAAGCGGAAGTGCGCACTGTTCCGGACCATGTTGTGATCACGGCAGGAGTGGAATCCAGGGGGAAGACCGTGGAGGAAACGGTGGCCGATAGCAATGCGAGAATTCGCAAGGTTCTGGAGTTCCTGGAGCAATCGAAAATCGAGTCCCGAAAAATCCGAACCGAGTATCTGACGATTGAGCCGATGATTGTGGAAGCGGTGAGCAAGGGACAAGTTAGTAACCTTCCTCCCCAAACCGATGATCCTTTTGCATCGGAACCGACAGCGCCTCGCGTGGTTGGATACGTGGCACGAAGGCAATTTTCAATCACCATCGAACAGCTGGAAAGATTTGAAGCGATCTACCAGGGATTGATCACGGCAGGAATCAACCGGGTCTCGGGGATTGAGTTTCGCACGACGGAGCTTCGGCAGATGCGGGACCGGGCAAGGCAGGAAGCGGTACGGGCTGCTCGAGAGAAGGCGCAGGCGATGGCGGGGGAGTTGGGAGCTAAACTGTCATCGGTCCAATCGATCCGCGAAAATCATGCGAACGGATCGACGCGCGGCTACATGGCTCAGAATGCCTTTTTCGATGCACCGGGCGATGCTACGGATCGGTCTCTGGCAGCCGGGGAAATCAGCGTCCGAGCCTCGGTGGATGTGATCTTCCTGCTGGGCGATGTTGAACTAAATCCATAAGTTGTCTCTTGGCACCATCTCTTGCCGTTCCTCTCTGTCGATCTTTGAGTTCCCTTGGCGAGCGGAAGGAAAAGTCGCTAGCAGCTCTTGCTAGGGATCGGCTAAGAACCTATCCGTAAACCTCCAAAATCCTAACCCGCAGCGTAAGCAAGGGACGGTTCTCAGATAGCCCCTAAACTAATTGCATCGTACGATTGTCTTCCAGACCGTCGACAATGCCCTCAGCAGACGGACTGGAAGTCCGTCGTGAACTTTGTCTGGCAGCCTAATTTTAGGCTTTGCTAAACCAGTAACTTCTCGCGTTGGCACAGAGGCGAGGAGATCAACGAATCTTAGCAAGAAAGCTTCTTGGCAGTTCGCCATCGTCGGCGGGCGACCGCTGCGGCAGCGGCACAAACCAGCAATAGACTGGATGGTTCGGGGACTGCCGTAAAGGAGCCGGTAGCGAATCGAAAGGCGGCCTGATCGACGTAGGTCCCTGCTGCAATCCCAGCCGATCCGTTGTTGATCGCGGACGCTCTGAGAACCACATCGTAGATGCCTTCGCCATTGAAACCGATATTTTGATGGTCGTGACCGCCGACGTTGCGGGTCCAAACGTCCGTCGCGGGGTCCCGGGTCGATGCCAGAAGGCTTGGCGCACCAAAGGCGCCGGATTGCCAGATGGAGACATCGGAATTGGCGCCCATGACCTTGCTTATCGAAACCAGCGACCAGGATACCGTTGTCCATCCGTCAGCACCTTTCAGTTCCGACGAACTGATCCCAAGAAACGGCTTGTTCGGGTCGCTGCCCTGAGGCAGGAACCAGACAGGATCACCCGCACTGGCGCTAAGAAAATTCCATTCGTTTCCTGCTGGTCTTCCGATGGAAGGCCCTGGGACTCCGATGATGGGGTCACCCGGTTCATATTCCCCAGCCGGAAGGGTTGCTCCCCCGTAGAGTCCCAGTTCATCTTCGGCATGGAGATGGAGATGCAGTTTGCCAGATAAGAATCCGACTCCGATATCGGCATGTCCGAGTACGTAGACATCTCCCAAGACCAATTTCGTGTTGCACGACCAAGTGGCCAGCAGAAGAGCAACCACCGCCAATTTGCTCATAACAGCCATAGCTTCAAAGCCTTCCTCAGAGGCGAAAACCTCAAAAAATCGTTGAATTGCGTCCAAACCTTATGTTCGTCACAACCGCTTCTATGATAACTTACTCTCTTGCATAGCTCACGCAACTACACACCGATATTTTTGTAGGGTAAATTCCATGGAGCGGATTGGGAGGCGTTCATTCCGAGGGATGACTCTTGTGGAATTACTGGTGGTCATCGCCATCATTGGCATGCTGGTGGCGTTGCTCCTTCCAGCCGTCCAGTTCGCTCGCGAGGCAGCCAGGCGAACGCAATGCTCGAACCACCTCAAGCAATTGGGGCTGGCGATCATGAATTACGAGTCAACCTTTCGGACCCTGCCCCCTACCTTCACCGGCTCTTCCCAGCGACGTCCACCTTTGGGTAGTGGCTTCTACAGCTGGATGGCGATGATTCTGCCGCAGCTAGAGCAGTCGGCAGTCTACGAGCAAATCGACTTTCGCAGACCAATGGTCGATGAAATTCCGCTCCCATCGGCAGTGAGTTTTACATCGCTTCGTATCTCCTCCAACCATGTCAATGCGGTCGCTGCAGCAGCGACGATTCCCACTTACTTGTGTCCCTCGGATCGAGTCGAGCGGACGCCAGCGATGGGGTCGGGCAATCCGGCTCCTGGTAGTTATGCCGCAAATATTGGTTGGATACGGGGCACGACCGGAATCCGTGGGGACCAACCTCCGCTAGCAAGCCACAACGGCGCGATGCCAGTAGTGACTCCCTCTCACCCCGATCCGTGGCAGGTCCGTGAGATTGGCTTGCGAGATTTCCTCGATGGCACAAGCCAGACAGCCATGATTGCCGAACGGTTAATCCACAACAGTCAGGTGATCGCCGGCCCCTTTGGTGCGGTGATGCCGGGCAACCTCAAGGAAGGCGTTCTCTCCTACTGCGGTGGTTCAGGAGCCAGCCGCTCCCTGCCCGAATGGAATCGTTTTTGCGGTTCGGTCTCAGGAGCCGACCCACTCTATTCGATACCTCACGGCCGATCCTGGATCAGTGGATGGACCCTTGCAGGCAACACCTACATGCATGTCATGCCAATCAACAAGCGAAACTGCCACATTTATGGCGGTGAAGACGATGGTAACAATATGGTGACCCCCAGCAGCAACCATCCAGGTGGTGTGATGGTCACCTATGCGGATGGGCATGTCGAATTCGTCAGCGACTCGATCCAGCTTCCCCTGTGGTGGGCTCTAGGAAGTCGAGATGGTGGGGAGTCGGCGATCGAGCCTTGATGGCGGAAACCTGCAGAGCAAGGCACTCGGTCGCCGGAATCATCCTGCGGGTCCGGGAATCGCTGGGGCACCTGCGGGCAATCCGGGAGGTGCCGGGGCAGCAGGAGCGAACGGATTGGATGGCAGCGACTGCTGCATCTGTTGGAGCTGCTGTTGCATCGGTCCCAGCAGTTTATTGAGCCCACGATCGAGTTGCTTTTGAATGTATCCTTGTGCTGCCTGCTGCCCCAGTTGCACCGTCATCTGCGAGAGCCCTCGCATATCGAGCTGGGGTTGCTGTACCGTTCCACCTACGGGAATCGATAAGGACTGACCTGCCAACGACTGCAGTGCCGCCTGATTGCCCAGCCATTCCTTTCGGATAGGGACTTGGGCCACGAGGTTCAGCGATCCATCGATCCCGACATCCCCAGTCGTCACGATAGTGACATCCCCGGCCTGAATCTGCAGATTGCGGTGAGCGACTCGTCCCTGTCGGACTACGAAATCGATCGGTTGAGGTGCCAACTGCAACCACTGCTCCGGCTCCGTGGCCACACTGGGGGAAAGTCCTTTTCTCAGTTCCTTCACCTGCTGAACCAAAAGCAACAACTGATCGGCCAGAGGGCCTGAACCAACGGTGGCACCATGGATCATGATTTGTCCAGCAAAGGTCTGCTGCATGGCGTCCGATGGGACGATTGTCGCTTCATCCAGCCGAAGGCTGAGACTTCCTTCCACCCGCGTCACATCTGCCAGCAGCGGGGTCACGTATTTCAACCACCCACGGCACATCTGCGGGGTGATGGCCACCTGGTCCAGAACCACCTGAGGTGCCTGCTGGATGCGAAGGGTCTTGTCATTGAGATCGCTCGATAAATTCCATCGCACTGTCCCCTGACTAACTGGAATCTCCGCTGCGCTGCGGAAGACTCCCCGTTCCACGACTAGAGGTATATCGGCGCTTCCAATGTCGATCCCTATGGCTTGCGCTTGATCCCAGCCCAGCTTGGTCTGCACCGCCAGGGCATCGGCCCAGCCTTCGCTTTTCGTCGCTTTCCACTGAATCTCGAGAGGCTCCACCCTCTCCCCACTCATCAGCAGGTAGTCCCCGATCCAGGGCCGGAGTCGTTCGATGACGCGCTGTGCGTCGTATCGAAACTGCCCCTGCACCATCGCCTCGGAACCATCCACCGGCTGCAACCATTTTGCCTGTCCTTGGTAAGCGAACCAAGGCAACTGCAGTGTCGACGAATCGACCAGCAACGATCCATCGGCATAGCGAAAGACACCGGAAAGATCAGCCAGCGCCTGTGGTTCGGTCCAGAGGACCTGCGTTGTATTGGCAGAAGCGGCTGTGGAGACATAGGAACCGTTCGATGTGGCGTTGCTGACCAACTGCAGTCCCTTGGCATCGGTGGTCACGCGCCACTGGAGCTGTTCTTTCGAAGCGGTCCAGCTAGCGTTTCCGGTGACTTCCCCGGTCAATAAGGTAGAAGGTGTCGCGCCGGTGGAGTTGGTGGCTGTCGCGAGACGTGCTGGATCGATTCGGTAGGCGGCAATACCTTGCCTGGAAAGAGCGTCGGGCGATGGGGAATCCTGCGCGGCGATGGCAAACGAGTGGGCTTTGACATCGAGCCGATCTATGGAGAAAGCGGTGGGGTGGCTTGAATGAAACTGTCCACGGAACTCCCCCTCCATCTTCGGTTCACGGTAGGCAAACCCCTCGCCCACCAACGACAGATCATCGACCTGAATGCGGGCTTCCTGAATCAGCAGCGCCCGCAGATCGGCCATCCCCTTTGTTGCGACCGACCCCTTGCCTCCCACTTGAACCGGATGGACTCCGGGAACCAACCAGAGAGCTCGTTTCTGCCATCCACTTAAATCCCCATCGCATTGCACCGTGAACGACGCCATCGCCGGCGCAGCCGTACCTGCAGGGGAAGCGGTAAGAGCCAGCGGACTGTCGATCGACATCCGCAACGCATCGCGGAGACTGGTCAACTGAGCCCGGCCTTCCACGAGTTGCGTGGGCCGTCCACCTTCCAGCTGCACGATGCAGTCGATCACGCCATCCCATGCCGGCTCCTGCAGGTCGCCTTGTCCCATCGAAACCGTCAAGGGAGATGTTTTGACGCTGCCCGAAACCTGCACGCGCCCTGCCGACTGCTCCAGCCAATTCATCTCGGCCGCTGCATTTCCCGACAGGTGCGTGATCGGGAGAACAAACCACTTCGCCAATCGCTGCTGAAGCTTGTCGAAATCGATGCTGGCGGTCAACTTGCCTTCGGTCCAATCCCCTTTCCCTTCAACACGCCCGAACTCCGAATCGCAGGAAAGCATCAATTGCGGCGTTTGATGTTGGCCTGGCCACAACTGGAGCTCCGCCGAAAAAGCCTGCTCCCATTTCATCGTATTACCCTGAAGTTGAGCGACAAGGTCGCCAAGCCTAGCCCGGAGCTGTGCCGTCGGAATGGCGCCGCTGGTGCTTTCCTGAATGAGTGATACGGTCGCCTTCCCTGCAATCAATCGAGCGTCTTCCGGCATCTGAACCAGCCCCGGTGCGCAGCGCTGCAGCGAAGCCATGTCGACTTCACCACGGAGGTTCATCGTTCCTCCCTCCAGCCAAGGACGGGTGGCGGTTGGCATCGTCAGGGGCATGGGGACGGAGAGAAATCCACCCAACTGCCCGAAGTCCGACTGGAATTCGATATTCTGCGAAACGATTCGTTCGGGGCTCATCGCAAACTTTCCAGAAAGCCTCGCTTGCTGGAGGGAAGCGCCCGAGGGACCAAGCCACTGGGGGGCCGATACGACCAAATGATCCAACTGCAGCGAGGAAAGATCTGCAAGCCAATTCTGAGCCGACTCGACCGTCACATCGGCGCGAAGAGACAGGTTGCCAGTCAATCGCTCCCATGGCAACTCTGGGAAACGATGTTTGGCGACTTCCAGAAACTCCAATGGAACCTGGTCGGTCACCGCCTCCAATCGGAAGGGCCCCACCGCCTTCTCTGCAGGATTCCCCGGCAACTGCTCGAACCGAATCGAAAATCCACTCGATCTCGCGGGTGGCTCAGTAAGGGAATCCGAGGGCAAAAGTCCTGGATGGAACTCGTGCAGCGAAGCCGCTAACTGCACCGGTGGAATGGGATGGACGGGACTTGGGAAGGGAACATTCGCTTCCGCGATCACAATGTTCCATCGTGCCGGCTCAACGAAATCCTCGATATCGATCAGCGCATTGCGAATGGCGATCGCACCTTTGATGGTTTTGTTCGGCTTGCTGGAGTCGCCAGGAGTTGTCGTGAAATCGGAAACCAGCGGCTCCAGCGCCTTCTCAATTTGTGTCGATCCCTGGTGCACCTCCACGCGGATCATCAATCCTTCGACCAAGACCTCACCAAGCTGGCTGGAATCGAAAGCCAGCTGCGTTAGGGATCGGGGAACCTCCAGTCGTTCCAACGACAAAAGTAACTGACCATCCTCGTCTCGGACCTGAACCCCATCGATAGCACAGGGGCTGAACCAACCGATATTCAGCGATTTTAGGTCGACTGAGAGGGGAGCAATCGGCGCAAAACGATCGATTGCCCAGAGCGCGACACTGCGACGACTGACCAGAGTGGGGAGGAGAGCCAGAGTCAGGGTCAGCAGGACAAGACATGCAATCAGCAGCTTGAGCCAACGGCGCGGCTTCCTCCCTACAGGCAGCTCGGCCCCGTCCCTACGACTTGCGGCGCGCAATCCAATCATGGCCAGACCCTTCGTATTGATTCGGTCATCCTCTGGGTTGCGGAGTTTAGAAAAGGTGGCCGATCAGGGTCGATACCAATCCACTGTCATAGGGTTGACGCGACAGGATGACTCGCTCCAGCATCATCCACCCACCGTCCTTTGCTTTCCAAACTCTGGCGGTTGGTTCCGCACGGCTCTGGTGGTTGGTATCCACCCGGAATTCACCAATGGATCGCACAAAACACTTGATTCGCTAGCAATCGAGCTATTTCTTTGAGAAGCAATTCGCTCGCCAACCGGACGCAAACGCGAGTGATCCCACTAGCCGGATGGCGCTAGCCTTCGGTTTGTGCGAGTACCAACCTTCAATCGCACACCCAAACGGACGCTAACGCATTCCGGCTAACGGAAACCAAGTGGTGTCCGTAGCAAGCAACACTCGAGTTTCTAGGGCAAAATGAAGACGGCGCTGGTGATGGCGGCTGCCTGGAGGAACGTGCCGGGTTCGCTGTAGGGAATGGTCTCCATCGTCCAGGGCATGCAGTTACCTGGCCGCTCGTGTCCCAAAGCATACTGACACTCCCACGGCGGATTCACACCGACATGGTAGGGGAGCATGAGAACATTTCCGAAGAAAACAGCACTGGAAAGAACGGGCTGCAAAACCGGTCCGACCTCATGACCGTAGCGTTCCAACTGCAGTTCTTCGAAGTAGAGCGGATGGTGGCAGATTCCAGACGCCTTCCACTGGACGGTGGCGGGAATGAACGACCGAGGGGCATCGGATGGCGCATGAATGCCACAACGGACAGGAAGCCCCCAGGCTTCGGAAACATAGACTAGGTCCGGATCACTGAGCCGCGACAAAGGGATATGCTGAGTCCGGCCTGATGCTGTTTGCACTACCGCCGCATCATGCTCCAGATCGATCAACTTCGCATCGACGATGAACTGCCCAGTATGATCATTCCAGGGGCGAAGCGGCGCTTTTTCCGCGAACGATTTGCGTTTGGTCTCTTCGCTGCCGCGATCGTTGACACCGACAGCGAAACTGGGGGATACATCAAGACTGATTGCTTCAATCTGGCTGGAGCGTGCCTTTTCTCTCAATGGATCGCAGTTCTCTGGCTGCTTTTCCTTCGCACTTCGTTCCACATCCAGTGGCTTGCGGAATGGGGAATCCTTGGGCAACGACTTCTGGGATCTAGAAGCATCGGCTTGATTGGTATCTTGAAATGGCGAAGGAGCTCGATCCTCCTGTCGGTCTGCAGGTGTTTCGGGAAGTTGCTCTGGCAACTGCAAGTCGGGTTGTCGGAAAGGAGCTTGCGGGAGTGTCTCTGGCGGCTGGCCGGGAGCATTGGGCAATGCCGGCAACGGTAGCGCCGAGCCTGGGTTTGATTCGATGGGTGTTTCGGGCAACAGCGAACGGCCGGGATCGGTGGGTGGCTGTGGCAAGGAAGGAAGGTTTTCTGGCCCTGTACCAATGGATGGGGGCGGCACCGAAGGAGGTAAGGAAGGAGCGACCAGCGGCAGTTCGGGTGGCACCAAACTCCCTGGCAGGGTCGGGGAAGGAGGCAGCGTCAAGGGACTAGGTTCGGTGCTGGGAAGCGTTTGCAGACCGTTGCCCAGATCCCTGGAACCTGCATCAGGCAGCAGCGCAGGTGGAACGGATGCAGGAGGATTCGGTACGTCCTGGATCAGCAGCGAGCGGCTGGGGGAATTGGCCGAACTTCCAGTGGGACCTTGAGGCAGCATATCAAAAACTGCCGCCGTTGTTGTCGAGGATGCAGCAGAATTGGCGTCTTGCTGCATCGAATTAGGACCCGTCACCGGCTCTTGGTACGATGCAGTCGCCACGGCTGCCGCTCCGGAAACCGTCATCTCGATTCGGCGGCGAAGTGGATTGCCGGGGATCCGATGGGGAGTTACGGGTGCCAGTGCTGCCGAGGCGTGAGGAGTTGGCGGATTGAGCCGTTGGCTAGGCGTGGGCGAAGCGGGATTGGCGGCAGGTGTGGCTAGAGAACTCTTCTTCCATCGCAAGACTACCTCACCTTGCGCCGCTTCGGCAGGATCTCGCTGGATCTGCGTCGAAGCCCTCATCGTCATCGCCGCGGGCAGACCCGCGGTATCCTGAACCGAGGCCGACGGAGGAGTCTGCGGAGCTATGTTGCTGGATATTGTGGTGCTGGAGTATGGAACCGGCGACCAGGATTGTCCTAGGATCTTACTTGGCGTCAGCCCGGCGCTCGCCAGGAAAAGACTGGCCGGCAAGGTGGCCCCCAGCCCCCAGCGCCGGCAAACCGACTGGGTGATTTCCCGCCAATCAGGATACGTCGCCGCCCCCTGAATGGTCTGGACTGTAGTTGGGTGCTTCCTGCGTGATGGCGATGTCATGAGGATGATTCTCCCGCACGGTGGCGGCTGACACTTGGATGAATCGCGCGTCCCTGCGCAATTCGTCGATAGTACGAGTCCCGCAATAACCCATTCCGGCTCGCAATCCACCTACCAACTGGTAGACAAAGTCGGACAACGCCCCTTTGAAAGGGACACGGCCTTCGACTCCCTCAGGAACCAGCTTGGATAGACTGTCGGTCGATTGCTGCCGATATCGCTCACCGGATCCCTTGGCCATAGCCCCCAGAGATCCCATGCCGCGATAAGCTTTGAAAGTTCTTCCTTGGTACAAAATGGTCCGGCCCGGGCTTTCCGCGAGCCCGGCAAACAGACCGCCGATCATGACACTGCTAGCCCCGGCTGCGATTGCTTTGGTGATGTCCCCACTGAAGCGAATTCCCCCGTCGGCAATCACTGGAATCCCTGCTGCCTGGCATGCCTGGGCGACGTGATAGATCGCAGTAACCTGAGGAACTCCGACTCCCGAGATGACTCGCGTCGTGCAGATCGAGCCGGGGCCGATGCCTACCTTCACTGCATCGGCTCCTGCCTCCACCAAGTCACGGCCACCTTCACGGGTCGCCACATTCCCTGCAATCACATCGATCGACCATTGTTTCTTTAGCTTCCGGACCGTCTCCAGGACATTGGAGGAGTGGCCGTGCGCACTGTCGACGATCAGCACATCGACGCCGCACTGGATCAACTTCTCCGCCCGCTCAAAATCAAAGACGCCGATCGCTGCACCGACTCGCAACCTCCCAAGGGAATCTTTGCAAGCATTCGGATACCGCTTCATCATGTCGATGTCTTTGATCGTGATCAGTCCTGTCAGTTTGTATTGATCGTCCACCAGCAAAAGTTTCTCTACCTTTTTATCCGTTAAAATCCGCTCAGCCTCCTCAAGCGATACACTCCCCGTAGCCGTCACCAAATTATCGCGTGTCATCACCTGGGAAATCTCTAGCTCGGAAGACTCCAGAAACCTCAGATCGCGTTTGGTGAGGATTCCGACCAACTTCCCCCCCGCTTCGGTGATAGGGACGCCCGAGATGTTTTGGCGTTCCATGAGATCCCGAGCGGCCCGGACGCGATCGGATGGCTGGAGCGTCACCGGGTCTTGAATGATGCCATTAGCACTCCGCTTGACCTTCATCACCTCTTCGGCCTGTGCGGTGATGGCGAGATTTTTGTGGACGACTCCCAGTCCACCCGTTTTCGCCAAGGCGATCGCCATTTCGCTTTCAGTGACCGTATCCATGGGGGAGGACAGCAGCGGAATCTTCAGCGTGATCTTGGCGGTCAGTTTGGTGGAGACATCAACTTCCGATGGAACGACTTCGCTGTAGCGTGGTTCCAGGAGGACATCGTCAAAGGTAATGCCCTGATAGCTCAGTTTATCTTCCATGGGATCCTGTCTTCCTACGAAACGGCGGCCCTGGGGCACGAACTAAATATCGCCGGCGGATGCTGCACCGCACTCACAAATCCGCAGGGCGACGCGCAGGATCACCGGGTCCGCTCCTGCGCCCGGTTCAACGATGCTTCCGACATTCAGGGGAATTGAGAGAGAAAGGAATCCCGAACGTCCATCGAAGCTCAAGGCTGGAGGCGAACGCAAATCCAGCAAACAAGCCAACAAGTCTAAAGCAGGAAGGGGGATCTTGGCAACTTACCTCTGTGGTTGGCGGATCAACTTTCCCGAGAATCTTGCTACCCCCTAGAGGTTCGGCAAAGATAAAACCAGGGTTGATTCCACTTGTGCGACGGACCGGCCAGTCCGTCGGTCCAATAATTTTTAGAAGAGTTAGAAGAGGGCCGTACGCTAAAAAACAGCTTTGATAAAGCATTCGAGCCCTTTCCATCAGGAGCAGATGGAATCGACTGCTGGCGTCAGCCCGGAAGGGTGAAATCGGGTTCATTGAGCGACCGGATCATTTCCGCCAGTCGGCTGTAAAGATTCAGCAAGATCTGCCAGTTTCCTGGCTTGATGCTCACATCCTCTGACTGTTCATCAATCCTCACTTCCTCGATCACCAAGCCCAATCGAACATGGAGGTAATCGAGCAATTCGGAGAGTTGGGCCAGTTGGGATGGCGACAGCTTGTTCGGGATTCCTGGCACGGCAGATTCGAACGAACGATGATGAAGGACGGTGCCCATGCTACCACTGAGATCGATATCGAGATCGTTTTCGAAATCCTGGAGTCGGCTGAGCAATTCGCTGGAGCTAGAGGGGTTGTCCTGAAGTCGGCTGGCTATCTCTTCCCGCGTTCCGAACAACAGCACCGTTCTCCCGACAGCCACAATGTCGCCATAGCGAAGAATCCGGAGCTGGCATTCCTGTCCGTTGACCCGGGTTCCGTTGGTGCTCTCCAGGTCGGTCAGAACCAGGACGTTATTATCCTCCTGAATCTTCGCATGGAATCGGCTGACGCGTTCGTCATTCAGTTGGATGGTATTGCCTTCTTCGCGACCGATGGTGATCGGTGGCTTGAGTTCCGCATAGATTTTTCCGCGATCCGCTCCTTGGATCACGCGAAGCGTCAAAGAAGCCATAGGAAGAGACTTTCTCCAAACAGTTTTTCGCATGCAGCAGAAGAGTCAACCACTGGATATTCCCCATCGGAATTGCGGCAAGTCCATGGAGCATCCCCAACTGACCGACCTCAAACGCCTAGAGGTATTGTCGGCGGTGCAAAGAGTCACTTCAACAGGGCGTTGAGGTTTTGTCTAGGAATTGGTCGCCTTCGCTGGCTGGGATCCTACCGCCCGAAGTTTCACTCAATTCCACCAAAACGTCTGCTGCGTCGCTGATAATCGGCGATTGCCTCCAACAGGTCTGGCTCCCGAAATTCAGGCCATGCCTTCTGCGTGATCCACAACTCGCTGTAGCTGATTTCCCACAAAAGGAAATTGCTGACCCGCATTTCACCGCTGGTTCGAATCACCAGATCGGGATCGGGAAGGCCGCCCGTGCAAAGGTGTTCGGCAATGGTCTGCTCTTCGATCGACTGGGGCGCAATCGTCCCTGCAGCGACTTTCTCTGCGATTTTCCGCACGGCGTCCACCAAGTCGCTTCGGGCCCCGTAGTTGATGGCCAGATTCAGCGTCAGAGCCGTATGGTGCTGTGTCATCTGGAGGGTTTTATCGACTTCCTTCAGGACATCCTCGGGAAGCCCCTGCCGACGGCCAAGCATTCGAAGTCGTACTTGCTGCTGGAGCATCAGTGGTCGCTCGCCGACCACAAACCGCTTGAGCAACCGCATCAAAAAATCGAGTTCATTCTTCGGGCGCTTCCAATTCTCGCTCGAGAAACAAAACAATGTCAGGTAGGGGATCCCCAGTCTTCGACAGGACTCTACCACCGCGCGCACCGACTCGGCACCACGCCGATGCCCTTCGATGCGGGGCAGTCCACGTGACTTCGCCCACCTTCCATTTCCATCCATGATGATGGCGATGTGGCGAGGCAACGTTTTGTGATCGCCGATGGAATCGGAAGGAACAGCTTGGTCCATCGCATCCAGGGGGGGAAAGGTACCAAAGTAGATCGTTGCATGGCATCGCCACGATACGCCATCATGACAACCGCGATTGGCATGTGCGACCCCCCCAAAAGCCCCGCTTTCCAGAGTCCTTGGTTGCGACTGGGAGTCTATCCAAAAACCTCCCCTCGCCTAAGCGGCGAATTAGGGGCTCGCAAGTTTTTCGAAAGCTGATCTTAAAGCCAAAGGAAAGCAATCGCCCGGCGCGATCCTTTCAAGACTCAAGCGGCGATAACACTTTTTGCTTTGATCCAGCGCATTGCCCCGTTCAGGGAAGCTTGGAAAAAATAGTCTGGCGTCGATCAGGCCCTACGGACAGGATTTCAATCGGCACCCCAACCAATTCTTCAATGCGTCGCAGGTAGCGAATCGCTCCTTCCGGGAATTCCCCGACCGATCTGGCTCCGCTGAGATCCATTTTCCAGCCGGGGAAAGTTTCATAGATCGGCTGGCATTCCCGCAAATCGGTCGCACGGCTCGGAAACTGCTCGATTCTCTTCCCGTGCCGTTCGTAGGCGACTGCCAGACGAACCTCGTCCAATTGGCTGAGAACATCCATCATCATGACGGCCAAGGCGGTGGCGCCGCTCAGTCGAGCGGTGTAGCGCACAGCGACCGCATCGAACCAACCACAGCGACGAGGCCGACCAGTGGTGGTCCCATACTCTCGCCCTAGCTCGCGAATTCGATTCCCCGTCGCATCCTGCAATTCGGTCGGAAAAGGCCCACCGCCGACCCGTGTTGAGTAGCCTTTCACCACCCCGATGACTCGTTCAATCCACTTAGCGGGGACCCCCGAACCACTGCTGATGCCGGCGCCGGAACTGTTGCTGCTGGTGACAAACGGGAAGGTTCCATGGTCGATATCCAGCAGAGCCCCTTGCGCGCCTTCCATGAGAAGTTGCCTGCCTTGATCGAGCGAATCATGGAGGAAGTGAGTGGTATCGCGGGCGATCTGAGAGAAAACATCAATCCAGGGGCTCGCCTTTGCCAGAACCTGTTCGGGTTGGAGCGCCGCCAGTTGCTCCGGGGTCGCAAGTCCGCTCAACCACCTCTGCTTTGCTCGACAGATCCCCGCAATTTTCTCCGGCAACGTTGCATCCAAGAGATCCGCCACACGGATCGCGTGAGTCCTCCCCACCTTGTCGCGATAGCACGGTCCAATACCTCGCAGCGTCGTCCCGATATTTTCTCCCTCCACCTCCTGCTGGTTGAGAATCTGATCCTCCACCAAGTGCCATGGCATCACCACATGAGCTCTTTCGCTGACCATCAGCCGCTCCATCACCGGGACTCCGCGTTGCTGAAGCCCTTCGATTTCTCGAATCATGGTGGAAGGTTCGAGAACCACCCCCGGCCCGATCACATTCATCACACCGCTGTGGAGGATGCCTGAGGGGATATGGTGCAGTTTGTAGGTGTTGTCGCCGGAAACCACGGTGTGTCCCGCATTGGCGCCGCCTTGGTAGCGAACCACGATATCGTGCTTCGGGGCCAGCAGATCCACCAGCTTCCCTTTGGCTTCGTCACCCCATTGCAGTCCGATCACGCAGGTCGCTGGCACGTTGATACTCCACCATGACTTGATTGACTTGCAGCTCTCGGTAACTTCCTCAAGCTTTGGCGATCGCGTCAAGCGATTCCCAAACTTGCCGAGCCGTTGGCCACAGAAAAAAAGCCCGAATCCGCCAGTGTAGACCTCAAGCGACGGAGTGGTCAAGCGACTGCCAGGGGAATCAGCAGGCCCCGTGCGAATGGATCGGGACTTGATACAATCTCAGCGATTGCTGAGAAATGAGATTCTCAAGGCGCGGTTTGTGGCTTCTACAGAAACAGGAACAGCGGGGAGACGATCTGATGTCGACAGGAGATATGGATGAGCGGGAGGAGATTCTGCAGTGTACGGAGCGGCTGCTGGGAGCCATATCGGCTGGCAACTGGGAGCTCTATGAGACACTGGTCGATCCATCGTTGACCTGTTTTGAGCCGGAGGCATGTGGCCACTTGATCGATGGGCTCGATTTTCATCACTTCTACTTCCTCGCCAAAAAGGAGGAAGGCACTTCCTCGCAGACCACCATCGTCGCTCCTCACATCCGAGTGCTGGGTGACGTTGGAATCATCGCCTACACTCGCCTCTCGCAGAACGCAGATTCCAGCGGCAAGTTCACCAGCCGCGCGATGGAAGAGACACGTGTATGGCATCGACGGGACGGCCAGTGGCGCCAGGTTCATTTCCATCGATCGGCTCCGACGCGCTAATTTGATTCCAAGCCCTGTTGGTCTTCGAGTGGGCCACTGGGTACTTTGATTGCGATGGCTTTGAAGATTTCGAATCTACGAGAGGCGACCACATGGCGAAAAAGAGCTTGTCCGATATCGATGTGCGAGGCAAAACGGTGCTGATGCGAGTCGATTTCAATGTGCCACAGGATGACGATGGCCGGATCACCGATGATCGTCGCATTCGCATGGCACTCCCATCGATCCAGCATGTGCTGGATCATGGTGGAAAACTGGTGTTGATGAGCCATCTGGGCCGTCCCAAATTCAAAGGGAATGAGCCGGAATTCTCGTTGGCTCCAGTCGCCTCTCGCTTGGCAGAACTGCTCGACAAGCCGGTCACCTTCGCGTCGGACACCGTAGGTGCCGACGCAGCAGCGAAGGTCAAAGCCCTTGCCGCTGGCCAGCTAGTGCTCCTGGAGAATGTTCGCTTCAACCCCGGAGAAAAAGAGGGCGGGGATCCTGCGTTCTCCCAGACCTTGGCCTCCTGGGCCGATGTCTACTGCAACGATGCCTTCGGTACCTGCCATCGGCTGGAAGGCTCCATGGTGGGAGTCCCCCAAGCCATGGGAAGCAAACCCAAGGTCAGCGGCTTCCTTGTCGCCAAGGAGATCGAGTACCTGAGCGAAGCGATCGCGAGTCCTAAGCGTCCCTTTGTTGCCATCCTCGGTGGTGCCAAGGTCAGCGATAAGATCAAAGTGATCGACAATCTGTTGGAGGTCTGCGATCAGGTTTTGATCGGCGGCGCCATGGCCTACACCTTCTCGCTGGCTCAGGGCGGCAAGACGGGAAAAAGCCTGGTGGAACCGGATCGCGTCGAGTTGGCGAAGGAACTGCTGAAGAAGGCAGGGAGCAAACTGGTGCTGCCAGTGGATACCCACTGCGGCGACGCGTTTTCGGCCGACTGCAACAAGCAGGTCGTAGCCGCCGGCCAAATCCCCGATGGATGGGAAGGACTCGATATCGGCCCCAAGACCGCCAATCTCTATGCCGATATTGTCAAACGAGCCAAGACGGTGGTTTGGAATGGTCCGATGGGGGTCTTTGAAATACCACCCTTTGATGCAGGCACAAAAGCCGTGGCGCAGGCAATCGCCGAAAGCGAAGCGACCAGCATCATCGGCGGGGGCGACAGCGCGGCAGCCATCGAGCAACTTGGTTATGCCGACCGCGTGACCCATGTCAGCACCGGAGGCGGCGCCAGTCTGCAGATGCTGGAAGGTGAAAAGTTCGTCGCCGTCGAGCTGTTGGACGATCGCTGATCGGCCGGACCAACGCAGCGAAATACTGAATCGGGGAGGTACGGCTGTGCCCAACTCCCCGAACTACATGGCGATTCGATCCATCACCATCAATCGCATGTCAGGTGCCTCAGCGGCTGGTGCCTTGGGGCGCCAGCGGTGGCTGGGCGACGCGTCCAGGTCCACCTCCTGCACCAGGATTAGCTCCCGGAACTCCATTACCCGCCGCACCAGCTTCAGGTTCAAACGGCCGGGTTACCACTTTCCAATCTTTCGGTGGCTGCATCGGAATAAATGACTCGGCAAACATCTCTCGGAACTTGTCAGCCATCGATGCATGCGTGTCGCGATCGGTGAACTCATAGTGTTCCCGCGCCGGGAAATCCGGAGACCAGTTCGGAAGAAATAGAATGATTGCCGAGGGCAAGAACTGCTTGCGATCCAAAAAAATCTGGACGCGCGAGTAATTGATTGCGTCATCCATCCGCTTGGGATACGCCTCGAGAACAATCAGATCCTCACGCGGCTTTCCTGACGCATCAGGAGGTGGCTGGACCGGGCGAAGCCAGTAACGCTGCTGTAGCTTCTGGGCGTCGACACCGAATACGAAGGGGAGCGGACTGTCGACAATCTGCATGCCCCGCATGGTGGGCGGCAATTCGTACTGACTAACGATCTTCTCGTTGCGATCGTATTCCAAAACACTCTTCCCGTCACAGATCCACCACTCACCGAAAATATTGGGGAACTCTTTGTACTGCGGCAAGCTGTCCGCACCCTTCCCCGTATAGCTGGCAAGATGCTCCACCTTGTAAAGACCTTTGTCAGGCGATTGATAGCGCAGAATTCCCGTTGCAGCCGTGTAATGAAAATCGGCGTTCGTCTTGGCCGGATCGTACTGCCATCGCTTGAAGTTGCAACTGAATCGATCGATCTTCGACGTCGCCTGCTGCCAGTAGGTCAGAATATCGCGAGTGTATTTCTCCAGCTCAGGTGATAACGGCGCGAACGGAGGCTGAGCAAGTGCTGGCGCTTGGGCCGCCCCTCCGTTCAAGGCCGCTCCATTGCCCGCCGCAGCTGGCGGATTGGGGGTGGCTTGTGCGAGCAAAAAGGAGTCGGATTGGCTCAGCGCAATCACTAGGCCAGTCCAAAAGGCTTTCTGGCTCTTCAAGACATTCCATGCATTCATTGGAAGGAGTCCTTTCCTGCCCAAAATCTCTGAAACCGCTTATTCCTGCTGCATTCCTTGCGGAAATCGCCTTATTGGCGAATCCAACGGTTTCAACCCCCACGACAAACTGAACGTGGCAACCATAGCAGAAGCGTTCCCGGAACCCCAAGAGGTCTTTTCCATTTCTGGAGGATCCGTAGGCAGCGTGGACGATGTTTCCAAAGGATTCACTGGGAAAAAAGCAGCTCCTCACCCCGCGTCCCCAGTACCCCGCGTCCCCAGTACCCCGCGTCCCCAGTACCCCGCGTCCCCAGTACCCCGCGTCCCCAGTACCCCGCGTCCCCAGTACCCCGCGTCTGACCACCGCAACAAAGTGACTTGGTTGCCAAGCCGTCACCCGAACCTCAGTTCAGCTATCGACTTCGAGCCATCCAGGCGATGGCGATCGAGCCGACGGCTGATAAAATGCAAGGATCAGGAAATATAGGGCAGCCTTCTTTTACCGAAGCCTCCGATTCGCCTCCCATTTTTCGGAGGGTGCGACCAGATGGCGACTGCATTTCCTCGAGCAACTGAACCTCTTGCGAAAATCGCTCGCGAGTGACCCTCCCATCGAGGCCGATACACTTTCCAGGGGAGCAACTGCAGCGACGCGGGCAACATCCACGGTCGGCTTGCGGTAGCGAAGGAGTCGTCTTAGGGACGATACGCTGAACCGCAACTTGCCCGCCCAAGAAAATAGAGCGCCAAGGATCTCAGGTCTTGTTATCCCATAGCGGGAGTTTCACCGGAACCATGAGCACCCAGATCGACTACACACCCATTTCACTCCGTGATGCCCAGAATCTGGTCAAGGACCTCACGAAGCCGAATCCTGCGATCTACTGGACCGACTTCCTGGTCTCGATTTTGACCGGGCACGCTCTTTTCCATCTAGTCCTTTACGCCGACAAATGGATGGACAGCGCCCAGTGGTGGTTCTGGCCGGTTCGCGTCGCTCTCTTCTTTGCGACGGCGCTGCTTTACTACCGCTCAGTGATGTTCACGCACGAATTGGTGCACCTGCCGCGTGGAGAGTTCCAAGGGTTTCGCATCGCCTGGAATCTCCTATGCGGTATTCCTTTTCTGATTCCTTCGTACATGTATTACCCACACGTAGACCACCACCGTCGCAAAAGCTACGGGACTCACGAAGATGGCGAGTACCTGAACCTATCGCATCGATCTCCTTGGTTGATTGTTGGCTACCTCCTATCGGTCCTTGTGGTACCTCTACTTGGCTTCTTCCGTTTCGCGGTGATCACTCCGCTATGGTGGATTTTCCCATCGATGAGAGGCTGGACCTGGCATCACGCGTCGACCATGGTGATGGACCCCACCTACTTCCGGCCCGAGGCAGGTGAGCGAATTCATCGGATTCGCCTTCTGCAGGAGATCGGATGCTTTGTCTTTTGCATGTTCCTCGCTCTGCGTGGACCTCTGATTCAAGGAGTCGCCTTCGATCCACTCTGGGTCCAGGCGTACCTTATGGGAGTGAC
>JBIINB010000085.1:0-19960 GCA_044337705.1 Pirellulaceae bacterium | reverse complement strand
CAGGGGAATCAAGGAAGCTGAGTTCTCCTGGGTGCTGGAGAGCAACCATCTTTCGCGCGGCAGTTTGGAGCGGGGTGGGGCGAAGCTGGCCAAGACGTATCGGATTTACGATAAGAGTCTCTAGCTTCTTCGCTGCGGAGACGATGCACAGACATAGGAGCCATCAATCGCTGACATCGGTGGATTTGCCTGCGTTCGATTTCTTCTTGCCACCAGACTTTTCTCTTTTGGTCGACTTGTCGGAGCGGCCTGACTTTTTGTCATCACCCGACGTGATCTCCCTTTCCAATACCTGAATGTATTCCGGAAATTTTTCCAGTTCCTCAGCGGGGACTTCCGGGAACTTCAGATCCATCTTATGAAGATGCTGGGTGATGATGTCGGCCACCACAGCGCGCGTATACCATTTGTCGTCAGCGGGGATGACATACCAGGGAGCGGTCTTGGTGCTTGTCGCTGGCAGCATCGCGTCGATCGCTTCCTCATATTTCGAAAAAAGAGCCCGCTCCTTGAGATCTCCTGCATTGAATTTCCAATGCTTGGACGGATCCTTCAATCGCTCCAGAAGCCTCTTCCGCTGCTCCTTTTGCGAGACGTTGAGAAAGAACTTGATCACCGTGGTGCCATGGCGGGTCAGCATTTCCTCGAAATTCCTAATTTCGGCAAAACGATGCTCCCACAACGACTCCCCTTTCTTCAGCGATGGAAGAACCTGAGGTTTCAGGTACTCGGGATGCACCCGCACCACCAGCACTTCCTCGTAGTAGGAACGATTGAAGATCCCCATCATTCCTCGCTTGGGAAGACATCGCATCGGGCGCATTAGAAAGTGATACTGAAGCTCTTCGGAATTCGGAGCTTTAAAAGATGAGACGACGCAGCCCTGAGGATTTATGCCTCCCATAACATGGCGAATAGTGCCATCCTTCCCTGCTGCATCCATCCCCTGCAAAATCACCAGCAGAGATTGCTTTCCATCGGCATAAAGCCGTTCCTGCGCTCCCTGGAGGGCGATCGCGTCAGATGCAAGGGCCTGCGTTGCTTTCTCCTTCATTCCATCGATGGATGGACCGCCGGTGGATAGCTTGCGAATGCGAAGCTTTTCACCGAAGGAAACGCGAAACTTTTTTAGGTCAAATTGGTGCGTGTTGGCCATCGAATTGCCTGCAGCAGGAAAACGTTTTGATCACAAATAGGTACGGGCGTGCGGTATCCATTTCAGTTTCCGACGACTCCGATATAGCGACCCGAGTGTCGTTAGCGGTCCCACCATTTTAGTCAGAGAAATGGCGTGTGCCGAAAGATTGCTTTATGCCTCCTCTCGGAGGCTGGCAAAGAGCTGATCTCCGAGCCATCTGCCGAGAGGGGGGCCGAGTTGCTGAAGGAGCGGGAGAAAAGCCGAGGTCCAGCGAGCATTGACCTCCAAAGGTAGGGTGACCGAAAGATCGGGAAGCCAAAGAAAGTCGATGCCAATCCAGCCCAGCAGAGGAATACCGGGCAGGCGGAGGCAAGCGGAAAGAGGCTCAATAAGCGACGCCGGAGGACCGTTCTTCCAGGGGAACTGCCCTCCCTGGTATTCGATTCCCTGTTCGGTCCATTGGATGATCTGGGAGCAGGGGCCAAACGAGTTCCAACCGGAGGGAAGCTGGCCCGAGTCGGGGAACGGCGCGGCGGTGGCCCCAAAAAAATGGAGGCTTCCGGGTCGTCCGACCAAGCGAGGTTGCACAATCCACTGCATCGGATCTTCTAGCTCATCGATCCAGGATCGCAATTGATTTTTGTCCAGCGTCCAGCGACTGCCATCACAACCGGCTCCATGTCGAGCCTTCAGCACCCAACCGGCTTGAAGGGAAAGCAAAGATTCCAGGATGCTGCCTCCGTTGGACCAGTGCTCTGCAGTCCAATGACTGGCTAGGCATGTAGGAATGGTCTTCAGGCCGTTGGCGTGCCAATGCCGATAGGTTTCCCATTTGTCGCCAAAATGCCGCAATGCTTCCCCGTCGCTGACAAGAAGTCTCGCTCCTTCCTCTCTTAGTCGGCTTGCCAGTTGACTCATTAGCATCTGAGACTCAGGGGCAATCAGGATCGTCCAGTCCGCCTGCTTGGCAAGTTCCCGCCAGCCTTCCCACCATCGATCGGGTTGGATCAATTGCTTTGCCCGGGAGTGATTTCCTTTTACGCTTTCCAGTGACGGATCGACTGCGAGAACGGGAAAGACTCCCGGATGTTCTTGGAGGGCTCTGGCGATTTCATTGGCCATCGCCTGACCTTCGGCCATCAGTTCCACTGGGATGTGGTGGAGGGAATCACGCCATCCGCCACCGGAGAGATATTCTAGAATGGCGACGCGCAAGGGAGATCCTCCCGATAACACCAAAGAACGAATCATCGTCGGGTGTGAAAGATTGCCATTGCGTGGCGCGACGAAAACTTAAGCCAATCAGGTCGAACATGGGCACGCGTCGCTGAACGGTCCGGACGATCTATCCCGAAAAAGTTGATCCGATTCTATCATGTGGTGGTTTCAGCGGACCTGAGGACTGTAGTGATGTTATCTTCGTTACGAGCCGAAATAGCTGAATGTTGCTAACGCAGCGAAGTGCAATCTCTACTGAGGGCAAGCCCTCCCGTGGTCCGGCGATTGGCGCGATACGGGGGTGTGGCTGTGTACCATTCGATGCGCCGAAAAAAAAGGCGATCGGAAAACCGATCGCCTCAGATGCGAGTTCTAGTGCCAGATGGCTCACAGCTGTTCGAATGGGAGTTCAAATGGCTTCATCATCTGACTGAGATCGCCCGATTGGAGCCCCGCCTTCAGCCATCTGACGCGCTGTTCGGCGGAACCGTGCGTGAATGCATCAGGTCGTACATAGCCCATCGCCTGCTCCTGGATCTTGTCATCGCCAATCTTGGTGGCGGCATTGAGGGCTTCCTGAAGGTCGCCTGACTCCAGGATCGACTTCATCTGTTGGGCGTGGTGCGCCCAGACGCCAGCCAAGTAGTCCGCCTGAAGTTCAAGCCGAACGCTCCACTGGTTCCCCTCCGTCTTGCTGGATCGCTGCTGACGCATCTGCACTTGTTCGGAGAGCCCCAGAAGATTCTGGAGGTGGTGACCGACTTCATGGGCGACCACATAGGCCATTGCAAAATCGCCAGGTGCCTTGAATCGCTGTTTGAGCTCCTGGAAAAATGCAAGATCGAGGTACACCTTACGATCTGCTGGGCAGTAGAAAGGGCCTACCGCTGCGTTTGCCATCCCGCATGCGGAGTCGACGTGTCCACTGAAAAGAACCAAATTGGGTTTGACGTAAGTGAAGCGGTTATTGCCTGTGAGTTGACGGAGTTGTGGCGTCAGCGCATCCCAGACGTCTTCGGTGTCCTTGAGAACGACGGAGACGAAATCCTTGAGCGGCTTTTCGGCTTCCAGTTGCCGTGGATCGATTTTCTGAACTGGGGCGGCCTGAGCCTGCTTCTGTTGCTGTTGGATCATTCCCCTTGGGTCTCCGCCCAGGAATGAAATCAGCAGAATCATCAGCAGGGTCATCAATCCGCCACCTATGGCGATCTGCTTACCGGCGGGCATCCCGCGTCGGTCCTCGACATTCTGGCTTTGTTCGCGACCTTCCCAACGCATTGTCCCGGAATCCTCCGATGAATGGTGTTGCAGCAAACCCCTGGTACATTCCGGCCCCCAATGCGCCGGAGTCTCCATGACATTCTAAACCATCTACCTCGAGATGGGTATCCGATCCGACGTTGCCGACATTGCTTTTTCCAGGCTTAGAGTTTTCTCTGTTTCGGCCCTCGGGACGTTCTGATGCAGTGGTAGGCGGAAAGTTCCCGGCAGTCGCCGCGATCAGAAAAAAGGGGGTGAAGTCCCTCCGATCTCTTCCCGAAAGCCTCTTTTTCGTGGTGCATTGTAACGCTTAAATTTTAGGGTCCGAAGGACTTCGGGGTGTAAACACTGCCTTGCACCGACCGGTCAAAAGTCCGTCGTACGATTCAACTCAACTCTAATCTTCTGGATTCGACAAACCACTTGTGAAGACGACTGATTGCGCTGGAGGAAAGCCAGGATGCAGTATTGATCGCCGGAAAGGTGATCGGAGAGGCATAGAGAGCCCAGGTGGGGGATGTTTCTGAATGTCCCCTCGGAGGGCTCATGCATCGACAGGAAAATCGGTTACTAGAGCGAGATCCTGGCCGCACCGAAGTTCGGTGCCGACCTGCCAATTGGGGCGTTTGACTACGGCGAATGCGACCGAACCGGCTCCGGAAGGATCCGGGGCGCTGGACCTTGTGCTGCCGACATCGACTCCCTCGAGGTTTCTGAGGGGCGTCTGAGGCGCAGGTGGCGGGCCGGAAATGCTCAGCCGACACATCTTTTTTTGGACCTGTCCGAGTGCGTCGAGTCTAGCGATCGTCTCCTGGCCCAGATAACAGCCCTTCTGGTAGTGGACCGACTCCGCTTCGCGGGTGCTCTCTTGGGGGAACATGCCTGGATCAATATCGACTCCGAACCAAGGCCAGTTATTCCGAATGCGAAGTGCGTCAAACTCCTCGGGAGACCACTCAGACGACGATGGGTCAAGCTTCAGGTCAACCTGTCCTTTTGGCGACTCGATGCCAATGATCCAGCTGCTATTGCCACCCCATCGCCAGGGAGCGTGCAAGCGGCTTTCGGTCGGCGAGCCCGGTTCTTTCCAAAATGAGGAAAGATTGGGCACGGGAGAGAATCCTGAAACGGCGAGCCACTGAAAGTGTTCGCTGCGATCGGCCAGTTGAACATCTTCGCGAAAGATGTAGCGATCCAAATGCTCCAGGAGTGATTTCTGAAGGCCATGCGTCGTCACCAATAGCGTCACATTGGCTTGGTGCAAAATTCGGCCGTGGCAGAGCGATCGGCCTTTCACATCGCACAGAAAAAGTTCGGCAGTCGATCCCGCGGCAAGCTGTGTCACCTTTTGCGTCGACAGGTTGTGGAGCAATTGGAGGCGGTCTCGCCCTGACCATTCGATGACAGTTGCGGGCGGTAGCCGAAAAAATCGGTCGATGCGATAGCTCATATTGGTCCGGAAGCGAGAGCAATTAGATTGTCTGGGTCACGGTGGGGCTGCAGGCTGCCAGAGCCGACTGGACGAGGATGGGGTGTTTGGCGCGATCGATGAGGCTTTGCAATTGGGATTGGCTGTCGATCACTCCCAGGCCCATCGATTCGAGGGCGGAGCGATTGGCGGCGCAGGCAAACGCGATACGACATCTTTTGCGAGCCGCCAAGAGCGAGGTGGCAGCGAAAAGTTCGTGGCCCGACTCGGGCACCGGCGGAGATTCCTTTCCCATCCCATTCAGCAAAGTCCGAAGGTGACCACGCGGTGATTGATCTAAGGAAGATGCCACGACCAGCAGGGAGTCCCTGGCCATCTGGCTGGCCAGATGGAGTGCAACGCGAGCGACCTGAGGCCAGGTGCAGCGGTCGGAATTGCCGACGATCGATGCGATCACCAGATCGCTTGCTCGCAGCAATTCGGCCGGCGGATATGGCAAGTGGGTTTGATCCAGCCACTGTTCCATCGACCGGGCTTCGCCTGCCTGAATTGCGGCGATCGATTCATTGGGCCCTTCGACGACGATGATCGACAGTCCCTGGACGAGGGAATGAAGTGTCGTGTCGCTGGTCACAGTGGCTTTTGACGTCGATGCAAAAACACCACTTCTTCTTGCCCATTGCTGTTCCCATCTCCGAGCGGTCGCTGAATCGACAAAATCCGGGGCCATGGAGAAGGGCACCACAGCTCCCCAGCCCCGACAGTTGGCGGCCGACTGGATCGGGAGCAGGAAATCCGCATCGACCAGATCTCGCTGCACATAGATCGGCTCAGCCTCCTCGTCGGCCGCCAAGTAGGCCATCGAGGGTGGGTCGCCGGGACGGTGCACTACCCAGCGGATCAAGCTCTTCGATGGCGCGTCTCCATCCTGCACCTGCTGCTCGGTATTTAGGGCGGCCAGCGTCATATCCGAAGTCGAAACGACCACGGTGATCGATTCGAGGTCGGGTTGAGCTGCCAGAAGGCGATCGATCAGTGGGCGAATCACCTCGGGGGCTGATGGTACCCCCGGATGAAGTGCGATCGCGACGCGATCCCCAGGGACCAGGGCTTCGTACAGCGGTGGGTAGCCGAGGGGCGATGCGACGACTTCATGCAGGAGCGATTCCGGCGAACTGGTGGATTCCGGTGGAGCCCAATGGTCGGCAAATCCGCTCAATTGCCATTGGACTTCGTCGCCTACCGGCAACTCCCAACTTCTACTTTTCAATCGTTGTTTCTCCACCTTTAAGGCTCCTCGACCGAAAATTCAGGATCGAGCCCGCAGGATGGAGCTTTGGATCCTTGTATTATCCTGACGTATTGTTTCGATCTTCCCAATAGGAGAGAAGGTGGGGTGGGATCTGTTGGGTGATCCACTGCTGCTGCTGCGTGTCGAGTGAGAGGAAGTAGCGGCGGGCTTCCGAGCGGTCGCGGGCCAGTTGGTCCATCTGGCTGAGCTCCAGATCCACCTGCATTTTTTCCAGAAGGGCAAGGACCAGAATGCGTGGATCAACCTCTTCCCGGATCAGGATTTTATCGAGAGTCTGCTGGGCGAGTTCCAAATCTTTTTGAGCGATGGCGACGCGAGCTAGTTGGAGCCAAGCCTTGAGGTTGTAGCCGAGAAATGCATCCGACTGCTCCGGAGGGAAATACGTTTCCACTGCCTTCCACTGTGCTACACTGCCCTGAACCATGGCATGAAAAAACTGCTCGCGGACCGTGGGCTTTCTCTCTACCTGTTCGAGTTTCCATCCTGGTTCGGGAACCAAGCCCTGGGAGCTTTTTAGGGAAAAAACGGTGAAAAGACCGGTGGCCAAGAGGATGGATCCCATGGCGATTCCCAGTGTCCTCCAGCGGCGATTCCGGAGGGCGATTTTTTGTTGAGCCAGGGTGGTCTGAAGCAGCACAGCCGGTGCGCTTCGCTCCACAGACCCCTGCACCTCCAATTCCGTCAGAGGAATGAGTGAATCGCCATGCCAGTTTCCTTCCAGCTTGGATGCGATATCGCGCAGTGAGCGAAGGACGGAAGCAGCGTCGGCGGGACGGTCGGATGGCTGTTTGGCGAGGAGCCGATCGATCAGTTCGTAGAGGGCTTCGGGAAGGCCAGCCCGCTTCTGGCGCAAGGGCGGAGGTGGATTCTGCAAATGCTGCATCGCCAAGGCTAGGGCCGTCTCTCCGGAAAAAGGGGGCGATCCGGAGAGCATGTGATAGGCGGTGACTCCCAACGAATAGAGGTCGCTGCGCTGGTCGACAGCAGTTCCCTGAATCTGCTCGGGGCTCATGTAGAGCGGAGTTCCCATCGCGACGCCCACCGCCGTCAAATGATTTTCGTTGCTCCTGGCCCGTGCAAGTCCAAAGTCAGCCACCTTGGTGACTCCTTCGGAAGTCAGCAAGATGTTTTCTGGCTTGATGTCGCGATGGACAATTCCCTCCTGAGCGGCGCGATGGAGCGCCGAGGCGGCCTGAATCAGGATTGAAAGAGACTCCCGTAGCCCCAGGCATTTCTGCTTCTCGATGAATGCACCCAGCGTGTTGCCAGGGATATATTCCTGAGCGATGTAATGGATTCCGTTGGCTTGCCCAATGTCAAAAACCTGTACGATGTTCGGATGGACCAGGGCTGCGGCGTGGCGAGCTTCCTGGAGAAATCGCTGCTGGTGGTCGGCGCTGTCGACAAAGTCGCGCCGCAGGACCTTGAGCGCCACGTGGCGGTGGAGATTTTCCTGAAACGCCAAATAGACATCGGCCATGCCGCCCCGTCCAAGCCGATGGATGATGCGATAGCCGGCCACACGCTGATTGCTTAGGTCAGGCGAATCCGGCAGTTCTTCCGCCATCGCGTGCTACTCCCAGAGTATGTCGACCATCGCCGACTCATGGGCCTTCAACGGGACTTTCACTTTCTGGTCTTCAATCACCAAGTCGGTCCAGGCTTTGCCTGCACTATCGATCGTACTCGCTTTTTGTGGCTTGCGAAACAGATCGACCGACGCGACGGTTGGCCGCCCAGCGTGGTCTTGAAGGCGGATTCGCATCCCCTGGGGCGGTTTCCCAGGATGGCCCAGGGAAGCGACCAGTTCCACGTGAATCTGCGATGGAGTGCACTGAACAAACCACGCAGAAGGCCCTGCTTGAAGCTCCGTGGATGGATCTTCGATCGAAAACGAATTGGAGAAATGGTCCATGCAGGTCTGCCGTGGTCGCGGGAGATCCAGGCCGATGCCAAACCAGAATTCTCCCTCCCCATTTTCCGTCGGTAGCAGCGAATCGAGGAATCTTTCATCCAATCGACGATGACGCGAGATTCCGTTAGGAAGGAGATACTCTCGATGATCCGCTTCATCAATCTCCAGAAGCGACGGGCAGTAACTCCATCCCGTTGGCATGGTCGTCTTGGTCCCATGCTGCCAAAGCGACACGATACCGCTCATGTTCGCCCACGCAGTCCTCCAGCATAGATAGTGCTTGAGATCGGGGGTGGCGGGAATCTGAAGCCCGTTGCATCGCACCACGATATCGAGGACCCGGCTGCCACGAAACAGGGAGTACTCCAGTTCATAATTTCCGAGCTTTTTCGTTCCATCGACCAGGTCCCCTTCAAACAGAATTCGGCCTACCACGGTGTTCGATTTGAGCACCTCCATGCGAGTCGCCTTCATCTGGCTGTAGGAAGCTCCCCCTGAGCCGTTTTCTGGCAGACGCAGGGCAAGCATGCCGCTGAGTCGATTTCCGCGGTGATTGGGTGCATAGGTTCCCTTGAGTCGCCCTGAGGTCAGGTCGAAGTGAGCTTCGATGAATTCGTTCCCAAGCACCCCCGGTTCCCGCGCGATCAGTGGCAGCTTTCCCCTTTTAGTGACGTGCGTCTGGTCGGACAATTGCAGGATGCCCATGGGAGGTACGTCGACGACAACGTCAACCACCGCTTCGCCGTCTCGCGAATGTGGGTGACTGGCGTAGATGCGAGTCGACGCGGATTCCTCTACGGCGCGCAGCGACACATTCTCCATCAACAATCGCCTTGCACCACTCCAAGGATTGACCACGAAGAGCTTTCGTTTCGGAGCTAAGCTATTGGAAGCATGTGGCATCCGGTCGCGCAAGCCTTCAATACACCTTTTTGCGGTTGGCAAAATCTCCCTGTCCACTTGAGTCAGTTGCCTTTGCGCTATGTAGTCGTTGTCGGCTTGCCAAGCCAACGCTAGGCGGGTGGCAATTTTCGAGAAAAGACCTGGTTGACAGGCCGATAAAGGCGAATGCGCCGTTTCCCGTGGGTTGCCTTCCCCATCGGAAACGCCTTCGAGATCCGATGGGCCCTGGTTTGCCAACTCTTCCGACCAGTTCCACTCCCACGACGGCTCTGGAAGTGGTTGACGCGCCAACCAGCCATCCAGTTGCTGTTGCAGCACGGCGAGATTCCTGACGGCAGTCATATCCCGTTGCAAACGCCAGCGGACGTCGTCGGCTCCCAGTTGGGTTCCATCGACCGGCAAAGGCTGCCTGGGGAATTTGTTGGCCGTCAGCCGTTCCTGGTGATAGGGCCTTTGGGTGCTGGCAAAGTACTCCGGTAGGCGAATCCAGGAGCCAAGAAGTGGGCTTCTCCTACTTACGCGGACGAGATCTTCCATTGGCCAGCTTGTTTGCCCTGCCCAGTGAGTCAGCAGAAGGGTCGGTACTTGATGGTAGTCCATCTGTTTGCCGATGCGGGTTCCCAGATGAAGGAAGGAGGAGACGTTGGACGCATCAATCACTTGATTGCTGATCGCATCAATGCAAGACCCATCAGGTGCTTCCCAATAGATTTTCGCTTGGCTGGACTGAGGATAACGAGCCGCTTGCCAGTCGAGTAGCAGGGTAGCTTTGTATCCGGAGGCCAGCAGTTGGCGAGGAGAGTTTGCATGAAGGGATGGAGAGAAAGTAGCGTAAACATCCGGTGTGCGGCCGAAAAGCTGGCAGTACCAACGGCGCGTTTCCGAGAGTAGTTCCAGCGCGAAGGACTCTTCCAGCCAAGGTATCGCTGCCAAATGTTCGCCACCACCTGCCACGTCGATCCGATCATTCGTGCAGATCGCCTCGATCCACTGTTCGCCACCTCCCGCCATGTCGATCCAATCATCCCCGTAGATCGCCTCCCTCCACTGATTGCCGGAACCACGGGAACGGATCCATCGTTGAAAATCACCGATCCAAAACTGGGGATGAGAGACGTTGGTCAGGCTATTGCGTTGATGTTCGTCCGGGGCTCGGTGCAGGAGGACGACATCGACAAGATGGACGGCTTGGGCGAAATGATGGTCGCGTTCCTGAGCCAACTGGTCAAAGCAGCTTTGAATCCAACGTTCCGCTTCGTCTTCCTTCTGCTCTGCAACCGCCTGGGCGGCATGGAGCAATTGTTCCTGGAAGAGAACGGAGTTGAGGGTGCTGGAATAGCGAAGCTGCCGAATGATCAGATGCAACTGCCAGTAGGCAAATCCAAGGGAGAAGAAGTCGTCTTGCCATCGATCCCAGTCGGCAGTGTTAGCGTCGGTGGATCGAGTCGCCAGGAGGTCACGCATGGCCGAAGCGGTCGAGCGGCGATCCGCTTGTGATTGGATCGCCTCACTTTCCAGCACTGTCAACCGCTCCCGAAGTGTGGTCTCCATCAAGCTTTGGCTTGCCTTGGGAACCAGCACCAGCGCTTGCTCCACATCGAGCGATGAAAGATCAGATCGCTTCCATTCCGGAATGGTCTGAGTGCAATGGATTAGCTCCGGGTGCCAGAGAGCGGTCCAGCTGGCAAGCAAATCCTCAGCGAAATCCGCTGCTAGCGCTTCCGATAAATCTTCGGGAGCTCCGCCAGGGAGAGCCAGTATCAGGCGTTTCCAAGTCATCATGATCCTGTCGCAGAACTGGTAGCTGAGGGTTCCATAGGCGTTTATTGTCGGGCGGGTCGAGTCTGCGGGAAAGGGGCCATCGATCGCTTGCTGTTGGTGTTTTGTCTCGGAAAGTTCGTTTTCCTTCGCTCCATGGCGTGGGAGAAGCATAACGGACGCACCGATCGGTCGGATGAAAGAAGGTAGGTATCCAGGGCCTACCAACGGCGGCTTACCGACGGCTCTGGAGGGCAGCCTCGGTAGAAGAAGAGTGGATCGGTCGCCCCAGGGGCTGGGCGGGTTGGTGCGTCCAGGGGATGTGGCGGGTCGAAAAGCCTCGCATTTTGAGCGGTGAAAATTTGACATGCCATTCTTCCGGGCGGTAACATGAGACAGGGTGTTTTCGACACTCCGACCAGAGATAACTGGCGTTCCGTCCGATCGTTGGCGATACGGGCGGCGAAAGCCCACAAGCTCCTGGTTGCTCGTCTGGGCAATTCCGTCAGGCCGCCACGAAGGGGGCCGGATGTCCGGCGGCTCGTCTCTTGCCAGTGGAATTTAGGACGACCTTATGGCCAAGAAGATTTCGCATGTCTGGGGCATAGAAGTCGGTCAAAGTGCTCTCAAGGCGCTGCGGTGCCATTTGGATGGCGATCAAGTTGTTGCCGACGCCTTTGATTATGTCGAGTATCCGAAGATTCTGTCCCAGCCCGATGCTAACGCCGAAGAGTTGGTGTCGGAGGCGCTGAAGCAGTTTTTGTCTCGCAACGATCTGAAGCACTGCCGTGTCGGCATCAGCGTACCTGGCCAAAGCGGCTTGTCGAAATTCTTCAAACCACCACCGGTGGAAGTGAAGAAGATCCCCGACATCGTGAAGTACGAGGCCAAGCAGCAGATCCCATTTGATCTGAACGATGTGATCTGGGACTTCCAGCAGATGGCTGGCAGCAACATCGAGGACGGCTACGCGCTGGAGTCCGAAGTGGGGCTGTTCGCGATGAAGAAAGAGGCGGTGCATCGAGCACTCAAACCATTCCGAGATGCAGGGATCGGTGTCGATCTGCTGCAACTGGCGCCGATGAGCGTCTACAACATGCTGACCTATGAGAAGTTCTCGGAGAGGCTGGGGAGCGAGACATTTGATCCGGACGAACCACCCAAGTCGACCGTGCTGCTGTCGATGGGAACTGATTCCTCAGACCTGATTGTCACCAACGGCTTTCGGGTCTGGCAGCGAAGCATGCCGATCGGTGGGAACCATTTCACTAGGCAGTTGACGAAGGACCTCAAGCTGACGTTTGCCAAGGCCGAGCATTTGAAGCGGAATGCTATGCAGGCAGAAGACCCGAAAATGGTCTTTCAGTCGATGCGACCGGTCTTCAACGATCTGGTGACCGAGATCCAGCGTTCGATCAGTTTCTTCAAGAGCATGAACAAGAAGTCGGAGGTCGACGAGTTGTGGCTGCTCGGAAATACCGCGCGGCTGCCAGGTCTTCAGCCCTACTTGAACAAAAACCTCGCGATGGAGACGACGAATCTCGATCAGTTCGTTCGCCTGGGAGGCGAAGAAGTGAAAAACGCTCCCGCCTTCAAGGAGCATCAGTTGGCCTATGGCGTCGTCTATGGACTCTGTCTGCAGTTGCTGGACAAGGGTTCGATGTCGACCAATCTGGTGCCGCGCGAGATTGTGGTCGAGCGGATCATCAAGGCGAAGAAACCATGGGCAGTAGCTGCTCTTTCGGCGATGTTGCTGGGATTTCTCGCCAATTATGCCTTCATGCAGCGTTCCTGGAGCAACGTGGCGGCAGACAAGTGGTCGTCGGCCGAACAGTCGGCAAAGTCCACTTCCAGCGCCAGCAAGCAGGAGCTGGATGAAGATGCCAAGCGGAAGGCGACCATCGAGTTGCTGACCAAGGTTGGACAGGAAGTCAGTTCCAATGCCGATCGCCGGATCCTGCTGCCCGAACTATTGGTGGCTATCCAAGGAGGATTGAATCGGCAGGCGGCCGACCCCAACCAGCCGCCTCCAACTCCCGAAACTCTCCCGTACAGTGAGCGGGCGGATTTCCACATCGAGCGAATTGATTCCCAGTACCAGCCCGATCTTTCGAAGTGGTATGGCAAAGAGGTCCAGTCGCTCTATGCGCTCCAAAAGAAAGCTCGCGAAGATCTTCTGAAGATCACGCCTCCCAAGGATGCTGCCGCTCAGGCCGCCCAGGATGCACTGAAAGGAGCCGGCTGGGTGGTGGAGCTGGAAGGGTACCACTACTACAACGGCAAGCCGGGGAAGGAGCAGGAAGCGCATGTGTTTGCGAACATCATGAACTACTTGGAAAACGGCAACTTGCAGCTGCCGGATGACGCTGGGAAAATGTATACGTTCACCATGAAGGAAATGGGTATCTCCCACCCGATCCTGGTCTCCAAGTCGTACGATCCGAATTATCGAGTCCCCAATCCGGCTTACCTGATCGCCACAGGTGGGACCGCCGGAGGGTCTGCAGGAGGCCTTCTTGGGGGAGGCAGTTCGCGTCCGAACATCGGATCGTCCGGTGGGCCGGGGATCGGCAGCGCTGGCAGCGGTTCGGCCGGTTTGGATTCGGAAGGAGGAACAGCTGGAGGAGACACTGGCGCCGCAGGGGGGGCCGGTGGATTGGGCGGCGGAGTCGGTGGTGGATCGGCTCCTGGAATGACAGAGCCTGTAGATGAGAATGGCAAGCCGATCCCGAAGGATTTCAAGGCGCCCAAGTTCACCTTCACTCTCCAGTTTGTCTGGCAGGAATCGCCTCGCAGCAAGCGAATCGAACTGCAGTTGGAAGAGCAGAAGAAAGCCAACAAGAACCAGGCTGGCCAACAGGCCAATGGCGTCGCGGCGAATCCCTAAGAAGAAGACTCCAGGAAGGAAGTTAAGCGATGGATCAATTGAAAACTTTTCTCGCCGCGATGAAGAAGTATCACTTCTGGATCCTTACAGGGCTTACCGCGATCTTATCGATCGTTGGTTATGTCTTGGCTCGTGGCAAACTGGCCTCGGAGTACACGACGCGCGAATCGGCGCTCAATGGGGTGTTCAGCGAGATTCAAAGAATCAGCGGCACTACATCGACTCACCCCAATGAGTTTTCGCACAAGCAGATGGACCAGATCATCTCGGTGGTCACCGATGACGTGCGGTCTGCCTGGGAGTTGCAATATGACCGACAGAAAGACATTTTTCAGTGGCCCGTCGACGCGCTGCCTCCGGAAGAGGCCGAACGGACCAAGGTGCTGAGTCTCCTGGAGACGTATCGGCCAATTGAGCTGCAGCTGGCTTTTCCGCTCAAGGATGATCCTCTGGATTATGTTTCGCGAACGATTTATCGCGACTACATCAAAGGAGTCTTTCCCCGATTGGCGTCGATCATTGGCGCTGAGTGGAAAGCAGAGATGCGGGAGGGATCAGCCGGTAGTGCGATGAGCGGTTATGCAGGCGGCATGCCAGGATCCAGCGGGGGTGGCGATAGCGATGACATGGCGATGGGGGGAGAGCCTGGTAAAGGATCGGAGGGTGGGCTGGGGGGTGGCCTGGCCGGTGGGCTCGGCGGCGGTTATGGCGGGATGATGGGCGGCAGTTCCGCTGCAGTGAATTCTGGTGCCAAGTCGACAGCCGTGGTGGAATGGGACACGGCTTCTCAGCAGGAGCTGATGGACGGTATTGTTTCCTGGTACGACCCCAAGTCCCCTCCTGATACCTTGCAGATTTGTTACACCCAAGAAGATCTTTGGATCCTTGAAGGGATCCTCAAGATCATCGCTGCCACCAATGCCGGAGCGCGCGAAAACTTTCAAGCTGCAATCAAGGAGATCGACTTCATCCGATTCGGCCGGACCGCCATGGGGCAGGCCGGTGAGATCAAGGGTGCGGGGGCTGGAGCGGGAGCGGCCAGCGGCATGCCGGGGATGGGAGGAATGGGTGGAATGGGAATGGGCGGCATGGGAGGCGCTGCGGCCGGTGGGGCTGGCGGCGGCATGGGCTCCAGCGCCAACCCGTACGGTCAGGGTGGAGCGCCCAACATGGGCGGTGGTATCTCCGCGGCCCCCAAAGTGACGCGCGATCCTGCGGATAATCGATATGTCGACGAAAAATTCACTCCAATCACCGGCAATTCACTTCGGACCAAGATGAAGAGCAAGGCTCCGGGCGATGCCTACTACGCCGTCGCCAAGCGAATCCCGGTTCGAATGCGATTCAAGAAAATGGATCAACGCAAGCTGAACAAGTTCTTGGTCGAATGCGGGAATGCTCAGATGATTCTCGAAGTGCGGCAGGTTCGGATCAATTGCGACCCAGCTCCCCTAGGTGGCGGCAGTGGCGGAGCAGCCGGTGGCTTTGGCGGCATGACGGATAGTGCCAGGCCGACGCTGGGTAGCGCCGCCGGTTCCGCTGGTCTCGATTCCGATTCGGGTTCTGCTGGCTACGGCGGGATGTTGGGAGGCGGTGGCGGAACGCTCGCTGAAGCTGGGAGCGCTTTTGATATTCCGGTCGAAATCTACGGCGTCATCTATCTATACAATCCGGTGAACATCGAAATGCTGGGGCTGAAGCAAGTCCAGGCAGATACCAAGTTGAGCACGACGGTGGAGCCTTCATCTGGCGCCCAGGCAAGTGGCGCAGCAACGGCAGCCAGTGCGGCTACAACGCCTCCGGCTGTCAGTGGAGCAGCGCCGGCGGCTCAAGGCAACGCTGCGACGCCACCCGCCAATGGTGGCGCGGGCGCTGCATCACCACCCGCCACAACAGCTCCCGCGACCCCATCAGGTGCAGGGACGGCACCGGCCGAGAGTAGCGGTGGGGCAACACCACCGGCTGGTGGAACGGCTGACGACCGTTAGGTGATGACGAAAACAGGTATTGTGGTCTTGCCCTCAGCTTTCGGCTGACTGAGACCATGGACGTAAAATGAAATAGGTTCAGCGAATGCTTCCCACAAAGAAGCATCCTAAAAAATCATTCGGGAGAGGATACGCCGATGTTTGGACGCAAGAGCAGCAAGGACGTGGAGGCCGCGATCGAAGCGGCTGACTCGGGAAGCAAGGCGAAGAAGCAGGCAGAAAAGCCAAAGAAGGAGAAGGCCAAGCCGAAGGCAGCCACCGTCAAGGCCGGGAGCGCGCGTGGCGGCGCCGGGGAGTTCTTCCTCCGGCACACGGAGAAATTGGTGCTGGGACTGACGGCGCTGGCGGCAGCCTATCTTCTCTACGACGGTTTGACCACCAAGTCGTACGACTCAGCGCGCCAACCGGAAGGCCTGCAAAAGCAATCACAGCAGGTGCTGGAGCAGGTGCGTGCCGACCACTGGAATGCCATCTCGCCCGAACGCCAAATCGCCTCCAACTTTGCTAATGACGCCAAGCATGCGAATAAAGGAACCGAAGCGACCTTCTACGAAACCGGCGTCTGGGAACAGAAGAGCCGTGGGGCAGGGGAAAAGCGAGGAGATCCTGCGTTGCTGGCAGCGACGGATCTGGAAGGGCGTTCGGTATACGGTGCCGTCGCCTTCAATTCCAAGTCAAAGATTGATCCTCTTGCTGGTTTGAAGAACGCCCCACCCGTAGGCAAGAAGAAGAAGGGCGGTGACGCGGGGGCTGGTGGCCCAGGTGGCGGTTATCCTGGTGGCCAAGGTGGTCCGGGTGGCCCAGGAGGTGGGCTCGGGGGGCCCGGCGGAGGCCTTGGAGGGCCAGGAGGTCCTGGGGGCGGCTTTCCGGGTGGTGGAATGCCCGGTGGCGGTAACGAAGATGAAGAGGAAGACGAAGACGCTGCAAAGGATGCAACGGGTGTCGTCCGAAGGCTCGATCCCAAATATGATCGCGGGTTTGGAAGCAAGACCGCTGGTGCGGCCAACAGTCCGTATGGTGGTGGTGAAATGGGTGCCGCCGGAGGCGGGGGACTTTTCGGTCCTGGAAATCGAGGAAGCGCCAAGCCCGAGGACAAGAAGTATGAAGTCGCACGCGGTGCAGTCTTCAACGTGGTCACCGCGTTGGTACCCCATGAAGAACTGGTGAAAAACTACGGCAAGGAACTTTCCAACTCGGTGAATTTCGACGCCTTCCGGGACTCCCCCAACTATTTGGGCTTCCAGGTGGAGCGAGTGGATGTAACAGAAAACCCCTCGCAGGAGATTGCGGAAGACCTGTGGCAACCGCTCGATTCCGCCTCCTCGAAGACCATCCTCGATGCAAGGAGAAAGAATTGGGCAGGTGAGTGCACCGAAATCGTCCAGTCGCGTTTCGTCCATCCGATGTTGACGATGCCAATTCCGCCAATCCTGATCCGCGATTATCGGTCCTTTGCAAACCATTCGAAGACCGCTTCTATCACCGATGCTCAACCCGATGCTGCCCTTCCTCCGGGAGGTGGCAATTCCGAGGCAGGAGCGGCCGAAGAGAGCGACGGGATGCAAGGCGGTCCGGGTGGAGGATATCCAGGGGCTGGCGGCCCAGGTGGCGGATACCCCGGGGCCGGTGGTCCCGGTGGACCAGGTGGTGGCTATCCAGGTGGTGGAGCTGGTGGCGGGCCAGGCGGTCCTGGTGGTGGCTATCCAGGTGGCGGTGCGGGAGGCCTGGGGGGTGGCATGGCCGGTATGGGGGGCATGGGTGGTATGTCGGGTGGCGGTGCCGGTGGTTACCCCGGCATGGGCTCTTCAGCTCGCAATCAAGCCAGCGACAGCAAATACAAACTGGTTCGCTTCTACGACTTTGAAGTCCAGCCGGGACGAGTCTACAAGTATCGCGTGCGGTTGATGCTGGAAGACCCCAATTATCCTGCGATGGCCAATATGCAGCCATCCTTGCCAACTCTGAAAGCCGATGCACTCAAACGAGTCCAGGATCTTCAGACGGCAGACCGCAACGCAAAGAAGGATGAAGACGATAAGAAAGGAAATGCTGGCCCCAAGCGGACAAGCACTCTCTATTCCCCCTGGAGCTCAGCCAGTCCTGCCATTGCCGTAGCGACCCCAGGAGAAATCCATGCAGGTGGTAGCGCGGGACTGTTGGCACTGGCAGAAGCCGATGTCGATGGCAAGAAAATCCAGTTTGAAGCGCAAGGCGCAACCATCCCAGGCGGACGATTGCAGGTTGCCTATTCCGAATGGGATACGGCTCGCGCTGCCGACATGCCACGAGTTGAGATCGTCGAACGAGGGACGGTGCTCGCTGGGAAACTGGGTAGCAAGAAACAGGTTCAGGTGGTGCACCCTCTTTCGAAGATTGTGCTGGCTGACCCGGACTATCAGTTCAAGCAGCCTTGGACGATTCTCGATGTGCAAGTGCCTCAGCAGATGAGCTACTCCAGCTTGAGTCGGGATCCTCTGATGACCGCCGGCGAAACGGTGGCATTTGATCCCACCAGTGGAGACTTGGTGGTGTCCAACGAATTCGACAGCTTCACCAAGTTCCGGATGTACTCCTTCGCGGACGAAGTGGAGGCGTCGGCCAAGGCCCCATCGTCGGACGGTGCTGGACCCGGCGGCCCGGGTGGACCCGGCGGCCCAGGAGGACCTGGCGGCCCCGGTGGTGGACGTGGTCGCGGAGGTCGTGGCGGCGCCGGTGGTGGCGACGCAGGGGGCAAATAGCCCACGATTCAGCGGTGAGCCGATTCGAAAGAGCCTCGGGGGGAGCCCGGGGCTCTTTTTTTCGGTCTATGGAGATCGTCAGCTAGCGGCAGTATCGCTCGCAATCCGTTCCCATCGCTCATAACGAGTCGGAAACTCATCCTGCTCGGATGCCACGTGCGATTCCTCATAGACCTTCGTCCACTGGTCCGGATTCCACGGAGGCAAATAGCAGTCTCCTTGGACCGTCGCAAGAATGCGTGTGATCCACAGCCTCTGAGCCTGCGGAAGGGACAGCGAAAATATCTGGCTGCCACCGATGACAAAGGGAATCTGGTGTGGTTCTAGGCAAGCGATCGCTTGCTGAAGGGTTTCGACTACCGTAACACCAGGGATCCGCAAAAGGGGACTGCGTGAAAGCACGATCGAAGTCCTTCCAGGAAGGACTCGGCCAATCGACTCGAAGGTCCTTCGGCCCATGATCAGTCCATGGCCCATCGAGTCACGGCGAAACCTCTTGAGATCGGAAGAGATGCGCCAGGGCAATTGCTGATCGCGTCCGATGACGTTGTTTAGCGACGCGGCGACAAGAAGGGTTATGGGAAGTTGAGTCATGGGGTTTGTTGCCTTGCCTGATCGAGCAACTTGGAATCACGCCTGGATAAAGTGACGCATCTCTTAGGATCCCATGGTGAAGGCCACTTGCAGGGAGATGTCGTAACCTTGGCATCGTAGCAGAACAGGCGGAGTGCAGTCGAGCCATCGCGTCATCGCGCTGCAATTTCGGCCTGATCGAACTGCAGCGCTTTGAATAGATGGAGCGTCGCGGGGTAGGGCTAGAAAGGGTAGTCGATCGAAGCATCGACCGGCTAACCATTGCGCGAACCAGGAACCTTCTGGAGCGCCTGAATAAGGAGATGAAACGGCGAACGCAGGTCGCCACGCTGTTCCCCAACGAAGCGTCTCTGCTCCGTCTGATCACAGCCGTGCTGACCGAAGACTCTGACGACTGTGAGACCGGACGGAAATACTTGACCATCACTCCGTGAAATCAATCCCGAATCGACAGAGAAGAAGTTGCTTTACCGATTGTAGGCGGCTCGCTCGCTTCGGGTGAATTTGGTGGAGAGAGCGACATGGGGAGTGTCCTGTTGGAATAGGATTGAAGTTGACTGCCGAACCCGAAGAGATCGAGGCAGATTTGCGGAATGTTAGCATTTGGGGATGATATCGTTCTGTATAAGAACTGGACCAGCGAGCGAAGATGGCGGGACATCCGGTCCGACTGCGAGAACACTGGTAGGGAAAAGAGTTGACTTTCGTCATTTCGACGGAGACACTTGGTTGCTGACGTCCCCCGATTTACACAGAACCTGCCTTCCGGGTGGTTTCTGTAGAATACATGTTATGTCTGCACAGCCTCGCTGGATTTTGG
>JBIINB010000207.1:0-6220 GCA_044337705.1 Pirellulaceae bacterium | reverse complement strand
AGACCGACCGCCCCAGTACCGTTCGAGTTCGTTCGCTGCGCTCACGAACTCGAACGGTACTGGAGAGCGATGAATTTACAGAAGAGAAATTACACTAGCGATTCGCGGACGGCCCGAAGGATTTGCGAACCGTGGCGAGGTATCTAAAGATGTGGAAGGGTAAGGGGGCGTGGTGAAGGTATTGGAGGGTAAGGCATGGAAGGCAGCCCCGCGAACACATCAGGGGTTGGTGGGGAAGGGACGATTGGTTCTAGTGTGTTCCTCGGTTTGACGAACCGGCGATTGAAGGCAGAAGCGACAGTCCGCCGCGTCAGACACCCTACAAAGAGGTACGGCGTGGTGATTTGGCCTGAGGTGCCAACTACTTCCCTGCCAGGCGGCGGAGGACTTCGATGCCGCGGTCGATGGTGGCGTCGGGGGCCGCAAACGAGATCCGGAAATGGGTGTCCCGCTGCGAAAAAATCCCTCCCGGAATGATCAGCAGCCCGTTCTCGATCGCTCGATGCACAAACTGCGTCCCATGGCCTCCCGGGGCCTTCGGAAATATGTAAAAAGCTCCGGTGGGTCGGGTGAATTCGTAGTGCCCTTCCAAGCCTGCCACAATCCGATCGCGCTTGGCGGCGTAGTCGCGATAGTAGCTGGTCATGTCCAGATCGAGCGCCGCCAAGCCCGCCCACTGCACCGGTTGCGGTGCGCAGACGAAAGAGTACTGCTGCAACTTGATCATCGTCTGAATCACTTCCGATGGACCATGCAGATACCCCAGCCGCCAACCGGTCATCGCATGGCTCTTGGAAAACCCGTCGATCACCAGCGTATCGGGATGGTACTGCGCCGGCGATTCCATCGGACCATCGAAGCTGAATCCGCTGTAGATTTCATCGGAAACAAGCACCAAGTTGTGCTCGGCGGCGATGTTAGCCAGCCCTTCCACCTCCTCCTTCGACGCCGTGACGCCGGTGGGATTGCAGGGAGAATTGAAAAGAATCATCTTCGTTTGCGGCGTGATCGCATCCCGCACTCGCTGCAGGGGAATGCGGAAGTCGGGGTAGGTATCGATCATCACCGGAACGCCACCCATCATCTTGATGAGAGCCGGGTACATCACAAAGTAAGGATCAAAGACGATCACCTCGTCCCCCGGATTGATCAGGCTCCACATCGTCAGCACTAGGCCGCCACTGGTTCCTGAAGTGATGAAGACCTTGCGGTCTGGGTGGCCAAACTTCCGATCGATCTCCTCCTGAAGCCTTTTCAGAAGCGGGGCGATGCCCTGAGTCGGAGAGTAGGCATTCCTGCCCGACTGGATCGCATCGATGCAGGCCTGCTTGATCGGCTGTGGGACATCGAAGTCGGGAAGGCCAATCGACAGGTTGATTGGGTCCTTCATCGTCGCCGCCAGATCAAAGACCTTGCGAATTCCACTGCTGTCAAATGCCTTGGCACGGTCGGCGATCCATCGGTCTGGCGTGGACATCAATAGCTCCTCTTTCTCCCTCAGGCTCAAATGCCCGGGCTATGTTTTCCGGCATGTCGAGCGTGCCGCAAACCAGCAACGCAACCGACGCTGAATCAGTGTACCCAGCCATGGTACTGGTACCAGCGGCGATTATTGTGCCTGGGCGACTTCCTCGCCACGCCTCAGAAAATCGAGTAAATCACGGAACTGCTGAGGGTTCAGCAGCGGGAGGAGTCCTTCGGGCATCAGGGACTTTCCTGAACTGTTCAATTGCTCCAGTTCCGTCCGCTCGATCCGCTCTTCCTTCCCTTGCGCGGTCTTCAGGGTCACGGCTTGGTCGTTCGATTCCAGGAGAATCCCGACGATCACCTGCTGGTCGGTGGTGACGGCTTGAAATACCTGGTATCTGGGGTCGACTTCGCGGCTGGGTTCGGCGACCGAGAGGGCGATCTGATCGTTGGCTTTGGCCGCCAGTGAGCCCAGGGCTGGGCCGATATCCTGTCCGATCCCATGGATGCGATGGCAACTGGCGCAGTGCTTTTGGAAAAGTTCCTTGCCCGCCGCGATGTTTCCAGGATCTCGCCATGCCATGCGGTAATCGGCAGCGATCGATTCCCACTGGACCGACTGGGTCGCTCCGCGCAGCTCGGCACCGCGCGCGGCAAGCTGCGAATCTTTCTGGGAGGTGATGGTCGACCAGGCATCGCCTGGGATCTGTTCGGCGGAAAGCGTGCCGGAGTCGATCTGATCGAGCAGCCGGGCGATGCTGGCGGGGCGCTGAAGAAGCGATCGCACAGCGACCGGGATCAGTTCTGGAGGAAGGTGGCCGATCGCTTCGACCAGCTGATCCTGGCCCGCTTCATCGCGGAACCAGCCTTGTTCGATCGCTGCTCGCTTCCAGGCAATCGGGGTGTCTGCCGACAGCACCCTGGATCGCAGTGGCAATAGCTCTTCAGAGGGCAATGTAGTGACCAGGGAGGCGCTGGCCAGCAGTTGAGGGGAGGTGCTGCGTTCGGTGATCTGTTGGGCGATCGGCTTTGCGACTTGTTCCTGACGCCAGAGGGCGAATCGGGACCTGGCGACTTCATCGGGCAGATTGCTGGCACGCGCAAAAAGCCGTGCGATGGAAGCCTGCAGTCGCGACGCAAGTTGCGGACGGTCGGCTTGCTGCAACTGGCTGTGCAGATCGAGGAGAGGCACAGGGCCGCTTGTCAGAAGCGTCTGGTAGACCGCAGCATCGATCCAGGGATCGGGAAGGGAGTCGGCGTGAGCGGTCATCCAGGAATCGAGGATGATTCTGGCCTCACCGCCCAGACTGGCTTCGACTGCGGCGCGAAGAGGAGCTTGGTCCCACATCCCAATCGGTACCTGAGTGAGAAATACCTGGCGCACTTGCTTATCGGGAAAGAGCTCTCGAGAAGACGCTGCGGCAGCAAAGCGAACCTTGAGGCTTGGGTCGCTGGCCAGATCTTTCGCGCGGTCGGCAAGGAGTTCGGCCATCCAGGCCGGTTTATCCATTCGATTGAGGGAGGTAATGGTGCGGGCACGCACGGCCGGGTGCCGATCCTGCAAGAGGGCGTCCAGAGAGTCGCGGTCCAGGCCGTTGGGGATCGCTGCAAGAAGCGATGCGGCGGTCAGTCTTCCTTCGGGCGTGTTGCCCGAGACAGCCATCGCGCGGATCGCTTCGATGGTCTGGCCATCCTGTTGCTGTCCGCCTTGCTGTTGATAGAGCAGCCGCGAGGCAGTTTCGCGGTGCCATCCATTGAGGTGATCCAGTCGCCGTGCGAGCTCGGTCGGTGAGAGAGCTGCCAGGTCTTCATGGGTTCTTCGGATGGGCCGATCGCTTCGGCGCACCCGCCAGATACGACCCCGATTGCGCCCGCTGGTCAGATCGGTCTGCTTCTTGATCGGAGGGGGCAGGCTGGCCGGATGCTCGATCACCTCCCGGTACATATCGAGCAGGTAGAGAGTGCCATCGGGACCATTGGCCAGTTGGACTGGCCGAAACCAAATGTCGCTTGATCGGACCAACTCCGATTTCTCATCGATACGTTTTCCTTGCCACCACAGACCGTCTTCTGCAAGCTGCTTGCGGTGGACGAGGTTGCCGCCGACGTCACTGACCAGTGCGGTGGGCGGCTGGCTGCCCCATTGATCCCCGTCGAAGAAAAGGACTCCGGTGGCCCCCGTAAAATACCCAGCGGCTCGGCCGTTCCCTTCAATGATCCCCTGGAACTGCCCTGTGACTCGGAGGTGGGTACGCCACTGGCGCCACGCCTCAACCGGCGACAGCCGATACACGTCGGCTTGCGGGCCGTCGACGGCAATGCTGCGGCGCCAGGCAATGGAGCTGGAAAGGGACTTCTGCTGAAGAGCTGGGAATTCCCAGCCAAGCACCTGTTGCAGGTGGTCGCTGTTGCTGCTGACTAGTTTGTCTCCCCAGTAGGTGAAGTCCATGCCATGCTGGCCACCGCCCAGAGTCGTTTCGATCGGGGAACCCAGGGGATCGATAGCGATGTCGCGGCCTCGGACATCCAAAGTGCCGCTGGTCATGGTGCCCGAGAGCTGACCACCGTTGCTGCTGGTCGAAAGGTGCCATCGCTGATCGAGTCCCCAGCGGAAGGAGTTGGCCATACCCTGGACGTTGGCGCGGCTGAAGCCGTCCAGCAGAAGCTCCCCTTCATCGGCGCTGAAGGTTCCGGAACCGAAGGGGCGGCCAGCATCGAAGGCGGTCATCTTTGGCGGAGCTACCACCCAGACTTTGCTACCAGCTAAGGCGACAGCGGTGGGCCAGCTGAGTCGTTCGACGAGGACTTCGGAGCGATCCATGACGCCGTCGCCATTGGTGTCCTCCAGCCTGCGAATGCGTCCCAGATGTTCCTTATCCTGTTCGCTGTAGTCGATCATCTCGACCACCACCATCCGTCCTTGCGGATCGAATTCCATGGCGATTGGGTCGCACACCAGCGGTTCGGCGGCAACCAGTTCGATCGCAAACCCGTCAGCCAATTGAAATGTAGTCGACGCTACATTGGCTGCAGTTGGTTCAATGCGTGGCAGCACAACATCTTCCTGCGCCGTACACAACGGGAGTTGGGCCATCAGGAGAGCGAAGTAAAAACCACTTCTCATGATCCAAGAAGCCTTGCCTCTGTTTTCACAAGACAAGTCAGCGTAAGGTTTCGGCAGAAAAAGATCTTGGGAGCCCCAAAGTTTCATGATGCGTAGCCCGATGGATGGTGAAGGTCGGTCTGGCAGGAGCGTTTTTGGTGGGAGTGGGACCTGGGAGCATATCCACTGGATTATAGCCTTCGCACCTTATCAACGTATCGATGGATCTGCATCGACGTCCTGTGTGCCCAGACCCGTGGCTATGAAGCACAGTGGCGTGGCACGGGCGTCCCGCCCGTGGGGGTTCCATCATCATGGCTGGGAGTGCGCTGCCACGGTGAGGATCGAGGCAGAACGACGCAACGTGGCACGGGCGTCCCGCCCGTGGGGGTTCCATCATCATGGCTAGGAGTGCGCTGCCACGGTGAGGATCGAGGCAGAACGACGCAACGTGGCACGGGCGTCCCGCCCGTGGGGGTTCCATCATCATGGCTAGGAGTGCGCTGACAAGGTGAGGATCGAGGCAGAACGACGCAACGTGGCACGGGCGTCCCGCCCGTGGGGGTTCCATTCCACAAAAGGGCGGGGTTGGTTGTCCGATGCATTGTGCGCCAAAGTCACCAACTCAGACGTAGGGAGGGTTTATTCCCTTCTCTCGATCACTCCGGTACTGGTTCGATCGATGCGGACATGCTTCCTTTGCATTTGGCGCTCAGCGGATCCTTGCCGAAGGCGTGGATCTGGTCCCGCTTCAGTTCCGCATGCTCCTTGGTGGTGGTCAGGCAGATGCATCGCCCCGACTTATCGACTTCTTCGGCAAGCTTGAAGCCTTTTTCAACCGAATAGCCAAAAAGTTCTTGGAGCATTCGGATGACGTAGGCGTAGGTATGCTCCGAGTCATCCCAAAGGACGACGTTGTAGCGTGGCTGTCGCTTGGGTTTCTGATTTTTCTTATCGACTGGTCGCACGACGACTTCTTCGGCGACTGCTGTATTTGAATCACTCATCAGATCCAAACCTTCCTGATCGGGATGGGATGCTTTTTCAGGCTGCCAGCACCCCGGATGCTTTGGCGAGCGGCCAGGAGGGTGCCAGTGAAAGAGACATGGGTCCAATCGAGCGATCGTTTTGCCTCTGCGGAGAGCGACCGCCGACCGATTGGATGCCCGGGGAAGCCGACGGGTTCCGCGAAAAAAAGGGTTGTCGCAGACCGCGATATCTATTGTACGGCCGATGGATTGAAATTCAATTTCCTTCAGGAAATACCGTTTGCAGGAAGGCGAATCGAAGCGTGTCCGATGGGGGGGCCGGGATGGCTTCGCGAGAGGGTTAGCGGGGGGAGCGAGGTCCCCTCCCGCACGGGTTGGCTGGTCTGCGGTATCTTAAAAGACTTACGTGGCGGGGGCGAACTGGCCGATGTTTTAGGGCTTTTGCCTCGACCGATCGGTCAACCGCCTCGACCGATGGGTGATATGACCACGGTGGATCACTCACGGAAAACCTCAGATTCTGGGATCGATGGAAGGGGATGAACATGGCCGACATGGGAAGCATCGAGCGGTATTTGGAGGGCCAGCGAGAGGCGCATCTGGGGGCCTTGTGCGAGTGGTTGCGGATTCCCAGTGTCTCGGCCGACCCGAAGCAGTCGCA
>JBIINB010000021.1:0-47010 GCA_044337705.1 Pirellulaceae bacterium | reverse complement strand
CCGGCAATGATGTGCTGGCAGGCGACGACGGTGCCGATGCACTTTATGGGGATCGTGGAGTCGATCAGTTGGATGGCGGCAACGGCAATGATTTCTTATTCGCAGGGCATGGCATTGGAGATACGTTGCTCGGTGGTGCTGGCGATGACGAGATCGTCGGTTCGGATGATGGCAAGGATGACCCCAAGTTCGATGACGCGATTCGATTCGGCGACGTGATCGATGGCGGCGATGGGCATGATGTGATCTACGGACTGGGTGGCGGAGATCAAATCAACGGTGGAACAGGGAACGACGTCATCTACGGCGGGACGCACGGGGATCGAATCATTGCCGGGTTCGATGCGGTCGTTGCACCGGCTGTCGATAACGATTTGGTCTACGGCGGAGATGGTAATGACCTCATCTTCGGCGGCGATGGGAACGACGTGCTGCGAGGTGGGAATGGCGTCAACACCATCGATGGCGGTTTGGGAATCAACGATATCGATCTTACCGGCGCGGCTCCGACTCCTCTTTCAAACATGGCGACGGGCCTGGAGCGTCGAGGGGTATGGGCGGAGCTGAGCAATTCGGCAACCGGATATGGAATCACCTCGGCGGACGAGCAACTCATTCTCGGGAACTCGGGAATCGGTGGAATGGAGCAAGCGGTCTTAGCGACCGATTGGGGAGTGTACGTCGCCTGGGTCGATTGGCGGAATGGCAACACGGAAATCTATGTGGCGTTTCACCCGATCGGCTATGGGACGTGGACGGAGTTGACTGGTCTCGATGGATCGGGATCAGCCAGCGGCGGCGGGATCAGCAACGACACGCAGCAATCGCGGCGTCCGACGCTGTTTCAGGTGAAGAACACCCCCGAGATCTTTGTCGCCTGGACCAGCATCGATGAGAATGGAGCGAGCACGATTCAAGTGGCAAGCGAGCTGAATCAATGGGCTCGCATCTCAAACCCTGGTGATTCCGGAACAGCAGACCATGTCGTTGCCGTGACCTATTTTGACAACGCAGCCATCTTAGCCTGGATCGAAACTCGCCAGGGGATGCAGCGAGCCGTCATGTCGCAGTACATCTACGCTCCGGGTTGTTATGCAGCGTTTTCACCTAAGGAAGTAATCGCCGTCAATGCTGCACCCGGTGATCAAGTGACAGCGGTCGACATCGCATCGGCTGATACGCAAGTGGTCTTTGCCCTTGAGATCGGTGCCGGGGACGATCGGGATATTCAGATTGCGACCCACCGATCGGTATCCAGGGTCGATCAAACGACCTTGTGTCCTTCCGTTCCCAACGCGAATGTCACTTCGTATGTGCCGAATTCGACGCAGGTTATCTACACGCGGGATCTCGATGATACAACGCAGCCGACGATCGGGATGCAGTTCATCGATACGTTAGGGCAAAACGAAAATGAGACGGAGCTCGTTGCCGCGTGGCATCGCAGCAATGACTGGGAGGATCAAGTCGAAGGAGTCGCGATTCGATTATCGACCGGGGCTGTAGGGAATCCTCGACCATTGGTACCGCAATACCTGACGAGTTCTGCTCCGCTGCTGAATGCGGGAAGCGTTTCGAACACCTTGGGGTATGCATCCGATCCCGATCTTGCGGTCAATTACTCTCATTCCTACCTGACATGGCGCGACGATGGGGTTCGAAGTGCCGAAGGAGGTCGTGCGAGCATTTTCATCTTGGGCCGCGAACGGGATGTTGACATTGCGGCTCCGTATGTGCTGAAGGAGAATCGACTCTTCGATGCCACGGAACAAGGCGTCAGCGTTTCCGGCGGCGAGGTGCAGACGATCGGCACCAGTCTTCCCGAATATGGATATGGTGTCGCGTCGCCGGTGGTTGTATGGACGGAGGCTCGAGCTAGGTCGCAACTGATCTCAAGCGACGCTCCTACCTCTGGAATTTACTTGAGGGTGGATTTAGCAGGGTTAGCACTGGCCGACGATTCCTGGTCCGGTAGCAAGACAGCGGCAGTCAGGAATAATTTACTTGGCAACGATTCGAATCTTTTTGGCGAGATCATGGCGCGTGTGACGCAATTGGATGGCCGCGATCTACCTTATTTCGGCGAGGACCACGACTTCATAGAGTTTCAGAGTCCGCGAGGTGCGAAGATCCGAGTCTTCCCGGATGGGAGGATTCACTACGATCCACGCGGAGTAGCGGAATTCACAAGGCTTCGTGCCGGGGAGTCGATCACGGAGTCCTTTGTCTACCAAGTGAGCAATTTTCTTCACCAAGCCGAAGCGATTGTCCAATTCATTATCCAGGGTGGCACGCGGTGGCATAACTCCGCTCTCCCTGTGGATGTCAGAAACGATGGAGCGATCAGCCCATTGGATGCACTCGTGGTAATCAACTTCCTGAATATGTATGGTTCCCATGCTCTGGATGATGAAGTCGATGGCGATCGCAGCCAGTTTTCATTGGACGTCAACAACGATGGTAGCGTGACTCCACTGGACGCCCTACTGGTGATCAACTGGCTAAATCTTCAGGGGCCAGATGGTGAGGGAGAGGAGTTTACGGGAGATGATGATATGAATTCCGACTGGCCAGCGGGTTTCATGGCCTGGGAGGATGATTTAGGGGAAGCCGTTCGTAGGCGGCGGAGAGATTTGTGGTCCGGAAGATTCGGGCTAGGTAACGCCTAGATTGAGCGGATTTGGTGAACGCAGTACGACACATGCTATATTGGGAAACAAGCTGATCTGTGGTGCTTCCATGCGCCCCGGCAAATACTCCAGTGCATGATTCTCGTACTACTATGAATTCGCTGGAAACGCGAGCGACACTTCTGGTGCGAATCCGCGATTCAAATGATCGTCGGGCGTGGAATGATTTCTTTCAGTTGTACATGCCGCTGATCTATTCGTATTCCATCAAGCATGGGTTTCAGGATGCGGATGCAGCCGATATTGCCCAGGAAGTCATGTGCACGGTGGTTAGATCCATATGTGCTTTCGACTACGATCGCACCAAAGGTTCATTTCGAGGATGGTTGTTGGCTGTCACCCGCAATTGCATCCGAAAGCGATGGGAGCAGCTTCAGCGCAACGTAGGGACGATTGGTATGACCAGTGTGATGGAGCAGCAGGTGGCGGATCCGTCCGACGATCTGGTTTCGCAGTGGGAGCGGGAGTACGAATTACGTATTTTTCACTGGGCTGCGGGGCAGGTGCGAACTGAATTCACGGAGCCGACATGGCAGGCGTTCTGGATGACCACTGTCGAAGGCCAATCGATCGAAGCGGCCGCCAGATGCTTTGGCATCTCCGCGGGTGCTGTTTACATCGCTAGGTCCCGTGTTCTCGCGCGAATCCGCTCCTTGATCACCGAATCTCGCTTGATGGAGGATGCTAAATGAATCAGCGGATTGGAGACGATCTGTTGATTGCTGTTCTGGAAGGACGGGCGACGGAAGCAGAGCAAAGGGCCCTGGAGCTTGCGATTCAACGGGAACCGAGCATTCGGCTCCGAATGGAGCAGCTCAGCGGGGCGGCAGAATGGCCACTAGGAAGTGCCCCTCTGATGATGCCTCCAGACTCCGAGTCACTTCGCACTGCGATTTTTCGAATGAATCAAGGATGGGAGCAGGTGTCAGCAACCTACTCACAGGAACTTGTTTCCGGCGAAGTCGAGGCCGAAAAAGTCTTTGGGATTCCACCGTTGCGGATTGTGCGCGAGATCGGACGAGGAGGAATGGGAGTTGTCTATGAGGGATTCGATGACGCGCTGAGGCGTCGTGTTGCCATCAAACAGTTGCATCCTCACTCTTTCAACGACCCGAAAGCTGCAGAAAGGCTCAAGAGAGAAGCGCAATCGATTGCGTCGCTTTCACATCCCAATGTCCTTGCAATCTACGGGATTCAGCAGATCGGCGAGTATCCTTGCCTTGTCGAGCAGTTTATCGATGGCGAATCATTGCAGGCCATTCTGACTCGCGATGGGGCTATTCCGTTTCCTCGCTGCACGGAGCTAGCGATACAGATTGCCCAGGGATTGTCGGCGGCGCACGCTGTTGGGATCGTGCATAGGGATTTGAAACCCGACAACGTTCTCGTCGAACATGGGACAGGGATTGCCCGTCTGTGTGATTTCGGGTTGGCCAAGCGTGTTGGCGATGGGAAAGTGACGGTCGAGGGGATGGTCGCTGGAACTCCGGCCTACATGGCACCGGAGCAAGCGGATGGCGCCGCGGCAGATCATCGCTCGGACCTGTTCAGCCTCGGCGCTCTGATGTACAGCATGGCAGCGGGAACGGAGCCCTTTGGGAATGAGGATCCCCACGTGGTGATGAGTGCCATTCGAAGCCAGTCGCACAAGCCACTGCATACAGTGACCGCCTCGGTTCCTTATTGGTATGCGAGGCTTGTCGATCGACTGCTGGAGAAGCAGCCGGAAAAGCGTCCGCATTGCATCAGCGAAGTCCTCGATTTACTGAAAAAAGAGATGGTTCCCGAAGCAATGTTCGGTGAACCGAGACGAAAGCAGAGAATTGCAGCAGTGACCTCCGTGATACTTGCTGGAATGGCGTTCGGATGGTTTGTCTTGAGCACTCAGAGATCTCGGACAAGCGATTTTACGCCCGCGTCGATGCTTGCCAGCCCAGCTCATACGGCGATTGTCACTGCGTCCAACGGCGTAGCGTTCAGCCGACTGGAGGATGCCATCGCCAACGCTATCGATGGCGAAAGGATTGTCATTGCCAACGATTTGGAATCAACACAGATTGAAATCAAAGGCAAGAGGCTTCAGTTCGAAGCAGCACCTGGCACGCGTCCTGTGATTCGCTTTAGGAATCCCAATAGCGACACTAGCAATGTTTTTCTGCGTAGCGATTCCGATCTAAGCTTAAAGGGACTTCGCATTGAGTGCCGGACCAATGGAACGATTCCATGGTTCGAGGATGGGAGATTCATCGCCGGGATCTACACCGGGCAGGGGAAAAGGCTCCGGGTGGAAGAATGCGACATTTTTCGAGTTGGTGGAGGTATCTGTTTGGGCGCCGGAGGCGACCTTGAAATGCGTGGGACATGGATTGAGGGAGGCGATGTCGGAATCGGTTGGTTTGCTTTCGATAATACTTGCCGAGTCGAAGAAACTCTGGTTCATAGCAAAATTGGTATCGGAGTGATCTATCCGGGTGCGAACATGAAGCTGTCTCGTACCGCTGAATTTGTGGTGGAGAGATCGTCACTGGTTACTGAGGATGTCGTTGATCTGCTGTTGACGCGGATTCCTAGTCAACCAGTTTCTTTGACCTTCCATCAGAGCGTACTCGACAGCAAGCAGCTGACAACACAGTGGATGAGTCCAATGCTGGCGTCCGAGACGACGAAAAGTGGTCCGATGATTGAGTTGTTTGTAAGAAGCGTAAGATGGCAAGATAGCCAGTGCGTGTTTGCTGAGGGGATGGACTACCTGATTGGAAAGCGGTTAAGGATCCCCAATCGAAAGATCTCGGCCGGTATTTCTTCCTTGGAGCAATGGGCAGAGCGATGCGCGCCAGTTCGGTCGAGCGAACAGCCACTGGGTATGCCGTCCATCGAGCTTCAAGTGGACACGATAATGCCAGCTCCGGGGACACGATGGAGACCACGGCGTTTGCCGTGGGTTCAATCAACCCACGATCAACCTCCGTCCCTTCATCGGTTCAGTCCGGACATACCTGCTGACTGGAGTCGTGGAGAGGTGGGACCAGGGATTTTGAAGGGGTAGGTATCGTGCCTGCTTTCAGCAGGGCGACATGGACGATTCACCGTTTCTATGGCGATCAGGGGTGTCCTTCCGCCAGTATCCACTAGAGCGGATTTTCATCCTGATGCGTACCCTGTGGGGGCTAGCCTTTCCTTCGATCTGGTGAATCGAAGCTAGCCGACCCTCGAGTGATTATCGGCAGCAAAAGCGAAGTAGCGTCTGTCTGCTCGCTAGGACTTGTCGAGTTCTACCGCTATTGGGGTGTGATCCGGTTAAGACGAGGCAAGTTGACCTATTTCCGGGTGCGCCTGTGAGCGAAGCGTCCGCAGAAAGCCAGCAGGGAGAAGACCCCAATCGTCGAAGGCTCGGGGATCGCTCCGGGTAGAACTATTTCACGATAGGCCACTTCGGAGAAACCGGTTTGCGTTAGATCACCCCAGTTGGAGACGATTTCAATTTTCCAGAAGTTGGCCTGGATGGGAGTCGTGAACTCGATGTACTGAGCGCTGCTTGTCGTACCGCTTTCCTGAAGAAACACGAATGGTCCACCACTGACCAGCGTGTATGAAGCCGTGGTGGCCGTCGCTGTGGGGTCGAGCGAATAATAGATGTTGGCTAGTTGGATGCCAGTCGATCCGGGGGTTCTGCTACTAGGTAGTGTCAGGTTGTCCGTGTCTCCGGAGTTCATATTCCAGAGATAAATCCTATCGACCAAAGCACTACCGGCCATCGTCAGATAGATACTTCCTGTGGTCTGCCCGCTGCCACTTAGCCAAGCATTGGATGGGTCGGCGTTGTCGTGGACGTCGCTGGGGTTGTGAGGAGGATAGCCGGGAAGTCCTTGTCCGTTGATGGTGGAATCGATGAAGGAAGTTGGTACCGCCGGATCCATGTCGGTCTCTGCCGTGACGAAAGCGATGATCGAACCTTTCAGATGGCTTTGGGCGCTGCAAAACGAGAAGAAGCAAAGGAGAAAAAGCCAGAATCGTCGAGTGATCATCACCAAGCCCTGCCGAAAAATAGGCCAGTAGCGGTTATTCCGGATATAAGGCTTAGAGTGATTGGGGGGGATCAGCTGTCAAGTATTTTTACTTTTTCTGCTCCTTATTTGAAAAAATGTTCGTCTTTGAAGGATTGCGGTAGGTCGGACCAGGGGGCGGGCCATCGGCTCGCCAACCTGCCAGCGATGCTGTCCCATGGATCGATCTTTTTAGCCGTTTCGGGGAGCCGCTGCGGGAGAAACCAGTAGGTGTAAGCGTCTTGTGTCGCGTCTGAGTCGATCCGCACCACGGTGCATCGATCGCGCCGATAGCCAATCTCCGATCTGCCCTGCGGATCCCACCCTTCTACGAGATCGAGCGCCTGGGCTACTTGGGGCATGTGGGCTTGCTGGTAATACCAGAGTTCCCCGGCGACCCAGTCGTCCCCCTCCAAAAGCGCGGGATAAGGACCGAGATCGTATAGGGATGCTTGAACGAGCGCTGGATCGATACGATCTGGTGGAAGCGGCCAGGCCGACTGGCGAAGACGGCCCCGCTGCAGCGTACCGTAGACGAAGAATCCGCAAGGCTCCATCGACATACCTTATTTCTCATGCCGAAAGCTGGTGCCGGCCTCTAGCGACGAAACAATCATATGGATCCTGCTGGAACACGCAATTCAGTCCATCGGGACGGCATGCTCTTGGAGGTCTTCCAGATCGACGAATTCCAGTGTCGAGATATGGGTGGCATCTAAAATGACCTGCGGTGCCTGGCCAGCTGATAGGGCTTCCTTCCACCGAAGCACGCACAGGCACCAGCGATCGCCATCCTGAAGTCCAGGAAAATCGTACTCGGGAATGGGAGTCGACAAGTCATTGCCTCGCATTTTGGAGAAGCGAAGAAATTCCTCAGTCATGACGGCGCATACCAAGTGCAGTCCGACATCCTCTCGTCCTGTGTTGCAGCAACCATCCCGATAGAAACCAGTACGTGGTGACATGCTGCAGGTCGAAAGCGGACCACCAAGTACATTCTTTGAACCGCCCATAGAATCATGACTCCCAATCAACGAGTGGACGAGCGATACCCAGAGAGTCGACCTGATAGGGGATCCATAACAGGCCGAGCAGTTGGATGCGAAGATCGCTTTTGCGCATCGGAATCTCGATCGGTTCCAGCTTCAGATTCTCAGGGCTGAAGCGACTGGCAATCTGGTCGACCTCCTGCCGGCATTCCTCTTCGATTCGGTGCTGTTCCCGAAGCAATTCTTCCAGCGACTCTTCGGCGCGGATCACATCGTTCTTCTGAGCCTGGGCCCGTCCTAGACTCCGTGCGGCCGAGGAGGCCTTCCCCAGATTGCTCTTACTGGCAATCTTGTTTCCAAGCAGTGCCCCAAAAATGGAAGCTCCCAGGTTGATCAGCGATTGGTTCTGCTGAGTCTTCGCCTGCTCGCGTTCTCTCTGCACGCGATGCTCGGCGGTAAGAATTCGTGACTGCAGTGATTTCAGTTTCGTGGCGTACTTGGTTTGCAATTTCTCTACTTCGGCGTCGCGAGCTTCTCGGGCCTGGATCGCCATCTCGATTCTGGCTTCTTCTTCATCCTGCCCCGGAAGGCTCGACTTCTTCAGTGCTTTGCTTTGATAGATCATCAGCGGTTTATGTCGGAGCAGGAAATCTGCCAACTGCTTTTCCCACTCCTTATATTTCTTGGGATTTATCAAATCCGAGGAAACATCCGCAAAAAGAAACCCATCATCGGGGCTTGGAGAGAGGCGGATCGATGAATTCCACTCGACCGCGCGGTCCCACACCGATTCCTGCGTTCCTTCGCTGCAGTCGACCAGCCAGTGAGCGTCCATCCAGTGATCGATAGCGGGCGATGCCTTGACGAAATGAAGGCTGGCCTGCGCGATCAGTGCAGGGCGATAGATGGTCCTTGCGTCGTGGGACGCCGCGCGGTCAGGGATCCAGAATTTTTCGGGAATCTCCGGTGGTAAAATCGGCCGCTTGCCGATTGGATTGCCTGTTGCGTTCGCAGAGGGAACAGGAGCATCCTCTGATTTGCTTTGCCTGGAGGATGGCGCTTCGCTTTTCCGTTCCTTCATCAAGCCCTGAATCTGTGGCTTGGACAGCGGGCCGCGCAGAAACGAGAGAGCCCAGCGAGTTTGAAAAAGGGTTGGCGCATCGTCGTGGACGTTGTTCATGAGGAAGACGCGATTGCCTAGCGCCGATAACGTTTGGCTCATCTCCGCACGGGAAAAAGACTGGCCCTGGCTGTTTGCCGCTCCTTCCAAGCCATCCAACACTCGGTCTTTGTCGCGCTGGGTCTGTAGGCGACCGAGGAACCACGTTCCCATGTTGGCAAGACCCTTGTAGTCGATGTCAGCTGGATTCTGAGTCGCCAGGACGACGCCGATTCCGAAGGCACGAGCCTGTTTCAGCAGGGTCATCATCGGCGTCTTGGAAGGTGGTTTGGCGGTCGGTGGGAAGTAGCCAAAAATCTCGTCCATGTAGAGAATCGAGCGCAAGGAGCTGGTACCGGGCTGCGAACGCATCCATCCGACGAATTCACTGAGCAGCAGCGTCACAAAAAACATCCGTTCGGCATCATTCAAATGGGAAATCGAAAGAATGCTGATGCGAGGTTTGCCGCTGGGGGTATAGAGCAGTCTTTGAATATCGAGCGGCTCTCCCTGTAGCCAGCCTGCGAATGAAGGTGAGGCGAGAAGATTATTAAGCGTATTGGCCAGTTTGGCTCTCTGGTCCCCGGGCATGAACGATTCCAGGTCCAGCACGCCGATGCGATCAATTCCGGGGGTCTGGATCGATCGAATTAATTCTGCGAGATCCAGATCCCGTCCAGAGCGCCATGCCCGATCCAATATGGTCGCTAGAAGGATATGCTCGCGGCTGCTAAGTGGATCGGCATCGATACCAAGGAGTGCCAGGATCCCGGATGCGGCGGAAGAAACCATCTCTCGAAAAGCGTCGTCATCCTCGAGCACTTCCTTGGGAGGGGCATCAAAGCTCTTTAGGGCGGTTAGCGGAGTGCCGATGCTACTGCCGGGAGTGTAGATCTGCATGTCTACCGCATCGCGCAGTCGCTGGATCCGCGATCCATCTTGGTCCCAGGAAGCGAGGCCCTTCTGCCACCGTTCAGCCGTCTGTGTTGCCAACTCTTCTATGGTCAAGCCCTGCTTGGTCGCTTCCCCTTGCTCGAGATAAGGAAGAAAATCTTCGCCCCTGAGGTTGGGAAAGGTGAGCAGCAGGTTGCCCAAGTCGCCTTTGGGGTCGATGCAGATGGCAGGGATGCCATCGATCGCGGCTTCTTCCAGCAAAGAGATGCAGAGTCCTGTTTTCCCACTACCCGTCATGCCGACGCAAAGTGCGTGAGTCGTAAGATCCCTCGCGTCATAGTCGATTCGTCTTGACCCAAGCTCCCTTTTTCCTGGGTCGTATTCCCTGCCCAGATAGAATTTCCCCAGCACCTCGTAGTCCGGTAGCTTTTCCATTCTGCGCTTCTCACTCCCACATGCCTGCTTAGCTTCCCCTCGCCGCCGTTGGCTTGCCAAAATTGCTCAACGGCGCTGACCTCACCATGGTAGCAAAGGAAGTTGCCGTTTCGCAGTCCAGGGCCGAGCGATCTGGAGCGGACAGGGATCATTCAAACCCTTTTTAATTTCCCTCTCCCCGCGTGCAGTGACAGGGGGATGGGTTAGGGGGGCGTGAAGGAAGGTCTACTTTATTTCCCATTCTCCCCGGCCCTCTCCGCCATCGTTCCGCGACGAGGGAGATGGAAAGGAGAAAATGCTTGATGGCTCGGAAAAGCCTGCGTCATCGCCAAAATAATTCCCAAGTGACTGAATCATTGATCTTCCATTTTCCGTCCGCTTTTGCGACATTCCGCACGCTCTCGCTGGCTCTTCAGCCATTCAGAAGAGTCGCTGGGCGTGGATACTCAACAACCGAACCTGGCAGCTGAGGGGATTTCGATGAACCAGCCATCGCACGAATCGGAAGACTGGTCGCTTCGTGTCTACCCCGTTGCAGACAGTGTGGCAGGTCGACGGACTTTGGAGCGGTGGTATCGCGACCGATTGGAAGCAGCTTTATTTCGGCTGACAGACCGGATTGGCGCGAGCTGTTCCCTTCAAAATGCTCCTCGCATCGTCGCGGATGACGGACAAATGGAAAACCTGTCCGATTGGACTACCTTTCGGTGGACTGCTTCGGATGATACCTGCCTTGGATTCCTTTCGATGGAGACAAAGTGGCTTTGGCGTTGCTTGGTGGGTTTTCTGGGGGAACGAGCAGAATTACGGATTCCGGAAGGTTCCTTGAACAGCTTCGAACTGCTTCTTGCGGAGTCGGCCCTCAGGCCGCTGGAGTCGATTCTGGATATGCGACTTGTGGCTGGGAATGGGATTTCGAGCTTTGCTGCAGTCCCTGCCGCAGCCACATTGCCAGCCGACCGCCAAGGGCCTTTTGCCCACTGGACAATGTGGCAAGCTACCTGCCGGGTGGGCGGGGTAACGGGTATCTTTCGATCGGCAATCCACAATCGAATCGTCGAAGAGGTGTTGGTGGGGGCAGACGAGCAAATCGTGAGACACGATTCGGACGAGGAAACCTCGCTGCGGTTGGACGCTCTTTTGGTTCATTCGCAGGTGAGCGGGCAGGGATGGGGCGATCTTCAGAAGGGAGATATCGTCGACTGTCAGCGATCGATGGAGAAGCCTGTATTGTTGTGCATCGAGGGTAAGCCAGCGTTTTGGGCAAAGATTGGTTCAGCGAATGGTCGTCGAGCAGTTCAGATTTTGAGCGCCGTGGAGTCATGAAAGCGATGAAGACTCGCCGACAAGGTTTGTTCCGGAATTGAAGAAGCTTTGGCACGCTTGTCTGTCGTTGGTTTTCAGCGGTCGGTGGCGGGTGAGTTTTAAGCGGACCGACGAAGATCGATTTCAGGAGCGACGATGGCAGTTCAAGGAGTTGGCGACGTCGAAACGTTGGGCCCGGAAGAGGAAGAGATCTCTCGGGCACATCAGTTTCTAATGCGGACGGCCGAGCTTCTGCATCGCTATGGAACGCCATCGCATCGACTGGAACGCGTGATGACCTATCTCTCGCAGAAGATGGGGATCGAGGGGATCTTTCTTTATACCCCGACGGCACTGGTTGTCTCCCTCGGTGCTGGGAAACGCGAACGTACGTATATGAGGCGGATTGATTCGGGGAGTGTGGATGTAGACAAGCTGATCCGCTTTGATGGAGTGCTGGATGCGATTAGCGACGGCAAGACCACGGTGCCGGAGGCTCTTGCTCAGATGGAGCAAATAGCAGCGTCGCCGCCACCCTTTGGATTTGGATTGACATTGCTGTCAGTGGGGTTGGCTTGCGCAGTCGTGGCAGTACTTTTTTCCGGCGCTCCACTAGAGATTCTCCTTGCGGCCTGCATCGGTATGGGGTTGATTGTCATTGAGTGGTGGTTAGGTAAATGGAAGTATGAGACGGGGTTGTTGTTCCCCGTTGCTGGGTTTGTCGCTGCAGCGGGTAGTCTCGCTTTCGCTCACTGGATGCATCCAATTGACGACCGAATTGTCACCTTGGCCGCCTTGATTGTCCTCTTGCCCGGATTTCCGCTGACCATTGCACTGACGGAATTGGCCATGGGGCATTTATCGGCGGGAGTGGCGAGGCTGGCAGGAGCTCTTGTGACGCTTCTGACATTATTCCTTGGAGTTGCGATCGCTTGGAGGGTTGCGGATTCGTGGCGTAGTCTTCCGGAGCAGCGAATGTCATTGCCCTGGTACGCTTCCTGGATCGCGGGAGCCGTAGCACCGATTCTATTCTCGATCCTGTTTCGAGCGAGATTGCCTCAATGGCCGGTGATAATTGCAGTTAGTTTCTGTGGATTCGCGGTTTCGCGTCTGGCCACAGCATCCATGGGAGTGGAGGTTGGTTCGTTTCTGGGAGCTCTTGCGGTTGGTTGTGGCAGCAATCTCTATGCACGGCTGTGCAATCGACCGGCGATGGTGCCACTAGCTCCAGGAATGATCATTCTCGTTCCAGGGTCGCTCGGGTATCGATCGTTATCCGCACTGCTGGATCAGCAGACGCTTCAGGGCGTCGAGTATGCATTCGGCACGCTGATTGTCGCCATGTCGCTGGTGGGAGGACTGCTTGCCTCCAACGCGTTACTGCCTCCGCGCCGCATCCTGTAGCCGCGTTGCGCTCAAACGGATCGGCTGAGAGTCGTCGTCGTTTCGGCAACGCTCGGTGCTCGCTTAGTCCCCCGCGTTCTGGCTCTGCCACCAAAGAATGACAACTAGCGCGACGGTAAGTGCGATTGCTGCCAGCGCAAGAAGGATGTTGATCCATTGCCTTGCGATCTGCTTGGACGCTCGCTTGCTTTGCAGTCTCTTCTCAATACTGCTTGGTTCGGAAGGCGTGATCGGCTTGTTCTTGGTAGAGCTCTCGGAAGTGCTCTGGGAGACGCGAGACAACCGCTTTCGATGTTTGCTGTCGGCGTCGCGCCCCTTCGGCTTCTCACCTTCGACAGGCAGTCTCAAGAGGGGAGGGCGTGGAGGTAATTTGGAGGTGTTCTGAATCCGCTCGAAGATTGCTTGGAAAGCTTCACCGGCCAGGACTGCTTCCTCCTGATCCGCCTGTCTGACAAGATGATCGTGGCGCAAACGCCCCTCACGAATCCACTTCTCTACGCGCCCGCCTTCGAGGCTGCCGATCCGCTGCGGCCCGTTTGGGCCGATCCAGTACCAGCCTTCGTCGCGAGCGTTTTCCGGTTGTCGGCGATGTGAACTGCTCCGGTCACCAGCAGGTTCCGACGTCGATACAACTCGTTCGTGCTCCACATCGATGACAGCGGGTGGAGTGGGGGCCCTGCGCCTTCGTTGACGGGGGACTTCCGAAGAAGTCTCGTGCTTGGAAGACTTTCGTTTCCCTGCTACTTCTTCGGCCTGGTCGAATGGTTCCGATGGGACTTCCGTGGTAGTGGGGGCCGCTTCTGTTGCCTTCGATGGCCGGGGAGTTGCTGATGCATCATCTAGAGGGATCGAAAAAGGTTGGTCGACAACAGGAATACGAAAACGAATTCCGCAATCGGGACACTTGCCTCGCTTTCCGGCTTGAAAGTCTTTCAGATGCAAGGGTCTCTTGCAGGCGTGGCAAGCGAATCGAATCCCCATCACCCGGTTCTCAGTTGAAGTCGTTGTGGCAATTGGTGCAAGACTGGTCGATCTTTGCAGAAGCGGCTTTAACCCCATCGGAGTTGCCAAGCGCTACTGCCTGCTGAAGGGATTCGGCATTGGCGATCATTTCTTCGCACCACTTCAGATAATTTTCCTGATCGGCTTCGGGCATACCCGGCAATTTTAACGATTCCCCGATCGTTTCGATTAGCTCCGCCATTTGAGTGAACTCTTCCGGTTGCGCCTTGACTGCTTTAGGGTCCCCTGCCAGGGGGACCATCCGTTCGCGCAGGGTTGCTTCCAGGGTTTGCATCAGCGCTGCGCGATCGACCGCTTCCGACCAAACGAATTCCTCTGCGGCACCCGCATCCGAGAGCGGATTTCCATTGAGCATTTCAGCGAGATCCTGCAGTCGCAGTTTGGCTTCGTTGTAGGCTTGGGGTGAGCCGACTTTGGTTCCTGCGGCGACGCGAGCCCATTTTCTTTTTGCGAGCGCTGCACTTTTCTGCCAGCGTACCTCTTCCGGGTAGTCTTCGATGACGGCAAAGAGGAGTGCCAGCAAAGTGAACTCCCGTCGGGCGTCTTCGTACCCGCCTCCCGCAAACTTTGCTGGAGTGGTGACGATTCCATCGAGACGCAGTTTGGATTCCTTGACCAGAGATTCCAGGGAGCCACTGGAGATTCTCTGCAGCCATCGTGAGTCGCCGGAGGCTGGGGCTGGACTAGAGGGAGTGGTAGCCTGTGCGTCGTCAGATGACGCCTGCGCCATGGCTGCGGCTGCCGTATCCGTGGATGGGTCTTCGCCCTGAAGCTGGCTAGCAACATCTGAGAAGAAGACTTTATCCCAGTCTTTGGACTTAAAAATAGGTGGCTTCTGCCGCGGTGGGCGTGGCTTGTTTGCTTGAGCCGAAAGAAACGAAATGGGAATTGCAAAGGTCAGGAAGAGCCCAAGAGACCGAAAGGCGTTCGACGAGATGTCCATCGTTGGATCCTACCTGCCATCGAAGAGGTGCTGGATTCCGTTCATTCGGTAGCCAGTGCCGAAAGTATGTTTCGACTGGGGATTGTCGGAGGCGACACGGCTGTTGGGGATCGAAGGGGAAGGGCGCCATGGTGCTGCAGCGAGTGCAGCATTCGGAACATGGATGCGAGAACGATCCCCTCGAAGCCTATAATAACGTCGGAACGAGTTGGGACGCCAGTGGATGGAGAAGAACGCTATGGATCTGTCCAAAGAGAAAGAGTCAGCGAAAGTATTAGAGCCTACCGTGGTGCGGCACCAATGGACCTTTTCCCGTCACGCCATGGCATGCCCTTTCGAAGTTTTGATGAATGCTGGGCAGTACGTGGGGGGGCCCGAGGCGGCGCTGGTGGCGTTGGAGCTTGTGGGGGAGTTGGAGGCGAAGTGGAGCGTTTTTCGGGAGGAGAGTGAGCTTTCGCGATGGAACCGGCTGTCCGAAAAAGAGGCGATGAAGTTGACGCCAGTCACGGCTCGTTTGATTGAAGCGGGTCTGGAGCTTGCAGGCTGGACCGGGGGCGCATTCGATTTCACCACGGGTCATCTGACGAAAGCTTGGGGTTTTTTTCGGCGCGAGGGGCGATTTCCCAGCAAAGAGCAAATTGACGCTGCGATCCAAGCCACTGGGGCGCGGCATTTGGTCTGGGATCCGGTGGAGCGAACGCTGCAAAAGCAGGTGGCGCAGCTGGAGATCAATCCGGGAGCGATTGGGAAGGGCATGGCGCTCGATCTTGCCGCCGAGGGGTTGAAGCAGCAGGGAATAATGGATGTTTTTCTACATGCTGGTCAGAGCAGTGCACTTGCGATGGGGCAGCGACATGATGGGACTGGCCGCAAGGGCTGGGCGGTTCTTTTGAGGCATCCCTACCGGAAGAGCGAAGTGCTGGGTGAATTCCACTTGCAGGATCAGGCCCTGGGTACCTCCGGCGCGGCACAGCAGTTCTTTTACTTTCAGGGAAAGCGCTACGGACATATTCTCGATCCGCGCAGCGGGATGCCGGCGATGCACTGGCAGAGCGTCACTGTGGTTGCGCCCAGTGCAATGCAGGCCGACGGAATCGCTACTGCTTGTTTCGTGATGGATCCCGAAGAGCTGCAGAGATTCGCTGTAGAACATCCTCATTTTGGTATCGTGGCGGTTGGGCACGAATCGTCGCGTTGTGCATCACCACTGACTACCTACAACATGGGCACGGACGTGTGGTATCCGGTGAAGTAGTGATGATATGGCATTTGGTGTCGATGCTACTTGTGGGAGGCGATGGCATGGTGGCCGACCATCGCATGCGAGCGGTACGGCGACCGTTGGTCTCACAAGAAGATGCGAAAGCACGAACAAAGATGGGATTGAGATTTCTGATGTGTGCCTATGGAGACCGGTCGAAATCAGATTGGATGGGTTGAAGCGAATGCGACTGCAGGTGCGACGCTTGCTTCGCGCTTTGGCGCCTTCGCGTGAGCCACTAACCCAGGCAATCGATGACGGGACCGCCAGACCAACAAAATTATCGAGTGGTCCCAAGATATGCCTTATGGTCTGAGCAAGAGAAAAGCCGCGGAAAAATTCCGCGGCTTTCCAGATCTTTCAGAGATTCACTGGCATTTAATTATGACTGCTGGACGCGCAGTCGCTTGTTGATGTCGGTCTCAAGGACACCGAAGACGGCTTCGTGTCGCTGCACGGACATCTGAAGGGCGGCGAGCAGACGCTTGGCGGTGTAGAAGTTCATGATGATACGCTGCTTGACCACGATGGGATCGCGAGGGATCCCAACTGGCTGTGGATTCAGACCGAAATCTACAATCAGCTCTTCAGGAGAACCGGTCACGCGGCAAAAATTTGCATAAAGCGCCAGTGCATCTTCGTCCTTGACCTGGACCTGCACCATCTGCTGCTGTGGCTTGGCCACCTGTTCTTCAGCAGCCGATTCCACACCGTCGTTATCCTTCGCCATTTCTTAAAACCCTTACAAAAGAAAGTGAAACAGGAAAACATCTTTCCTGCCCTAAAACTCGAAATGAAACGTCTTCATAATGACTCGCGCCAGCCGCCAGCCAAGTGATTTCCAAGCCAAATGGATTTTTGCCTGCCCACGATACCCGCTGCGAAGTGTCAGGTCGTGGTCTTCGAGGGGGACTCGAGCCTGATAGGAGACGCTGACGGGCATCATTTTGCCTGAGGCGTCCATCTTGGTCTCCAGTGCACCGCCTGCCTGAGCTGCCAGGTGGGCGGGGCTTTCCTTCATCTCTGCCTTGGAAATATCTTCCAAAGCGATAGTTCCCTTTAAACTTCGGAGTCTGGCCGATTCGGGCAGCATCTCCACTTCTTCGCCTCCGCGAATCAGATCGATATCGCCCTGATCGATCACCAGAATGGCATCCATGGAATTGTTTGCGCACACCAGGCAGAGCAGATCGGACTCCATAAAAAAGGCGTCTCGATTGATCTCAGAGAAGGGGCTGCCTGTCCAACCCGGAAGCTGATCACCGCTGGCAGCCTGAGGCGGTTGGTCTTTCCTCGGTGGTTCGATGATGGTTCCGGCGATTTGACTGCGAATCGTCAGCTGCTCGATCCGCTCGCGAATCTTCTGCAAACTTTTTTCCTTCGCCTGAACCAGCGCCGCCTGGGTCGGTACATCGACGCCACTGTCGGTGTAGCGTCGGGCGGTCCTCTCGGCAAATTCCAGTTGTTTCCTAGCGACTTCCAATTCTCCGACCGCCTTGGCCTCTTCGGCTCGAATAGCGATGTTATCGAGCAGCGCGATCACCTCCCCTGACTCCACATGATCCCCCGGTTTTTTCTTGAGCTGAACTAGGTTGCCTGGGACCATGACGCGGACCTGATGGGGGTCAGAAGGTTCGATATCGACAGCGCAATCGATATGAAACGGAAATGGAAAGAAGGCAAAAAAAGCTGCGGCCGTGGCAGCCACCACCGCCGACGTAATGACTCGACCTCGTTTCATCTTGGAGATCCTTCCCGGCGTGCGAAAGAACTGGATGGTGGACCAGAGCGGTTGCGCGATCAGCCCACCCAGGCCAGTGATGGCGAAGAGTCGGCCAAGAATCTGAAGCCCGTAGGGTTTCAGGACGGCGTTGAGGAAGAGGACGATCGATATGACGACCACCCAGCGATAGATTGCTGAAGCGACGGTAAAAAGTCCGAACCAAAAGCGATTGCGCCTTGGGAGAAAAGGATTCTCCTGCAGTTCCATCCCCAGGCAGTACTGCTGGAACCATCGCTTCAGCACTTCGGTCGACTTCTGACGCAGGTTGGGGATTTCCAGCAGGTCCATCAGGATGTAATAGCCATCGAAGCGAAGCAGTGGATTCCCGTTGAACATCAGGGTGCTGACCGAACAGATGAAGACGACGCTTAGGCACAGGAAGTTAAACAGACCGGGTTCGCTGAACCACCAAAGGAAAGTGGCAATCGAGGCGAGAATCAATTCCACATACATTCCTGCAGCGCCGACGAAGATCCGCTGCCACTTGTTGGGCAGCATCCAGGAATCGGAAACGTTGCAGTACAGCGCCGGGGTGAATACCAGGAGCATGAAGCCCATTTCATGGCATTCACCTCCAAATTTCTTGCAGCTGAGTCCGTGGCCAAATTCGTGCAGGACCTTCACCACCGCCATCGTCGCTCCCAGCCAAAGCCAATTATCGGCCGCGAAGAACTGCTCGAAGGTCGGTAGCTTGGAGCGAAAGTGAGCGAAGTTGACCAGCACCAGTGTGAGGGCTGCCAGCCCAAGCATCAAAGCTCCCATCAGGGCGCCAGGGGTGAAAAGCCAGCCGAACCACGGGAGCAGTCGATTCAGTAGTCGTTCGGGATCGATGCCGCGGAATCGCAGGGCGAAGATGTTGGCCATCTTGCCTATCCATTCCTTTTTCTTCTTGGTATCAGCGCGTCGGCGAAGACTCTTTCCCTGTCCGGGTGCATGCGATATCACTAGGCCGCTACGGTGGAGCATCCCGATGAAATGCTGCAATTCCTGCACCGTGATCCGCTGGGGTGCGTATTGGGATTGAAAGCGATCCTTCATCTCTTGGAGGCTGGTTTTGCCATCCAGCATGTTCAGGATGGCAAACTCCTCTTCGTGGAAGCGAAAATAGTTCAGCCCCACAGGCTCCTTGACCACCCAGTACGATTTGCCCCCGTACTTGTGGCGCCGACTTTCCAGGTCTGGACGGCGACGAACGCGCACGGGGCGCATCGCGCTGTTGACCAAGCTGTCGGCCATCGTTGTCATGTCGTTCGATTCCCGGAAAAGTCACAGAGCTGCTTTGAAACAGGTCTGTCGCCAGACCACAATTCGTCCGCTCAGCCACCCGAAGTCGGTATCACCAATCGGGCGCGCATCCCCTCTCGAAGCAGCCAGCGGCCTTGCACCTGCTGATTCCCGATTTCCATCCAGACTTCGTACATTCCACTGGGATCAAGCACTGGACTGACGAATCCTAGATTGCCATTGATGCTGACTTCCTGGGTTCCCTGAGGAGTCCCGTTGCTGAACAGGGTAATGATGGCGGTGGCTGGAGCATTTTCCAGCAGGTGGGGTGGTCCTTGCAGATCCTGCGCGCTGATGCGGCCATTGACTCGAACCCGTTCCATGCCTACCAGCCGAAGAACTGGTTCACCCGCTCGGACCCAGTCGAAGAGTTGCTTTTTTCGATCGACTACAACGCCATCGAATGGGGCACGAATCTGTCGCAATTGCAGTTCCACCGATGCTGCTTCTGCCTCCGCCTCTGCTACCTGCTCGGCAGCGACGTCTTGGCGGTTCTGAACTTCGGCCACTACGCCGGCCAACCTAGCCTTTTCCGCTTCCAATCGTTTGGATTCCAGTTCCATCAACGACGTCGCGTCCCGATCGGCCAGTTTCTGAAACATTTCCAACTGAAGCTTCGCCACTTCGTAGGACTTCTCGGAAAACTCGATGTTCGATCGGTCTCGGGCTTTCTCCGAGGCAGCTTCCTTTTTCTTCTGAGCGACCTTTAATTGCGCCTGGACCATTCGACTGTCGACATCCAGAAGAATGCTCTCCTTGGCGATCGTTGCACCTTCATCGGCACCAATCCGCATCAGAATTCCATCGGCCGTCGCGGTGATATCGGTATCGTTGACGTAGGTGAGAATCGCCTTGGAATCGACCAATTCGTTGCGGGTTCCTGGACGGTTGGACTGCACCGCAGCACCTGAAAGACCGGCAGCTTCTACCGAGACGGAACCGCTGCCGGGGATCGATCCAGGTAACGCGGGAGGTTGTACCGAGAGATTCCCGCTCGATAGGTCGCTGGACTGCGCCGACAGGGGATTGCAAATACCAATCGCCGCTGTCCAGCAGAGGAGTCCGAAAGTTGCGTGTCGGCGGACGTGAACCAGCGTTCGGAGGAAGCTATATTTCATCAGGATGATCCGTATTTTGATGGAACCTGCATTCGTCGTCGGTGACAGTAGTGTTAGCTTGTTTGCGGTGCCTGCCTAAAACAGCAGGTTGGCTCGAATCCATTCAATCACTTCGTGGAACCAGACGAATGCCGCGTTGGCCTTTCCGCATTTGACGTCAGCAATCACCTTGGATCCTGGGCGGGTCAGTCCGTCCATGGAGTCAGGCTGAACACGAAGCTTGACCACGGTACCTTCCTCCTCGGCAACCTCGGCGCGCTGGTGGATCTGGGCAGAGGAGAGCTTGCCGGTCAGCTGTTGGGAAGGGTTGGTCATCAGAATAAAATCGACAGGCAGATACCCGTCCGAAGCTTTGTCGATCGCTTCATCCAGATACTTCATCCGTTTCTCCGGCATCGACACTTCCAGTTCCCACTGCCCGTCGGTTTTGGCAACTGAAAGGAGCGCCTGACCAGCGACCACAGGTCTGGCCCGCAGTGTCTTTTCGACATCCCAGGTGGTGACGATCCCATCGATCGGGGAGCGACGCACCAACTGGATTGCTTTTTCATTGAGGATGGCCAGCTGGGATTCGAGACTGATTTTTCTCTGAGCCAGTTCGGCTTCTTCGCTTTCCAGCTTCCGGAGATCCGCGTCGGTCAAGCGAGTGCTGTTGGCCTTTTCATATGGGATGACATTCAATCGACCGAGAGTCACTTCCAGTTGGCCCTGGAGGTCTGCAATCTGCTGCTCGAGATCGCGATTCTTGAGAGTCACTAGGGGTTGATTTGCCTGGACCACCGAACCATGCTCCACCAGCACCCGATCGATTTCACCATCGACGTGCGCAAATACCTGCCGTTCGACGACCGGCTTGAGGATCCCATTCCCTTTGAGGTCGAAGTCGATCTTGACCAGGAACATGCCAATGAGAGCAGCCAGTGCGGTACCCAGGATGGCTAGAGTTTTCGGCAGGGCGCTGCCTCGAAACATCCAGGTAGCGCGGCTAAGCGCTCGCCACACCGGCATTAGAAACAAATCATTGTGAACCAGTGAGTTGCTCAAGGCTCGCGCGCTGTGTTCGTAGACCAGGTCGATTCGTCCCTGGAGGGTGTCCTTGTCCAGGGACGATTCGATCTGTTCGACGATCAACGCGCCGATGATCTGTCTTGGTCGTTCGGCAGTCGTTCTTGTCTCCTTGGCCTGCACATCCCCTTCGATGGTGTACTCGGGACGGCGGATCGGGAGCACCACAATGTTCTTGCTATGGGACAGATCGACGTAATCTTCGACGGCCTCTTCCAGTTGGGGAGGTAGTGCATCAGTTGAACCGTCGTACCAGAGCGTTTCTCCACTTTTGATGACACGGGTGGAAAGCTGGTTTAGAGACGAGATGATATTCGAACGATTTTCGATGGCGTCCTGACCACTGATGGCGATGACTTTTGCCTTGCCTCCGCGCAGGACCGCAACTCCGACGCGGTCGCATTCAATCAAGCGTCGACCTTCGTTGGCGATGGCGTAGGCCGTGTCGCGCAAGTCGAGATTCTCGTGGACCTGCCGGGCAAACTCATCCGACTGCTGCCAGAGAAGTTGGCGGTCGGAGACTCGCTGTAGCGACTGGCCTTTCACCCAGTCCCCCATCAACTTGGACATATGGTCGACAAATTTCAGGTAGCCCCGCTGGGTGTCGGGAGGAGCGTCTGGTCGCTGAAAGATTTCTATCAGGCCGACCTGTTGCTTCCCCGATCCAAACGGGCAGACCACCAGAAGATGTCGTGTCGGATTCGCCTCCGCCTGCTGCTCGCCATAAACCGTCATCGGCGGGATCAGTTCGCCTTCCCCTTTTTGAGCAATCCGCCGAAGAAGTTTTAGATGCTTCCCTGCGCTGTCGCCGTCGACCTCCAGCAACTCCGGTTCCATCGAAATATGGTATGCCAGTTTCAGCGAATGGTCGTCTTCAAGGAGCCAGATCGCACCCCCATTGGCGACTAATGCTTGGACGATGCGCTGAAGCACCGAAGGATAGAACTCCGCAGGTGCAGCATCTCCTTTGGACAAATCGGAGATTTCCTGTACCAGCGTCCGGATCTGACGCTTCGTCTGTTCGACCGATTCCTGCGAAGGAACACTCGACATGACCGATCCCATTCAGTAAGAACTTCGTCCGCCTTGAAACGACGCACACCGATCCAGAGGAAGCGATGCACTGCGTCCCATCTGATGCGCAGACGCCTTCGTCTGGTTCCCAAAAACAGTGACAACTTCAGGATCTTCGGCTTTTTTTCGCGATTCCTGGAATGTTTATACTAATGGTATAAACTGGAGATCGACGAAAAGATACCAGATCGTACAAATCGTTCGATTTTTTTTGATCTAAATCGATGGAACCCGAAGGCGTTCTGGGGCATCCCAGGGTCGGTGGCGCGAAGTGCCGAGCGGTTGGGTATGTTTCTGGAGCTCCTGCCGGAACTCGTAGCGGATCGTAGCGTCGGCTGTTTTTGGGATTGTGAGCGATGGCGAGCCATGGTGGTTCATGGCGAGCGTCAAGAGGTGGCCGATGAATGCCGAGACACTTCGGGGCAGTCTGCAGCAGGCTTGCGATCCGCTGCCACCGCCGTCGCAACAGGTAGTCCGCCGTTTTTTTCGGTTGGCCGAGGAAGAAGGATCGCTGCAGCTCTATCTGGAGCAACTGCTGCCGACGCTTTGTTCGCTGCTGCATGCGCCCGCTGGAATGGTCTGGCTTAGGGCCGCAGCTTCTCCCGATGCCTGCTTTGCGATTCGTCATCGCATGGAGACGCTGGGTTGGGATGATGCGATGTCCAAGCGACATGACCGTTTGGTGCAGATCGCTTGGCAGCAGCGACAGCCGATGTTGGTGGAACCGACGTCGCGGCGTAAGGGAAATGACACTACGCCTCAGTGGCGACTTGCCTTTGCGCCGATCTGCTATCAGCAGACGCCTTTCGCGATGTTGGAGTTGGTTCTTGCGGCCCATGTGCCCCTGATGCAGGCTCGGCGGCAAGCGATCCTAAAGAGTCTTCAGGGGATGGTGGAGTCGCTGCAGGAAGGGCTGACGCGCCGTCTGCGGCTGCCTCAACCTACCATCGCAGCAATCGACCCGCAGCTAACCCAGTTGGAACTGGAAATTGCATCGTACCAGCAGACGATCCAGAGGATTATCAAAAAGAATCTCGCTGGGTTTCAAGGATGGAGCTTCGGGTCGCTCGGGGAGAATCAGGAGTTCGCCAAGCGGATCCAGAAGTTGCTGGAAGATCATGGACTGCGCGCTGCCTGTCCCGAATGTGGGCATCCGGCCATTCTTAGATGCCTGCAATCGGGCAATTCGCGGAACGGGGTGTTTGTTTTCGATCATTACCTAGCGACAGGTCGTACGTTTCACGGGGGCGCCAGCAGCTTCCCTGATTTCGGGATCGTTCCCAAGCCGCAGCGAAAGAGCGGCTAGGGGGAGTGAGTAACGAAGCACCCTGTCATCCCATGGCAAACGAGCAGCGTTGGGATGTGGCGTCGGAATAACGTATCCGTAGCGGTCAATGGATGGCCGAGTTTACCGCCCAACTCGATGACCGGACCGAGGCAGCAGGGCCAGTAGGGCTCGAACCTACGACCTACGGATTAGAAATCCGTTGCTCTATCCAACTGAGCTATGACCCCGTATTGCAGGACGCCGTCTGCGGTGGCTCCGCCCGACATGGTAGCCGAATCTCTTGGATGACTCAATTGGCAAGCCGTTGCCATGGTGGTCGATGGAATAAAAAATCCCCGGCAGACACCGGGGATTCATAGATTTTGCGAATTCCCAAAGTCGGATGACTAAACCGACTGGATGGTCTTGAGCAGACGCGAAATGATCTTGTAAGGATCGGCTTGGGAGTTCGGGCGGCGGTCTTCGAGGTATCCCTTATAGTCGCTGTTGACAAAGCTGTGGGGGACGCGAATCGAAGCACCTCGGTTGGCTATACCCCAGTTGAACTTGTCGATCGACTGGGTTTCGTGGAGACCTGTCAGGCGGAGATGGTTGTCCGGACCATAGGCCGCGATATGTTCGTCTCGATATTTCTCGAAGGCGGACATCATCTTTTCAAAGTAAGCCTTACCACCGACTTCTCGCATCTGTTTGGTGGAGAAGTTGGTGTGCATGCCGGAGCCGTTCCAGTCGCCGCGGATCGGCTTGCAGTGGAACTCGATATCCAGCCCATACTTCTCACCCAGACGAAGCATTAGGTAACGAGACATCCAGAGGTCATCACAAACCTTCTTGGAGCCTTTGCCGAAGATTTGAAACTCCCACTGTCCCTTGGCGACTTCGGCGTTGATCCCTTCGATCTCGATGCCGGCATCCAGCGTGATGTCGATGTGCTCTTCCACCACTTGGCGGGCAATATCGCCGACGTTCTTATAACCGACGCCGGTGTAGTAGGGACCCTGAGGAGCTGGATAGCCGGCTTCGGGGAAGCCCAGCGGCCGTCCATTCTCCATGAAAAAATATTCCTGCTCGAAGCCGATCCAGAGATCCTCCGATTCCCCAACCGTTGCACGGAAGTTGGAAGGGTGAGGGGTGAGATCAGGCAGGAGCACTTCGCACATCACAAGATAGCCGTTCTTGCGAGTCGAATCGGGGTAGAGTGCCACCGGCTTGAGCACGCAGTCGCTGCTATGACCTTCGGCCTGCTGCGTGGAGCTGCCGTCGAATCCCCACAGGGGCAGATCGGCGACCGACGTTGGCTTTTTGCCAACGATCTTCGTTTTGCTCCGCAGGTTCGGTTCGGGTAGATAACCGTCCAGCCACACGTACTCGAGTTTGTACTTGGAATCGGAAGCCATGTCTGCAATTTCTCTTCTAAAAAGAGGAACGATCGTCGGAACACCAAACCGTCCGGCGGCTGTCTAAGCCGCTAGCAGTCGCCGAGCCCATCACAAGGCAACGGCATGGAAGGGCAGGAGAACAATTCGGCAACGGTCGACTCGCCTAAGACCTTCTGGAAGCTCGCTACCCATCAAGCTCCCATTCAAATCCCGACGGTCCAGAGGGCGGTCGAACCGCTCCTGTACCTCCCGACAATCGCTCCACTGAGCCCCATTCATTGGCATGTGACTCCATTACACTACCAGTAGCCTCCACGGCTCACAAGTTCCCCTACTTGGCAAACCTCGCCTCGCGATTTGAGGGAGTGGGGCTGGGAACGAACAGCGAAACTTTGCCGGTAAGCCCCCGATTCCAAGTGGACGTAGCGATTCCCGCACTCAGTTGGTACCCGCATCGGAAAGATTGAACTTCATGAAAGAGCCTTCAGCCTTCTGTCGGTGGATATTGGTGGCCATTTTCAGCTTGCTGATAACGGCGGAAATCGGACCCTACGCGTTGGCTCAAGGGGTCACCTTGGTACCTCTGTCGGAGCAGGTTCAGCGATGGGAGGCCCGTGCCAGCCAGATCGATCCGCGAGTGACGGCGGATGAGTCGATTCAGTTTCTTCTGGAGAAGGAAGGCAAGCCGCAGGATCTTCAACAGGCGATCTTCGATCCGATGGCCCAACAGGTTCAGGGGAAGCTGGTGGTGTGGATGATGGGAAGAAGTCCCGAGCTGTTCGACCGACTGGCCAGCTATGGCTTTCATGCCTTGCGAGTGCACTATGCCAATGGATGGTTTTCCAGGTTCTCCAAGGAAGTGCCTCCCGGGGATACTGAGTTCCTGGGAAGGATTCGGCTGGAAGCGGCGACGGGAGAGGATTTCAGCGAGGTAGTCGAGATTGCCCGGCCCGATGGGATGATAGAGCGGGTGCGGCAGTTTCTGATGTGGCTCCAACAGCAAGCACCGGAAGCTGGCTGGGGGCAGTATCTGACGGAGGATCAGTCTGCCGTGCGATGGGATCGCGTTGTCATGGCCGGTGCTTCTCACGGCGCAACCACCTCAGCGCGATTCGCCAAACACCAGCAAGTGGCTCGCGTGGTGATGTTCTGCGGGCCGCGCGATCAGTTCGAAACATGGCAGGGATTGCCTTCGGCGACGCCGCTGGAACGTTATTTTGGGTTTACGCACACGCTGGATGATGGATGGAGCGGCGATCACTATTGCCGGTCGTGGGAGCTTTTGGGGCTGCAGCGGCTGGGACCGCTAGTCGACGTCGATCAGCACCATCCTCCTTACCAATCGACCCGCCGACTTATCACCTCGGCCGATGTGAAGGGGGATGCCAAGCGAGCTCACAGTTGCGTGGTGCCCGGGGGATCGGCGCTCCGTAAGGCAGATGGTAGCTATTTGCATGAACCGGTCTGGCGCTATCTTTTTCTGCATCCCGTCGAAGAAGTTGGTGCCCCATCGCCACTGGACCCCGAATGCAACCACGCTCAGTGATCCAGCGATGGGAATCGATCCATCGAAATTCTTGTTGTCAACTCATGCCCATCGCAGAGAGCGGTTGCGGGGATCATCGGATCCGGTTGACGGCTGGGTTGCGCAGATGGCCGATGCCTCCGCTGGGTTGACTGGTGTACTCATCACACCGCTACCGGGGCTCGGATCGCAGGGTGCGGGTGGTATCCCTCCAATCGAACATCCCCTGGCTGGTACTCAAGGATGGAGGAGCGTGGTTGATCGACTATCAGGCTTGGTAGCGGCCGGACTTCACGCTCCAGCTGCAGCTTCACCTTGTCGAAATGATTGCTGTAGACATGGGCATCCCCGAGCGTATGAACGAACTCTCCAGGCTGGAGGCCGCAGCTTTTGGCCATCAGGATCGTAAGCATCGAATAGGAAGCGATATTGAACGGAACGCCTAGGAAAAGATCGGCGCTTCTTTGATAGAGCTGGCAGCTGAGCCGCCCGTTTGCGACATAGAATTGAAAGAGCAGATGGCAGGGAGGGAGCCTCATTTTTTTAAGATCGGCGACATTCCAGGCGCTGACGACCAAGCGGCGGGAATCGGGGTTGGTCCGAATCTGTTTTTCGACCTCAGCGATCTGGTCGATCGTTGACCGGTCGGGGCATTCCCAGCTTCGCCACTGCTTGCCATAGACCGGTCCCAGTTCGCCATCGGGGTCGGCCCATTCGTCCCAGATCGACACCTGGTGATCCTTAAGGAACTTGATGTTGGTTTCCCCGCGGAGAAACCAGAGCAATTCGATTTCGATGCTGTGGAAATGGACTTTTTTTGTCGTCAGAAGCGGAAATCGCTCCGACAGATCGAACCGCATCTGAGCTCCAAAAATACTTCGGGTCCCCACTCCCGTGCGATCCGACTTAGGGTGCCCGGTCTCCATCACCCTGGCTAAAAGCTCCAAATACTGCTGCTCCATTTCATCGAGCTCCTTCCTTCTCTGGGGATGGCGCGGACGGGGGCAGGAGATCCTGCTATGTGACCGCGGATAGGGAGTTGATTTTCCTTGCTGCGGACAATCCGTCGGCCTAATCATGCCGAAATGCCCTCCTGCCGGGGCTACTGGGCGTCTAGTATAAAGAATTGTCGCCCAACACGACTGGGTTGCCGAAGGAACAGGAGCAGAGTGATGGAAAACTCGTTTGACGTGGTGGTGATCGGCAGCGGACCTGGTGGCGAAGGGGCTGCGATGCAGGCGGCCAAAGGAGGCAAGTCGGTCGCAGTGATCGAGGCCTACTCTCGCATCGGTGGTGGATGTACGCACTGGGGCACGATCCCCAGCAAGGCGCTGCGGTTTTCCATCTATACCGTCATGGAAGCGATGAACAATCCGATCCTCAAGGAGATGGGGGTCAACGTCAGTCCGACTTTGATGCAGTTGAGAGCCAGCGCCAATTCGATCATCGCCAAGCAGGAGTCTATGCGCCAAGCATTTTACCAGCGGAATGGGGTCCCCGTCTTGCACGGGCACGCTCGTTTCATCGATGCAAATACCCTGGAACTGGATGGTGAGACGCGGGTGCGCGGCGAGTCTATTGTGATCGCCACTGGGGCTAGGCCCTACCGCCCCGATGCAATCGATTTCCGTCATCCGCGGATCTTCGACAGCGACACGATCCTAGGCATGGCGGAAAAACCTCACTCGATCACCATCTACGGTGCCGGGGTGATCGGCTGTGAGTATGCATCGATGTTCCGCAACCTCGGAATCAAGGTGAATCTTATCAACACCCGATCGAAACTTCTGGAGTTTCTGGACGACGAGATCATCGATGCCCTGGCGTATCATATGCGAGATTCCGGGATTCTGATTCGACACAATGAGACGTTCCAAAAGCTTGAGGCGCGGCCAGATGGTGTCGTCCTGTCTCTGGAAAGTGGCAAGCAAGTGAAGACCGATGCCCTGCTCTGGGCCAACGGAAGAACTGGCAATACCGATCGACTTGGGCTGGAGGCGATAGGCTTGCAGGCCGACAGTCGCGGATGTCTGCAGGTCAATGAATTTTTCCAGACCAGTGTCCCATCGATCTACGCGGTTGGGGATGTGATCGGGTTTCCATCGCTAGCCAGCGCCGCCTACATGCAGGGACGCGCAGCGGCCCAGCATCTTTGCGGTTGTACCCACCACTGCCTCTCCCTGGTCGATATCCCCAACGGCATCTACACCAGCCCAGAGATCAGCTCCATCGGGAAAACCGAACGGCAACTCACCGAGGAAAAGATTCCCTACGAAGTCGGTCATTCCCAGTTCAAAAGTCTTGCGCGGGCTCAAATTACCGGACGTGCCATCGGCATGCTGAAAATCCTGTTCCATCGCGAGACGCTGGCGGTGTTGGGTGTCCATTGCTTTGGCCCCAACGCTTCGGAGATCATTCATATCGGTCAGGCGATCATGAAGCAGCCGGCGCCCCACAATTCCCTCGAGTATTTTATCAACACCACCTTCAACTACCCAACCATGGCGGAAGCCTATCGCGTTGCTGCGCTCAATGGCTACAACCGTCTGTTCTGATCTGTCTTTTGTTGGGCTGTATGAAAGCCGGAACCGATAATGCGTCCCGTGGATCCGATGTGATTTTGCAAAAGTCGAACGACAGCAATCATGGGGCGATGGGAGATTGGTCAGGGTTCAAATCGCACCATTCCGCCGCTCACGTGCACTGGATTGTTCGTCAGCAGTCCGGACTGGCTTCGCACTTGTACTCGATTCTGTCCTCAGCAATGGACTCTGCTTGATGGATCAGTCGAGCGAGCATCGATACGATTCGTTTGGGGCCAGTTTTCCTCGAAGGTTTGATTCATCTTCGATGGAGTCGCAAACACGCAGGACATCATGAATCGACTCGCAAGCTCATGCCGAACAGCGAGTCACTTCGAAGAGCAGGTTTTTGTCTTTGCGGCAATGTTTAGCATTACCTTGCGCAATATTCAACGGAATGGATTGAGCGGCATTCAGCCATTGGTAGCGACCACAGCGATTGATGCCGGAAAGTGACTTAGCGATGTGATACGAAAAGGAATGCAGTCGGTCGGGAGTCGCTATACGTCAAGTCGCTCATGATCAAAAAGCAATTCTGCCATCAGCGATCCTTTCGAGTAGCGTTGCGCTGACTACGAGTACGAATATCTTGACGAACACTTATCGGAACTTCGGAATCCGTATTCTTCGGGGGAAGTCGACCTGCCGAAGAAATAGCGTGCTTGCGGATGAAAAGCAGAACGCAGGATCGCTCCGCAATCAGCTGCCACGCTTTGCAACGTTAGCGTAGCGGCGGTAGACTGCAATTTCCTCTTTGCCGGTTGAGGTATTGAAAGGCGGCTGGGTGGTTGCGGATCAGTTTGATCAACTGGCTGGTGGTGATTTGCAGGGCTGCTGCGGCAGGGGCCGGTTGCCATTTTTCGATTGCAAGCCGATTCATGGCGATCGCCAACATGCAGGGGAAATCGACGTGGGCACTGGAGAGTGCAATGCGTTCATTTCGCACCCGGCTCTCCCAAAGTTGTTGGCATGTAGCAGGCAGATTTTCGACAGGACCACGTACCTCGATCGCCAGTTGGCATCGGAGTTGGAAGATGGCGGCGTCCTGGTTCGCTGCCTGGGTTCGAAGGCGATGCGACTGCGAAAGGATTCCACTGGAACGGTGCTCGATGACAATCGCCGTTTCGACTTTGTTTCGGTTCTGCCCACCGGGTCCCCCGCGGCGGCCTCTTTGAATATGGCATTCGGCCAGCAATTGGTCGATTGGTAGGCAGGCAGGATGCATCGACGCTGATCCCGTCGGCTTGGTATCCATCGATTGGGGCCCGTCTGAAGGAAACGAGAGATATTGTTGTGAAATTCGCCGTGCAGATCGCGAGCCGATGTGGGCTGAATCAGCTTCCTTCTTGACGTTTGGGTGAGGGGTTTTGTCCTTCTTCTAAGCTGGACTCTGGGTTCAGCCCCAATTCCTCTGGCGGTAGATCGAAAACACTAGCTCCCGGGCGTGCGCGGCCGGGTGCGGATGGCTTGTTGGGTGCCGTCCGCGTGGGCGATGGGGGGGCGGGGGTAGGTTCTGGGGTTGGAGGTTGAATCGGTTCCGTCTGTCGGGATGGTGGTTGCGATTGGATGGGTGGCAAGGCCTGATCGTTAGGCTCAGGGCTGTGATGTTCGACGCGAGGCAATGTAGTTCCAGCATGGAGCGATCCGGGTACTACCACCAATCTGCCCATATCGACTCGCACCACCCGCACGGTGTCTCCCCGATGAATCGGCGGACCATCGCTCAAGGATTCGAAGGAATGTCCTTCAATCCGTACCGTTCCTGAAGGTAGTAGGTCCGACTCCGCGACGCCGTTGACTCCGATCAACTGCTTTGCATCGCTCAATCGTGTGGCATCCGACCACTGGTAGGATTGAGCTTTTGGGATTTCGCCTAATATCTTTTTCCCCAGGCCGGTCTTGGGCCAAAGATGAAGGAACGCCATAAACAGGATCGGTATGGCAGCTAGAAAGAGGATCAGAAAGGTCAGGCCAGTGGAAAAGCTGGCGCGGAAACCGAAGAGCACCGATCCCAGTCCTGCAACGATCCCTGCGACCAACAGCATCGCTCCCGACGGGATGATGATGTCCAGAAGGATCAGGACAACCGCAACCAGAAATAGCAGCGTAGCGATGGTGAGCGGTTCCAAACTTGGAATCTCCTGAAAGAGCGAACGGATCGGCGATGCCTTGGCGGTGCATGCCGATTGTCAGCAGACCTTGTTTCCAGGTCAAAACCCCAGAAAATCGCTCTGCGTGGAAAGTCCTTTTGGGGCGATCATTCGACAGATTGTAGAGCCAAGGGGGAGGGCTGCCGAGTCGCCGAGGGGGAAATGCAGGTCTACTTGGGGCGGTTGGGCCTTCCGGGGGCAGCAAAAAACGCTCGGAACCGCTTGCAAGCCGCAGAGGCTGGACCCGGGCTGCAACGTAGTCAAGACCAGGAAAATCCGTCGGTGGGAACGAGGCTTTTTCTTTTGGTGTCGACCATGGAAAGATCCGCTGGCCGCAGGGCTTTGGTGGTCAATGCTGGGGTATTGGACTAATATGACATGTATTGCAGATCGGGTCTGAGATCCCCGGATCTTGGTTCGACGTTGCGTCGGGCTGTGGGGAATCCTGGTGGAGTTGCAATCGGGGGTAAGAACAGCCATGGGTGATTCTATTTCTCCGGCGGCCATTGCGGCGTTGGTTGGAGCCGCGATTTTTTTTCTCGCGTTGTTGGCGTTCCTTGCGATCTTCGCCAACTTCTTCTGGCTGTGGATCCAGTCGGTTCTGACCGATGCTGGCATCACGATCTGGGATTTGATCGGAATGCGTTTCCGGAAGATCGATGCGAGAACGATCGTCCGCAGCAAGATCATGGCGGTGCAGGCAGGATTGAAGGATCCTGATCTGACCTCAGCGAGCCTGCAGGCTCATGCAATGGCAGGCGGGAACGTTCCCCAAGTGATCCGTGCATTGATCGCGGCAAGAAAGAGCAAGCAGATCACACTGACATTTCGCGAAGCGACTGCCATCGATTTGGCGGGCCGAGACGTCCTGGATGCGGTACAAACCAGTGTCTATCCGAAGGTGATCGATTGTCCGCCCAAGGGAGCTTCGAGACCTTCGCTGGATGCGGTTGCCAAGGATGGGATTCAATTGAAAGTCAAGGCGAGGGTTACGGTTCGAGCGAACTTGCAGCGACTGATCGGGGGGGCGACGGAAGAAACCATTGTAGCGCGCGTCGGTGAAGGGATTGTTTCGGCAATCGGTATGTCCGATAGCCACAAGCAGGTGTTGGAAAATCCCGATGTGATTTCCAAGCAAGTGCTCGCGAAGAAACTCGATGCACAGACTGCCTTCGAGATCGTGTCGATCGACATCGCCGGCATCGACGTCGGCGAAAACATTGGAGCCCGTTTGCAGGCGGATCGCGCCGAAGCGGACGTCCGCGTCGCACGGGCTCGCGCGGAAGGCAAGCGAGCCGAAGCGGTAGCGGCGGAGCAGGAGATGATCGCCAGGATGCAGGAGAGTCGCGCGGCCTTAGTGCAGGCGGAGTCGCAGGTGCCGCTGGCCATCTCGACGGCGCTGCGGCAGGGGAAGCTGAACATCATGGATTACTATCGGCTGAAGAATGTCGACGCCGATACCGAAATGCGACGTTCCATCGCGGGGACCAGCAATGCGGGCACCCCTTCGATGGTCCAAACCACCGAAGGCTGATTTCCCGAATATCCTTGGCCACCTCGAGGTTGCAACGTGGAACTAGAAGCCTTTCTCAAGGAAGCGGCGAAGAGGCGTGCAGAGAAGCTGCGTCAGGAAGAGAATGCTGCGTCCGGGCGAAAGGGAATTGTCAGCGGCCGACAGGAGGAACGGCAGAGGGCTGCAGTGGAGATCGCCGAAATTCTGGATCCTGTCGAGCCGGAGCCGGTCCGTCGTATCGCCCGCAGCGACGAAGGCAAGGAATCCTCTACCGATTCCCGAGCGTCGAAAATCGCCAGAAAATCGACTCTGTCTAACTTGGAATCGCGGCACCTAGCAGAGGAAGAGAGTGATAAGCTAGAACGGCATGTCCAGCAATCGATCGATCATGCAGTTGGCACGCTACCCAAGCTTTCCGAGCAGGCGCCACAGTCGATGACTGGTGCCATCGATCGATCCGAAACGGTACGCGACCTGATTCGCGATCCCAAGACGCTTCGGGCAGCCCTGATCGTCAGCGAGATCCTCAAACGCCCCAAGTGGTGATCCGTGCCTACCTAATCCATGCTACCATATGGCGCTGGTTTCCCACCGGAGAAACGAGGCGGGGCGAGGAGCGGCCGACCGGTGAGGATGGGCATCTGCAAGGAATGATTCCGTGGCTTTCGCACAGATTGGTCCGATCGCGGTTCACTATCCTTCGCGAGTGGAAACCAACGCGCAATTGGCGGTTGAGCATCCGCAATGGAATATCGAGGAAATCGCCGCCAAGACAGGGGTTGAGCAGCGGTACATTGCTGCTCCCGACGAGACGTCTGCAGATCTGGCCGTGGCGGCTGCTGAAAAGCTGTTTCGCGACTTTGGAATCGACCGCAGCCAGTGCGACTTTGTGCTTCTGTGCACTCAATCGCCAGATTATCCTCTTCCTACGACTGCCTGTCTGATCCAGCAGCGTCTGGGGCTTCCCACCTCAGTCGGCGCCTTCGATTTCAATCTTGGCTGTTCGGGTTTCGTCTACGGACTTTCGATGGCCGAAGGTTTGATCCGCAGCGGACAGGCTAGAAATGTGCTGCTGCTGACTGCCGAGACCTATTCCAAGTACATCGATCCTGCGGATCGCAGTCTGAGAACCATCTTCGGCGATGCGGCCGCCGCCACTTGGATCTACGCTTCTGATCGGCAGTCGCTTGGTGGCTTCCGGTTCGGCACGGATGGGTCCGGTGCGGATACCCTGCTAGTGGCCGAGGGAGGAGCTCGTCCGCTGAAGGATGCCATTCAGCCGCGCGGCAGGAAGCGATGGGCCAGTCGGCTGTACATGGACGGCGCAAGTTTGATGACCTTCACCGTCGATGCCATTCCACAGCTAGTCGATCAGGTGCTTCGAAGTGCTGACCGAACTCTGGAGGAGATCGACTGGTTGCTGTTTCATCAAGCCACCTCCAAAATGCTGAAACTCCTTCAGGAGAAGATGGAAGTCGATGACCGACGCCTGCCGATTCGGTTACAGTCGATGGGGAACACCGTTTCGTCGACGCTGCCGATCCTGATCTGTCAGTTGCGGCAAAGCGGCGAATTGAAGGAGGGGATGGAATCGCTTTTGATTGGTTTTGGTGTAGGCTGGAGCTGGGCTGGCTGTTGGTGGAAGGAGGCAGGAGCGTGGAATCGATTGCAGGAAAATGCCTGATCGCTTCCCCTTATCTGGAAGATCCAAACTTTCGACGCACCATCGTCTACATCGTGTCGCACGATGAAGAGGGAGCCATTGGAGTCATTCTCAACCGGCACACAGGGCGGTCTTTTTCCGATTGGCTGCTCAGCCAAGGGATAAAGGATAGCAAGTCGACACACTTTTCCGAGTTTCGCATCTTCCGCGGTGGACCGGTAGACGATACGCGTCTGATCGCCCTGCACGATCAGGAGGGGTACTCTCAGCACCGTTCTGCGGATGGAGTCGCCTTCACTAGCTTGGGCGAGCATCTTTCGGCATTGCTTCTGATGAAAGAGATTCGATGCATGATCTTTGTGGGCTATGCAGGTTGGGGCCCCGGTCAACTGGAAGAAGAGCTTCGAGCTGGTGGTTGGATGGTTTCGTGCCTCAGCCGCGATCAGATTTTTTCGCTCGATGATCAATCATGGCAATCCTTGGTTCATCGATTCGGCGACCAGATTCTGGGGAATGTGGTCCCCGCCGACTGGCTTCGCTCGGATCCCCATTGGAACTGATGGACTTTCAAGTTTGCAACTGCTGCAGGTCCTGGGTTGCCTAGTCCTGGGCTGCGAAGCCTTCATGCATCACCTGTTCGGCCTTGGCACAGCACGGTAGCCAGGGAGTGGCTCGGCGACGGGAAAACCAGCCGTCCGGGGACGAAGTACTGGCCATCGAATCGGCTCCGGGTTGAAATTCTTTCAGGAATTCCAGTCGCTCGTAGCCGACTTACCGACGATGGAATAGAACTAAAGACAGAGGCGGAGGAGTGTGGGTGATTTAAGCGACATCCCATTTCTGCAGCGATCGACAGCCGCAAAGTCCCGCGCGGATGTGTTGGTGCGGCGGGCAGGACAGCGATTCTCGATTGCCGAACGATGGACAGGGAGATGATTGAATCATGGCCAAGTCGGGGTCCAAGGAGACGGGCACCAGCGCCCAGGCCGGTGCGAAAATCCTCTCGCGATTTCAGGCTGTAGATGACCTGTTGCTGCGAAGTCCCGCCGCCGGTTCGCTTGGCAGCGGGCAGTCGGACCGACAGCCGGAGGAACCCTCGAAACCGCGTGTTGAGTTGCAGCGGTACCAGGAGTTGGAGCAGGCTATTCGACACACGCCCGCCGATCCGATGCCTTATCTGGAGCTGGCGGAGATCTATTTCGAGCAGCAACGTTGGCGTGATGCCCTCCGTGTGCTCGACTCAGGGGTCGCTCATCAACCCGATCATGATGGCTTGCTTAGCCTCCATGAAGAAGCCCGCCATCAGGTTGCCAAAGCTGAATTCATGGCCGCGCAAGCTCAGGCCAAAGAGCATCCAACCGAGGAGAACGTGCAGCATGCTGAGCGGGCGGAGGTGTCTTACGCGAATACAAGGATATCAGTTTGTGCGAGCCGATTGGAGCGACATCCGGAGCAGACAGAGCTTCTGTTGCCGTTGGCGTCGGCTTATTGCCAGCTTGGGCAGATGGAGGAAGCTTTCCAGCGGCTGCAACAAGCCGAGAAGATTCCGGAGCTGCGAGGCCATGCCCGATTTCAACTTGGGCGTATTCTGCAGCAAAGAGGGGACTTTTTGGAAGCCTTGAGCGCCTACCGGCGTTCCGCCATCGCTCGCAATCCTCTGTCGCCTCACGACTTGCGATGCAAAGCTTTAGAAGCAGCCGCTCAGTTGGCGGAGTCGCAGGGGTGGGTGGAACCCGCTCTGGGTTATTTGAAGTTATGGAAAGAATTGGCCACCGAATCATCGCAGGCCATTCAGGCTCGTATCGACCGCTTGGAGCTTTTACCGCGTTGAATCAGGATTTGGGCTACTGGGGGCGGCAATGCAGTTGTCGCAGGGGGAATGGAACATGAATCAGGCCATCGTCGATCCAGAACAGCTCCGACATTTCGCCATGATGCTGAAACGTTTTAATTCGCAGTTGGGTGATTCGTCATCGAAACTGAAAGAGGAAATGTCACGGCTGGGGGCTTCCTGGCGGGATCAGGAGCATCGGAAGTTCTCGGCTGAGTTTGAAGATCACTGGAAGCAGTTGCAACGGTTGCTGGAAACGACCGAGGGGTACATTCCATACCTGATTCGCAAAGCGGAATTGATCGAGGAGTATCAGCGCAATGGCTGATGCAAGGGTGACCGACGTGGAAGCGCTGTCGCGCTTCCAGGAGCAGATCGGAGAAACCCGAACGGCGCTGGCCGCACAGGTGGAAGCCGCGCTGCAACAGATGCATCGGATGACGCGTTGGGTCGAAGAGGATGCACCTGGTTATTGGACCCACCAATTGGTGGTTGCCGAACGAAGGTGGACCGAGGCGAGGGAAGCGCTGGCAAGGTGCGAATCGCGAAGTCGATCCAGCGACACTCCGGCTTGCAGCTCGGAGCGAAAAATCCTGCATCTTTGGTCTGAGAGGAGGAAGCTTTGCGAGGCGAAACTTGCCGTTGCCAAGCAGACGGCGATCGAGTGGCAGAGAATGGTGCCGGAATTGGACCGCAAAATTCGATCGCTCGATGAACTGGTCCAGTCGGGCTTGCCACAAGCCCATCACCGGCTGGGAAAAATTCTTCTCCCGCTGCGTTCCTATCTGTCAGCGTCCGCGCCGTCAGGTATGGCAAGACTGCCCGATAGTGATCGAAACGTTTCCGCTGGTAAACCTACGCCATCCGATCGGTTGGGGGAGTCTAGCTGATGAGGATGCGGCATGACATGCTGGGATGCGCTCAGCAATTGCGAAAGACTCAGGGAGACTTCCATCATGCGGTCGATGAAGTGATGGAGCACTGGCGGGATCGGCAGGCTGAGATATTTGAGCAACAGAGTCTTGCGGACTGGAGCCGAGTCGTCGATGCACTTTCGAAGGAACTCATTGAGTGTGCCGAGTGGGCCAATCAGGCGTTACGACGCTTGGAGGATCCTCAGCACGGCGACAGCCAGTGAATCGTTGGCAATCGGTCATCATTTTCAAATAAACGGATGAGTGACGTCATGGCGAGCCAGCAGCGGCAAATCGACCTCCTTCGGATTTCTCCGTGGCAGGATCGAGTGCTGCGCGGAATGCGGAAGCGGTACCAGGAACGAAGTGCGGTCGAGAGTCGATTGGATGACCAAATCCAGCAGTTGCAGTCTCAGGAGAGACAGCATCTGGAATCGGCTTTGAAGCACATGGAAGAGGAGCACCAAAGACGATCCTCCCAATTCCTCGATCAATGGGATGAGCGGATCGACGGAACGTGGCGGGAATTCGAGGCGCAGATTGCGAGTAGCCTCGGTGACGAGAAGGCGGGAACCCGAAGGATAGAGAAAGAGCTGAATCAAGCGATCAAGCAAGGGGATCAGGCGCACGCAACCCAGCGGGCAAATACCGTCGCTCAGATGAATGAAGAGCATCGGAGGATTGACGAACGAAGAGCCCAGGATGCGCAGGTGGCAATCCAAAAGCTTCAGATGGTGGAATCGGCCTACGGAGAGATGGTCGATGCCATGGCCCGTCGAAGTCTGGCCGTCATTCCACTGGCTCCTTTTCAGCCAAGTCAGTACCTCAGAGCCGTCTCAACCGGGGAATCGGTTCAGCAGCATACGGCGAGGATGGACGAGGCCCTGGTTTCGATGAGAAACCTGACCCAGTCGCTCAGTCGTCACCCCGCCGCTATCTGGAGCGAGTCGTGGCGGCCATGGGCCGTTGGACTCATCTTGGCATCGCTCGCCGGTTGGTTCCTTCATCAACAGCAGTGGCGACCATTTTTGACCGCAGTTACCGCCCTGGGGATTGGGGTTCTGGTACCGATGCTGTTGCTTTTGTGTCTGCGCCCCTGGTTGTCGCTGCTTGGTAAGCGGGTTGTCCCGAAGGCAGGCGATATGGTGGAGGCGGCGCGGGTTCAGTGCACGGCCTGGATGCAGACGCTCGAGAATCAGGCTCAAGCAGATCGGCAGCGACTTTTGGAAGATACCAATCGGCGCTTAGCTCATATGGACGAGCAGTGGCGAACGCAGCGAGATCAGCTTCAGCGGGATGCGAAGCTTGCGCTGGCGCAATTGAAGGACTCTCAGTCCAGTCTGCGGCTCCAGAGCAAAACGCTGTGGAATCAAAAGTTGCAGCGCATCGAATTCGAGGAGGGACCCAAATGGAACCAGTTGGAAGTCGATCAGAAAGCAGGTCGAAGACAGGCGGAACTGAATTCGGCGGAGCAAACGGGGCGGATGGCCGAACAGTTGAGGGACCATCAGAAGGCGGTCGATGCACGCTGGGCCCAAGGAATTGCAGCAACTCGTGATTTGGAGCTAGCTTGGCAACAAGCGACCCTCCAATCTTTCCCCGAGTGGCCGTCTTTAGGGAATCAACCGATCCCACTGGGCAACCAATCAGCCGAAGATGGCGTGCTTCCCCTTGGTGTCTGTGCTCACCCCGAGTGGATCCCGGCGGGCAAGGCGGTGGACGAATCGAGATCTTGGCCGGTGTTTCTTCGATTCATCGAGGACGGTCTTCTGGTGGTTCGATCTCCCCAGGTGGATTCAGCACTAGCGAGTATGATCGTTCCCAATCTGATGTTGCGAGCTTGGACAACTTTTCCGCCAGGCCGTTTTCGCGCCTTGGTGATCGACCCGGTTGGCCTCGGTCGAGACTACGCGTGGTTGATGCGATTAGCTGATTACGATCCCGCACTGGTGTCGCACCGGATCTGGACGCAGGCTAGTCATATTCATGAACAGCTGCAGCAGCTGGCCTATCAGACCGAGAATATCATTCAACAGTCGCTTCGTGACCGGTACCCCGACCTGCGGTCTTTCAATCGCGACGCGGGGAGTTTGGCGGAGCCGTACAGACTGTTGATTTGGGCAGGGTTTCCAGCGGGACTGGATGAATCTTCGTGGAAGGCGATGCAGGCTTTGCTGCAGAGCGGACCGCGTTGCGGTATCGCAACCGTGTTGCTGGTGGATCAGTCCATCGCGTGGCCCACATGGCTTGCTGATTCATCGATCCAGGAGCGGGGGATTCGGCTACAAGCGGAGAGATCGGTGCCGCAGTCGAGCGAAACGCCATGGACTTTGAAGCTTGAAAACACTCCGCTTCGAGGGCAAACACTTCACGTAGCAGCACCTCCTGTCGCATCGTCGTGGAATGGTTGGCTGGATCGGGTGGGCGAGGCGACACTGAAGGGAAGCCGTATCGAGGTTCCATTCAGCGATCTGTTCGAGTCGTCGCATGCTGCTCAGACCTCGTCTTCTGCCGAAGGTCTGCAGGTGGCGATCGGAAAATCTGGGGTAGGACGGATACAGAAGCTGAGGCTGGGGGTAGGGACCGCGCAGCATGCCTTGGTCGCGGGGAAGACAGGGTCTGGAAAGTCTTCGCTGCTTCACACGCTGATCACCAGTGCCTGCATCGATTATGGTCCCGATCAATTGCGTTTGGTGCTGCTGGATTTTAAGAAAGGGGTCGAATTCCAAGTCTATGCGGAGGCGAAGTTGCCTCATGCCGACATCATCGCCATGGAGAGCGAGCGGGAGTTTGGGATCAGCGCGCTGGAGTATCTGGACCGCCTGATGCAGCAGCGGGGTGAGCAATTCAGGTCGGTCGGATGCCAGGATGTCGCAGGATGGAGGAAGGCTTGTCCCGAAATTCCCATGCCCCGCGTTCTGCTGGTGATCGATGAGTTCCAGGAGCTGTTCGTCGAAGACGACAAACTGGGGCAAACCGCCTCGATGTATCTCGATCGCATCGTTCGGCAGGGGAGAAGTTTTGGTATTCACGCCATCCTGGCATCTCAGACCCTTGGAGGTGCCTACACACTGCCACGAACCACTTTGGCTCAGATGGCAGTGCGTGTGGCCATGCAGTGCGAGGGGTCCGATGCGATGATGATTCTCAGTGAGGACAATCTGGCGGCGGAACGGCTTCGGCACCCCGGTCAAGCAATCTACAATGACGCCGGTGGCCGCGTGGAAGGAAATCAGCCATTTCAAGTTGCCTGGATCAACAAAGATCAACAGCTTCAGCTTCTCCATGAGATGCCGCACCAGGATCGCCCTTCCCATGCACCAAGGTGCGTTGTCTTCAACGGCCACCAGCCAGCGAAATGGAAGGCAGAAACGTCCGGTTTTTTCGCGGGGGGGGATGCCAGCGACAAGGTGGAGCTGCTGATCGGAGAAAGTGTGGCGATAGAGCCGGCGTTGCGTCTGCCGATCTCTGATAGCGCGGGACGCAATCTTCTTTTGGTGGGAAGCAACGACCGGATGGCGGGGAATTGCCTTTCTCTCTGGATCGCTTCGGCAGTGAAAAGCCTCCCGATCGCATCGCGTGAAAGACTGCAGTTGGCCATCTTCGATGGTCAGGCCGGCGATCCGGCAAGCGGTATTGGCGCGAAGCTAGCGGGTCTGGCCCCACAGATGGAGCTTGCCGATTCGCGATCGGCGGTACCGCTGCTAGAAAGACTGCATAAGCAACTGAAGGAGCGAATCAGCCAGGGGCATAGCAGCTGGGAGCCTGTTTTATGGTGTGTCAGCCCGCTGGAGCGATTTCGGGATTTCCGCAAGTCGGATGATTTTTCCTTCGGAGATTCTGGAGCTCCGGCACCCGATGCAGTTTTCCAGGAATTGCTTAGGGAAGGTCCTGCGGTGGGCATGCACTCGATCGTGTGGGCTCAAAACGCCAGCTCAATTCCCAGATGGCTTCCCAGGCAGTCGATGCAGGATTTTGAATTGCGAGCCTTGATGACGATGAGCGCTCAGGACTCCAACAATCTGATCGATCAACCGATAGCGCAAAAAATGAATGCCAATGTCATGTTGTTGTATGACGATGCAACTGGGCGAATCACTAAATTTCGTCCCTACGAACTGGACTCCTCCGAACCGCTGAAGGAATGGGTGCGGATCGAGTCAACCTGAGGCGTACTGGCGATGGGAAGTGCGAGCTAACGCTTTTGCTTGAAACGATTAGGATCAAAGCAGGAAGTCAGGATTGAAGAGAGCTCGGTGAGCGGATTCCAGAGAATCCGCTGATGAGGTACTTTGTCGTGTGAGGCAATTCTGAGGAGAACAGGTCGGCTTACGAATTGCGACGACATCCAGCGGATTACGCTGGAAGATCCCGACATTTCAAGACATTTAGGCCGACCTGCGGCGTGATAGGGGAAGGCCGGATCACCCCTTGGGGATGCGGTCCAGAAGACGTCCAGGGCTTCCCATCGCATTGTAGCCGCCATCGACGTGCAGCACCTCGCCGGTGATCCCATCGCTGGAGGGGCTGAGCAGAAAGGCGCCCGTACGCCCAACTTCTTCGTGGGTGATATTTCGCGCCAGCGGCGCCATATGTTCGTACAGGTCGAGCATTTCATCGACACCTGCCGCGCGGCCTGCGAGTGTCCGGAGAGGGCCAGCGCTGAGAGCATTGACTCGCACTTGTTTTGGCCCAAGATCATAGGCCAGATAGCGGACCGTTGCCTCGAGAGCCGCTTTGCAGATGCCCATCACATTGTATCCAGGCACACACTTTTCACCCCCAAAGTAACTCATCGTCGCTACCGACGCCCGCTCCGAGAACCAGGGGCTGGCTCCGTTGGCGACTGCGATCAGGCTGTAGCAACTGACATCCATTGCCAATTTGAATCCAGCGCGACTGGTCTTGATGGTATCGCGTGAAAGATCATCTCGATCCGCAAAAGCGATTGAATGGAGAAGGAAATCGAAGCTGCCCAATTTACCGGCGGCCATTTGCATGAAGGCGGCGATCTGTTCGTCGCTCTGGACATCCAGTGGTTCAAGAAAGGCAACATTCTGTGGGTACTGATCCGTCAGTTGGCTGACGCGTCGCCGGTTTCGCTGACGCTCGTCGTCGGGCCGATCCGGGAGGTGGGAAAAACCGCAGGTTCCCCCCTGCTCCATCACAGTTCGGGCGATCGCCCAGGCGATCGAGTTTTCATTGGCGACGCCGAGAATCAGTCCTTTTTTTCCTTCAAAAAGCATTGGCTCTACCTTCCTGTCTATCGAGATTGGCATGTCGATCGGTTGGTGGTTCGGGTGACGAACCGTGTAGGACAAAGATTGCGATCGGGTGAACGAGCGAGGATAGGGATTCCTTCGTAACCGAAGAATACCTAAAAAACGTCCGGCATGTTAGACCGGTTTTGGGTGACCGAGCGATGGTAGGCGGGGATCGGTATCTAACGGAATGGAGGCCGCGATGGCAGGAACGATTGGCATCAAGAAAAGTTCACCACCATGGCTCCTTGGATCCGAAAGGGAGCGATTGGTGCCCAATTGCTAAAATCATGTGGAGAACTGATCGGTCGCTTCGCCGCTCCTAGCCTTCGATGACTCGGCCGAATGACTTTGGTGAATGACGATGGAGAAGTGTAAAACGAGAGCCGAGCTACCAAGCTGGATTCGGGCCATCGCTATTTCCTTAGCGCCGCTTGTGGCTGTTGGGCTTTTGCGTTACGTGTTTGTTTCGGTCCCAAGGGCATCTTCGAAGCTTGGGGAGAACGGGGGGACACATCGCGTCGTTGGATACTCGATGGAGCCATCGCTGAGGGGAAGTCGATTGGCTGCGGTCTGTTCCCGGTGTGATGCAAAGATGCGGGTGTTTGAAAGTCGAGGAGCGGCACCGTTATGGCTATGTCCGCATTGCGGAGAACCGCTGAAGGCTGGTGGGGCGGGCCGAGCGGAAGGGGAGCGGGTGGTCGTCAGGCCGTTAGGGCCGGCGGATCGCGTGGAACGGGACGATTTGGTCGTTTTTCGCGACGCACAGGAAGGGCAATGGCACGTCAAAAGGGTTGTAGGGTTACCCGGCGAACGTTTGGCGATCGATCATGGGAACTTGACGATCGATGGCCAAGTGATCCGCAAGTCAGTCTGGCGTTTTATGAAGTCGGCGACGTTGCTGGCCGTCTGGCATCCAGATCTACCTGAGTCCGATCGTTGGGATTCCCTCGATTGCCAGGAAGCGGTGCTGAGTTATCGGCATCGAAGCCCCTGGCCACGCAAGGCGAAGGGATATGCCCTGCAGCCAACTGCAGTCACGGACGAAGATTGGCAGGACTCAGACCAGTCGTGGCCGATGGTGACTGTCGATGATGTGGGGGTAGTGCTGGAGTTTTCCGATCTTTCGCCGGGGTTTTCGGTAGAGGTAGAGGGCCATCATCCCGTCGAGCGTTGGCTGGTGAAGTTGTATCGGATGGAATCCGGGACTTGGCAAGTAGTGGCCGGAGTTTCTGGATCGCCCCTGGGGCAGCAATTCCTTTCACGGGAAATGAAGTCTGGTCCGACTTCTTCGGTGCGAATCGTTGTCGCGCACGTCGATTCAGCGGTGCGGGTTGGCATGGAGGGAGGTGAAGAGCATCTTTGGCCATGGCCATTGCCACAGTTGTCGCAGGCTGGGGGTTCCGATGAACACAAGGAGGAGTCTGTTGTTTCAGCGGCCCAGCCATTGCAGATTCGTTGGTCGAAAGGTGCAGGCCAGCTGACCAAAGCTTGGGTAGTTCGCGATGTTCACTATCGCGGCCCGCATGGAGAAACGACTTGGGAGGCGACCGTGCCAGCCGCTCATCTCTATGTGCTTGGCGACCATCCTTCCGGGAGCCTGGACAGTCGACAGCAGGGCCCTCTTCCACTCGATCCAAAGACCATTTTCGGGCGTGTGGAGGCGCTGGGTTCCTGGAGCGAAAGATTGAAGCATCAGGAAACCGATCTTGGGGCGTTGAAGGTTAGGGTTTTTCCTTGATTTTGTGGGGTCCGGAGCGTTTCTGGCCCGTTGTGGAAAGTGGTGGAAAAAGGTACAATTCAAAGCCTCGTTAGATAGAGGTTTGGAACCTCCGCTGGGGCCCGCTACCACAGGGAAGATTCCGTTCGTTCGCAAGGTCGGCGGCGCCCGCTTGTTCAAGGAAACACACCGTGTCGAATGTCCCACCTGATGACTCCATACCCGATGCCGCTGACCTTCCGACCGCAGACGATGAGGGAGGCGGTTCCAATGAGGGGAGGATGGTCGATCAGCCGATTGAAGACGAGCTGCGGGACAGTTATCTGACCTATGCGATGAGCGTGATTGTTTCGCGTGCGCTACCCGATGTACGTGATGGACTCAAGCCAAGTCAGCGGCGCATCCTGGTGGCGATGAACGATTTGAATCTTGGACCTGGAGCGGCCCGCGTCAAGTGCGCCAAGATCTCTGGGGATACCAGCGGAAATTATCACCCGCACGGAGAGGCGGTGATCTATCCGACACTGGTGCGGATGGCGCAGGAATGGAATATGCGCCACGTCCTGATCGACAAGCAGGGAAACTTCGGATCGATCGCAGGGTTGCCTGCAGCTGCGATGCGGTACACCGAAGCCAGGTTGTCACCAGCTGCTGCGGCCATGCTGGACGACCTGAAGCTGGATACAGTCGACTACATTCCTTCCTACGATGAATCCCGTACTGAACCAGTCGTTCTGCCATCGAAGTTCCCCAATCTGCTCGTCAACGGTGCGACCGGAATCGCCGTCGGGATGGCAACCAGCATCCCGCCGCACAATCTTCGCGAAGTGTGTGAAGCACTGGTGCGAGTGATCGATGAGCCAGAGGTGTCGATTGAGGAACTGTGCGAAATTATCCCAGGCCCCGACTTCCCCACGGGTGGCGTGATCTGCGGACGCTACGCAATCCGACAGGCGTATCGCACCGGCAGGTCGACCATCATTGTGAGGGCTCGCACCTCAATCACGGAAGAGCGAAACCGTTCCAGGATCATCGTTCACGAAATCCCATTCCAGCAGCAGCGGGACCGAGTGGTGGAAAGGATTGCCCAGTTGGTGCGGGAGCAACGCATCAAAGGGATTTCGGCGATCCGCGACGAAAGCGATTTAAAGGAACCTGTGCGGCTGGTTATCGAGATCAAGCAGGGGCACGATCCGGATGTGGTCCTCAATCAGCTTTATCAGTTTTCGTCGCTCCAAGATTCCTTCTCGATGATTTTTCTGGCCTTGGTTGACGGCAAGCCGAGGGAACTGAACATCAAGGAATTGCTTCAGGAGTTCCTCCGTCATCGCGTGTCGGTGATACGTCGACGGACGCAGTTCTTGTTGGCCAGAGCCCGCAAGCGCCGACATACCGTGGAAGGCCTGCTTTTGGCTTTGGCCAATATCGACGAAATCATTCGGATCATTCGCGCCAGCCGCACGCAGGCGGAAGCGAAAGTAGCGTTGATGGGAGTCGATTGCCCTTCTGCGATGATGGAAAGGGCTTTAGGTCCCGCCGGTTACGCAGAGTTCCAGCGGGAACGAGGCGTCGCCGATTCGTATCGACTCACCAGTGTCCAGGCCGACGCCATCTTGCGAATGACGCTGGGGCAACTTGCTGGTCTGGAGCAGGAGAAACTGGCAGAGGAACACGCGGCACTGCTAGCGGAAATCGAAAACCATCTGACGATCCTGTCGGATTCCAAGAATATCTATGCGATCATCAAAGAAGAACTTCTGGAGATGGCAAAGAAGTTCGGAAATGACCGCAGGACGAAGATCGATGAACAGGAAGTGGGCAACTACAACCTGGAAGATTTAATCACCGAAGAAACCATGGTGGTTACGATTTCCCATCGAGGCTACATCAAGCGGGTTCCGGCCACCACCTACCGGGCGCAGCGCCGGGGGGGTAAAGGAATCGCCGGAGCTAAGACCGAAGAAGAGGATCCGATCGAGCATCTTTTCGTGGCCAGCACCCACGCCTACCTCCTTTTCTTCACCAACACCGGCAAGGTCTACTGGCAGAAGGTTTACGAGATTCCGTCGCTCAGCCGCGAAAGCAAAGGACGAGCGGTTGTGAATCTTCTGAACTTGCAACCCGAAGAGAAGATTCTCGATTGTGTTCCGGTGCGGGACTTCAATCTACCAGGCCACTTCCTGATGATGGCGACGCGAAAGGGTGTGATTAAAAAGACTCCTCTGGAAGCTTACAGCCGCCCCAAGAAGGGCGGCATCATCGCCATTAAACTTCGGGAAGGAGATGAACTGGTCGACGTCGTCGTCACCAAACCCAATGACCAGATCGTCCTGGCAACAGCTGGTGGCCGTGCCATTCGTTTTGCCGAATCGGATGCTCGTCCCATGGGCCGTAACACCTCTGGGGTTAAGGGGATCTCTCTCAAGAAGGGAGATGAACTGGTCGGGATGGTTGTGGCCGATCCTAATGCAACGTTGCTTACTGCGTGCGTCAATGGATATGGCAAGAGAACCGAGTTCGGGCCTGGTGATGAAATGACCGGTCGCGATGCCGCTCCCCTGCCCGACGAGGAAGATTTGGATGCAACCGATGGAGGCGATGCGACGCCTGGAGAGCCAGAAGATGCTGACGATGTCAGTTCGTCCAATCGCTACCGGACACAGCGTCGCGGTGGCATGGGTGTGATCGACATCAAGACCACCAAGCGGAACGGC